>DAOUCM010000062.1:0-18440 GCA_034431895.1 Anaerolineales bacterium
GCAGATGGCCAGCCCATCGAAAGCGTGGAAGAAATGTTCTGGCGGGTAGCCTGGCATGTAGCCAAGGTTGAAGAGACTTGGGGGGGCGATGCAATGGCGCGCGCAATAGAGTTCTACCACCTGCTAACCAGCAAAAAGTTCTTCCCCAATTCCCCGACCTTCACCGGAGCCGGCACGCCGCTCGGACAATTAGCCGCGTGTTTTACCGCTGACATGCGCGTCACCACATCCCAGGGAGTGAAACGAATCGAGCATTTGGAAATAGGCGATCAGGTGTTGACACATGCTGGTCGTTTCAGACCCGTCACCCAGTTGTTTCGACGCGCCTACCACGGAGAATTGCTGCGAATTAAAGTGAGGTCTATTGGAACAACCATGGAAGTTACGCCGGAGCATCCGATTCTTACAGAGAAAGGATGGGTCAAAGCGGGCGACTTGCAGGTTGGCGACCGAGTTGCAATTGGCTTTCCAAAAGGAACGAACATCGCTCCTCATTTCGATCTTGCTGCATCTGAATATGCTGCCGAATTGGAGTTGCAGGAAAACGAAGTTGCTGTACCAGTTCGTCGCCCCAGTACATATCAAAATTTCGAAAGACAGGCAGAATGGGTAAACCGGTACATAGAAGTAACGCCCGACACACGTTACATCAGGAAGACAATCGTTCGAGACAACGAACAGGTTTACTTCGAAGTCGAATCCATCAACCGTCAAAACTATGACGGCGTTGTCTACAATTGCGAAGTGGACGAGGATCATAGTTACGTCACCGAAGGCGTAATCGTTCACAATTGTTTCGTCCTCCCCATTACCGATGACATGGGACGCGACCCGGCCGGCATCTTCCAAACCCTGCGCGACGCGGCGCTCATCCAGCAAACCGGCGGCGGCAACGGTTTCTCCTTCTCGCGCCTGCGGCCCAAGGGCGCGCTGGTGCAATCTTCCGCCGGCCAGGCCACAGGGCCGGTCGGTTTCCTGCGCGTCTACGACCATGCTTTTGGCGAGATCGCCCAGGGGGGGTGTTTATTACCCGAAACCCTCGTCTTTACGGCCAACGGTCTCTTGCGGCTGGATGAGATCGTCAATTTGAGTGTGGAAGGCTGGCAGGAGCATACTTTGTCTGTTCCTACGGATGAAGGAATAAAAACTTCGCCGCGCGGCTTCAATAACGGCGTGGCGAAAATTCTGCGCGTTCACACTCGTGAAGGATTGAGCATTGCTGGCACGCCGAATCACAAAGTAAAGGTAATGACCGACTTTGGGCCGCAGTGGAAGGAACTGCAGAACCTTGCGCCGGGCGATTGGATCGTCGTGCGGTTGGGCGAACATACGGGGCGTTTGCAGGTTTTGAAGAAGCCCGTGAAAAGACACGGCAACCAGGCAATGCCCGAATTGCCCTCCATTCTGGATGAGGAATTCGCATTTTTCCTCGGTTATCTTACCGGAGATGGTTTCGTGGCAAAAAGTGACGACGACCATCGTGTGGGCGTGAGCGTGGCCCACAATTCCTACCTGATGGAGGAGATGCCCGCGTTGATGGAAAGGCTCTTCCATGTAAACGTTCATAAAATGCAAAAACCAAACGACCGTTCAGCGACCTTTATGATGGACAACCGGGCGATTAAAGAGTTCCTGCTAATGAACGGCCTGGAAAAGGGAAGAAGCCGCGAGGCGTTCGTGCCGCGCTTGATTCGACAATCCCCGCCGAATATTGTCGGCGCGTATTTGCGCGGATTGTTCGAAGCGGACGGATCGTTAACGCATGGATACCCAACCCTCACCACTTCCTCCGCGCGGCTGGCTCGTGAAGTTTCGACATTGTTGATTGGCTTGGGATGTCCTGTCGGTATTCGCACGATTTCGGCTGGGCTGGATCGCTGGGGCGATTCCGAAACGTATCAGGTAAAAATCTCCTCGACCGTTGGTTTGCAGGCTTGGCGCGAAAAAATTGGGTGCGACAAGCGTTCGCGATTTGTTGCTGCTTACTCTTGGGAAAGCGATTTGCGCCGCGAGACATCCCATGTCTTGCCGAATCCGAAATACTGGCTGCAAGCCGCGCTGGATGAAATCACCCTGGAGCAAATAGATAAAAGGGGACGCGGCCAGCAAATCAATTTCCGCGCTGCCGAACCGCGCCTGCGCCGCAAACTTTTACGCTACATACGGGGCAGACGCAACTTGACCTGGTCGGGATACGAGTTATTGAAGCGTGAATATCCCGAGACGTTCGAAAATACGCCCTCCGCAGAAGGCTATTGGTTCGTGGAGGTTCACGGTGTCGAAGAAGCGGGTAGCGCGCTTACACTCGATCTCGAAGTCGCAGATAACCATACGTATCTCGCTTATGGCATGGTGACACACAACACCCGCCGCGGCGCCAACATGGCCGTTCTGCGCGTAGACCATCCAGACATCGAAGAGTTCATCACCTGCAAAACAGACGAAAATCACATCACCAACTTCAACATCTCGGTTGGCATCACCGACGCCTTCATGCGCGCCGTCAAGGAAGACAAGGAATGGGAACTGCGCTTCCCCGACGTGAACGACCCCAAATATCGCGAATACGGCAAAGGCACGCTCGAACAGGCCGAGGCGGCCGGCGTGCCAATCCGCGTCTACAAAAAGGTCAAAGCGCGTGAACTGTTCCAAAAAATCGTGGAGCAAGCGCACCACAACGGCGAACCAGGCGTGTTGTTTTTGGATGCGGCAAATCGCAGCAATCCCGTGCCGCACCTCTACCCGCTGGAGGCGACCAATCCGTGCGGCGAGCAATGGCTCGGACCTTACGAAAACTGCTGCCTCGGCTCGGTCAACCTCAACGAACACTGCGGCCCCGACGGCACGGTAGATTGGGAACTCCTGCGCCAGAGCGTCGTCACCGCCACCCGCTTCCTGGATGACGTGGTCGAAGCCAACGCCTACGTTCCCGCCGTGCCACAATTGAAAGAGGCCGCCCATCGCGCTCGCCGCATCGGGCTGGGTATCATGGGGCTGGCCGATTTGATGTATCATGCCGGTGTGCGCTACGGCTCGAAGGAAGGGCAGGAGTTCGGCGCACAGGTGATGGAATTCGTCCGCTACCACGCTATGCTGACCAGCATCGAACTGGCGCAAGAGCGCGGCCCCTTCCCGGCCATCCAGGGCAGCCTCTACGACATGGACGATTTGAAGTGGCGTCCGCCCAAGCCACTGACTCCCTATCAGGATAACTGGGGCCGGCTCGAGGTCCAGTGGGAGGCGGTGGTGGAAGGCATCCGCAAGCATGGCATTCGCAACGCCGCGCAGACCACCGTCGCACCGACCGGCACCATCGCCACCGTCGCCGGCTGCGAGGGCTACGGCTGTGAGCCGGTCTTTGCGTTGGCCTATATCCGTCACGTCAACGACAAGGGCAAAGACCTGCAACTCACCTACGCCAGCCCCCGCTTCGAGGCCGCCTTGCAGCAAGCCGGTCTGGGCGAGGAGAAACGCCAGGAAATCATCGAACAGGTGATGCGCGAAGGCACCTGCCAGGGCATCGCCGAGGTACCAGAAGACATCCGCAAAGTCTATGTCGTCTCATCCGACATTAGCGCCGAGGAACATGTGCACATGCAGGCTGCCCTGCAAGCCTTCGTAGACAACAGCCTGTCCAAGACCATCAACTTCCCCGAAACCGCCACGGTGGACGATGTGGCCCGGGCGTATTTGCTGGCGTGGGAATTGGGCGCCAAAGGCATCACCGTATATGTGACCGGCTCGCGCGAAAAGGTGGTGCTGGAAACCCGAGCCACAGCCGAGAAAAAGACGACCGCCGCGCCTCCAACCAAGCCTGAGGCTGCTTCCGCTTCCCCGGCTCCCACCTCGCCTGAGGAGACAGTGTCCCTATGGCACGGCAGCAAGAAACCACGCCCGCGCGCCCTGCTGGGAAGAACCTACAGCGTAGAAACACCGCTTGGCAAAGCCTTCATCACCGTCAACGAAAACGGCGGCGATCAGCCTTTCGAGGTGTTCATCAATACGGCCAAGGCTGGCTCCGAGACAGCCGCCGTCTCGGAAGCCATTGGGCGGCTCATCTCTTACCTGCTGCGGCTGGCTTCGCCCATTGCGCCATTGGACCGTATGCGCGAAATTGTGCGCCAGTTGAGCGGCATTGGAGGAGGGCGTTCGCTTGGCTTCGGCCCCAACCGCGTGCGTTCTCTGCCCGACGGCGTTGGTCAGGTCATCGAAATGTACCTGCGGGAAAAAGACGGCATGAAGGATATTCCCCAGGAGGGTAAAATACCAGGCAACGGCGGCCACCTGCTGGAAAAGGAAGCCGAAATGGCCGCACAAACGCCCCGCATTGGCGACCTTTGCCCAGAGTGCGGCGAGGCGGCGGTTGTCAACGAGGAAGGCTGCCGCAAGTGTTACGCTTGCGGTTATAGCGAATGCTAATACAGCACAAGGTTTCGGCCTCCGAAGTCTCCAGGCTTCGGAGGCCGAAGTCTCAGGCTTCGGAGCCCTTAATCCAAGCCTGAATGAAGGCTTCTCCCTTGGCCATCACTTCCTCATAATCTGCCGGCACAGCCAGGTCTGCCAATAACGCGCGGGTCTTCTCGCGCAGCACCTGGTGCGCAGACGGCTGCCCCTCGGCCTGCCACTTCTCCATCGTCCAGCGCGGATAGACGCGGCTCACGTAATAGCCCGTCTTGTAATTCTTCAAAGTCGAAGGGGACGACAGGAAACTGCCGCCCGGCCCCACCCTGGCAATCTCATCCAGCGCAGCCTGCGCCTCGTCCAACTGGAAGCCTTCTGCAAAACGCAGCGCCTGTTCGATCACTTCGTGGACATGCACAATGGTCGCAGGAGAAATCGTCTTCGAGCCTAAACTATCGCCCACGAAGGGGGCCAGCCCGCCCTTCGTGAGAGAAAACGTGAGCGTATTCATCCAATACGTATCGGCGGCGATCAAATCCATGCCCCAGCCGGTACCGCTGCCCGAGGTGCCGCAGTGCGGCAGATTGTAATGCGCCATCATCTCTGCACAAGCCAGATTCAACAAGATGCTTTGTGGGTCGTAGAAATTCAGCATGGACTTCATATCGAAATACACCGGCAGCATCCCCAGCAAAACAGGCGTCCCCGGCTTCATCACCTGGCTGATGGTCAGGCCAGCCAGCAATTCGGCCAGCAACAATGCCAGTGTGCCGGCCGGCGTCAGCGGCGTAGAAGCGCCTGCCATGCTGTAATTGGAGAAGATGAACGGCAGTCCGCGCTCGACCGCCGCCTCCATTTTCAACAGGGTGCCGGAATCCATCACCAGCGGTGAGACCGGGTTGAAATAGGGCAACACGAACGGCTTTTCTCCCAGTCCGCTGCCATGCACATGCTCGAACATCTCCAACACCGGCGCGAAAGCATATTCGTCCGAGACCAACAGCACCAACGGCTTGCTGGTGTTGGCAAAATGCTCCAAACTGCCATACAAGTCGCTCAAGGACTCCGGCACATCGCGCACGATACCGGGCGTCGAAATCACATCGTACAGCGGCAAGGCATCCCCCAGCCGCGTCAGAGACCGCAGGTGAGCGCGCGTGAACAATTCCAAAGTCTCGTTCAGCGGCTCCTGGTAATACAGCGCCGTCACACCCACGCCAAAGCGCAAACGATCGTTTCCCAGCGTAAAGACCGCCTTGCCGCGTCGGTCATACATGGGGATGGTGGACGGCGCAGAGCGAATGGCCTCTTCCACCAATTCGGGCGACAACTGCACGCTTCGTCCCTGGACCCGCGCCTGCCCGGTCCTCTTCAGCCGCTCTACAACGGACGGCGAGTCCACGCGCACGCCGGTTTCGGATAGAATGCGCAGAGCGTAAGAATGCACCTGCTGGATTTGATCTTCAGTGAGCAAGGTCAATTTTGGCCGAACATTGTTCACAAGCGACTCCTTCACTTTTGCCCATACAATTGCCCTAAAAGCCTTCGGGACGGTTATCCCGAACTGGGTACTTTCTTTGAACCGTCCCGAAGGCTCAGTTTTGCCCATACAATTGCTCTAAAAGCCTTCGGGACGGTTATCCCGAACTGGCGTTACTTTACATACGCATCGAAAAAGTGCGCCGAACGCTCCATGAACGCATACCACTGGTCTGCCAGGAAAGAGTGGCCTTCGCCGGGGTAGGCAAACAATTCGGCCTGCTTGCCAGCCTGAACGAAGCCCTCATAGGCTTTTTTAGACCATTCGGGCGGCGTACCGCCATAGGATTCCCCGTCAGCGGTGCCGTAGTTGATTTGAACGGGAGCAGTCACCTCGTCCAGAAAATGAAGCGCGGATACTTGTCGCAGTAAAGCCGGGTCTTCAGCGGCGTCCTGGTAGGCCTGAATCAAGCCGGCCGGCAAGTCGAGCGGCAGGATGTCGGAGGAATTGCAACCATACAGGCGTTCCCCGCTGGCAATATCGCCAATGCAGCCGGGCCCCCAACGGGCGATGATGTCCGCATCGTCGGCGCTGACGGTGGAATACAACACCCCAGCACGGATTCGTCCAGGGTGCAGAACCGCATCTACCGTCAACACCTTCAGGGTCACTCCGCCGCCCATGCTGTGTCCCCACATGCCAATATGCTGGGGATCGGCTTGCGGCAAGGAAGGTATGGCATCCAGTAAGTTGATCACGTCAATCACCAAGCCAGAATAGAACAGGCTGTAACCAACATCCGAGCCGCCCCAACTGCGATAATCGGAAGAAAGCGTCAAGTAGCCATAGCGGTTGAGAAAGGATGCAGCGCGGTCCGTCCCATCGCCAGAACGATAGACACTGCGGCTAAAAAAACCATGATTCATGACAATGACCGGGAAAGGCGCTTTGCCCCTTTTGGGAACCTGCATGACGCCGGTGATGGTCAGGCCGTCGGAAGGATATTCGATGAGGTAAGCCGTGTAATCTTCCGTTTCGGCAATTTGCTCGCCGATGCGAATGGCGCCGCTTTGGTACTCGTGCTGACGCAGGCCCTGAATGGTGTAGGGAAAAATCCATTGTGCCGTAGTGGGCGTAGCGGTAGGACTGGGTGTCAGCGTAGGCGGCGCACTGGTGACGATGGTCACGCGCGCGGTAGGCAGATTTTCCACACGGACAGATTCGTTCTGCGCCAGGCAGGCAGACACAAGGCCAAGCATCAGCAAGGCAAGCAACAAGGCGCGCATGGGCAAAGCGTTACATTTTGTCAAGCAAATCAATGGCGTGTTGCAGGCGCGCCAAGATCTTTTGCTTGCCGATGATTTCCATGCTTTCGAACAGCGGCGGGCTGACTGTTTGCCCCGTAATGGCTACACGCAAGATGCCGAAGACCTGGCCCGGCTTGAGAGACAGGCGTTCCACTAAATCACGCAGGGGCGGCTCGACAGCGGCATGGGTGATTTGGGGCAGGCTCGCCAAGAGGGTGTATGCCTGACGAGCAACCTCGGCAGATTGCCGTGCATCGAGGCCTTTGGCAATCAATTCGGAGGGGTTCGGCTCGACCGTCTCCTGGAAGAAAAAGCCTCCAAAAGCAATGCAATCGTCCAGGGTCACCAGGCGCTCCCGCAGGAGGGGGGTGATGGCCAGCAGCGTCGTATCTTCGACGCGATAATTGGCGCGGGTGAAGAAAGGCTTGAGGCGCGCTGCCAGGTCCTCGGTCGGTAAGAGGCGGATGTGCGCGCCGTTGAAGTGATCCAATTTCTCGAAATTGATGGCGGCCGGGGAGGGCGTCAATTTGTCTACATCGAAGCGTTCTATCATTTCGTCGAGGGTCATCACGTCATCTTCCGGCACACCCCAACCCATCAGGGCGATCCAGTTCAGCACACCTTCGGGAGTGTAACCCAGGGCCGGCAAATCTTTGATGAAAATGGAATGACCGTCTTTGATGGCGTCGGCGGCTTCGCGTTTGCTCATTTTGCCCTTGCCGCTCGGCTTGAGGAAAACCGAAAGATGCACCCACACCGGCTCGTCCCATCCAAAGGCGCGCACAATCTGGACATGCAGGGGGAAAGTAGAAAGCCACTCGGAACCTCGAAAGACATGGGTAATGCCCATCAGATGGTCATCCACCATGGCCGCCAAATGATAGGTGGGCAGGCCATCGGCTTTGAGCAGCACAGTGTCGTCCAAATAGCGGTTTTCGGTCACGATGTCGCCGCGCAGGTGATCGTGAGCAGTGGTAGTGCCTTCGTAAGGCATTTTGAAACGGATGACATACGGCTCGCCAGAGGCAATGCGGCGAGCCGCTTGGTCGGGGTCCAGATTGCGGCAGGCGCCATCGTAACGAGTCTTCTCTTTGCGAGCCTGCTGTTCCTGACGCACGCGGGCCAAGCGCTCAGGGGAGCAAAAGCAGGGGAAGGCATAGCCTTTTTGCACCAATTCCTGGGCATGGCGCAGGTAGATTTCACGGCGCTCGGTCTGACGGTAGGGACCATAAGGGCCGCCAATGTGAGGGCCTTCGTCAGGAGGGATGCCAAGCCAGTCGAGGCTGTCGAAGATTTCTTGTTCTGCGCCTTCGACGAAGCGTTTCTGGTCGGTATCTTCGATGCGCAAGATGAATTGTCCACCCGTCTTGCGCGCCAAAAGGTAATTATAGAGGGCAGTACGAGCAGAGCCAAGGTGGAAATGACCGGTGGGCGAGGGCGCCATGCGGACGCGAGCAGGTTTCACAGTTTTGTTCCTCAAAAATCCAAAGCCTTATGACGGAGGGCGACGCTTTCGACCAGCCCAATACCCAGCATGAGGGCGGTCAAGCCGCTGCCGCCGTAACTGATGAAAGGTAAAGGCAAGCCAGACACCGGCACGATGTTCATGTTTACGCCGATATTGACCGCGCCCTGGAAGAAGATCAACGTTGCCACCCCGTAGGCAATCGCCGCGCCAGATACATCTCTGGCACGCTGAGCAGCGCGCAGGCAGCGCCAGATAATCAAGGCCAACACCAGGATGACGAGCAAACCGCCCACGAAGCCAAATTCTTCGGCAACGGCAGAGAAGATGAAGTCGGTGTGACGGACCTTCAAAAAGCGGAGTTGGGTTTGCGAGCCGTGACCATATCCCTGGCCGAACAAACCGCCAGCGCCAATGGCAATCAGAGCCTGCTGGACGTTGTACGTCGCACCAAAGGTGGCCGTTTTGTCAGGGAAAATAAAATTGGCAATGCGATCCTGCTGGTATTGTTGCAAGAAGGGTAGCCGCAAACCAGCCACGATCGTTCCCACCACCACCAAAAGAGCAAGCGCCCCAAGCGAACCAAAGCCAATCAAGTGCTTCAACTGCAAGCCATTCAACCAAAGCAAGGTCAACCAGATGACGTTGATGACAACGACATTGCTCAAATTCGGCTGGAGTAAGATCCAGATGGTCAATCCCCACACCCACAGCAGGCTGAAAAAAATCCAGCGCAAATCGCGAGGACGATCCTTGTTCTTTTCGAAGTAACGCGCCAGAATCAGAATGATAGCAATCTTAGCAAATTCTGTGGGCTGCAAGAACAGAACGCCAATGGAAAACCACCTGGCAGCCCCAAACACAGCCTGGGCGCTCAAGAAAAGCGCAAACAGCAGGATGCTCATCACAATGAAAATGGGCAGGTATAGAGAAGTCCAATAGCGGTAATCTATGGCGCCCACGATGAAAATCAAGACCAACCCCAACAAGGCAAAGTACAGCTGCCGGGTGACCAACGGGAGCAGGACTTCGTTGCCGGCCACAGCAGAACGAATCATAGCCACGCCCAAGGCAGACGCCAGGACGATTGCGCCCAACAGCCAGAAATCGAAATGTCGCCAGGAAATATCGCGCAGCATACTCATCCTGCGTGGCGGCGCGAAACGCTCCTGAGAGGAATATCGGCCACCAAACGCTGCTCCCGCCCTCGCCGCTCCAAGCCGATTTGCACTGCATCGGGGTCTATATCTACATGGCGGGAGATGACCGTCAGGATATCGTCTTTCAAGGCTTCCAATTCTGCCGGCGTCAAATCGGTGCGATCGTGAATCAAGACCAATTGCAAGCGTTCTTTGGCGCTTTGAGCGCTGGAGGGGCGGCCAGACAATCGTTCGAAGAAACTGCTCATCTTATTTCCTCCCCGTCAATCGCTGCAAACGCGCCCATAGACCATCGTGGGCATCCAAATCAAGGAAAGGTACTTGTTGACCTTGCAAGCGTAAGGCAATGTTGCGAAAGGCCTGCCCGGCTTTGCTCTTGCCATCCAGCGCAATCGGCGTACCGCGATTGGTGCCAACGATGACACTTTCATCTTCTGGCACAATCCCTATCAAGGGAATGGCTAGCAAATCCAAGACATCCTCAGCCGAAAGCATGTCGTGATTTCTAACCATAGAGGGGTTCAGCCGGTTGATGACGAGGCTCGGTGCGCCTTTTCCTTCCGCCTCCAACAGACCAACGACACGGTCTGCATCGCGCACCGCAGAGACTTCAGGGTTGGTGATGACCAGCACTTCATCGGCGGCGGCAATGGCGTTGCGAAATCCGCGCTCGATGCCGGCGGGCGAGTCGATCAACACCCAATCCACTTCGGGGCGCAACTCGTCGCACAGGCGCACCATATCGGAAGGCGAAACAGCGCTCTTGTCGCGGGTTTGCGCAGCAGGAATGAGATACAGTTCAGGCAGGCGTTTGTCACGGATCATCGCCTGGCGAAGACGGCAGCGACCTTCGATGACATCTACCAAATCGTACACGATGCGGTTTTCCAATCCCATAACCACATCCAGATTGCGCAGGCCAATGTCGCCATCTATACAGCAAACTTTCTTGCCATCTGAGGCTAAAGCAACGGCAATGTTGGCTACGGCGGTCGTTTTACCTACACCGCCTTTGCCGCTGGTGATCGTTATAATTTTTGCACTCATCGCATCATCCTGTCATGTCAAGTGGGCTGCCATGGAACTGCCTGCAACTTCCCTTCTTCGGACAAACTAGCCAGTTCGGGGCGGGGGTTTTGCTGCGGCCGCAGCATGGCCGAAACTTGGTCTGCAATGCGCAATTGAATCGGCGAAAGATCAAGAGCCCCAATAACGGCTTGTGTATTGCCTTTGGAACCGGCGTGAATCATGCCGCGCGCGCGACCCCAAACGAACACGTTTCCCTCTGCGACAATCTCTGCGCCGGGATTGACATCGCCAAAGACGAACACATGCCCCGGGAATTCAATGCGCATCCCAGAGCGCAAAGTACGGCCAATGAAAAGCGCGGCCTCTGTGTCAGTGGTCTCTGGGGTATGGGTTTGCGCCTCCTGCGGACGAGGCTTCGAAATGCGCGTGGCCAAGCCAAGCAATTGCGCCGTTTTCTCGGTGGTCGCCGATTCGCTCACCACCGCCCAAAGCGTAATCCCTTGCTCCGAAAGACGGTCGCGCAAGGCCGACAACTCATTGACGCGCAGTGTTTGGGAGCCAACATCGAGCGCCACACGAGCGCCCCGGAAAAAGGGTTGCCGCGCTTCAATCTGTTGGAGCAAAGCGCTTTGCAGATCCTTCCATTCGCCGGGGCCCAGCGCAATCAACAAACCATCACGCAGTCCTTTGATTTGAAGCGCATCTTTTTGCTTATCCATACCTGAACCAAAAGGCAACAGCCTGGCACAAATTATAGCATGAAGAACCTACCTGCCCCCATTTTGGGCAATATCAATGGCCTTGAGTTCGAAATAGGCCTCCATCACACGCCCGACCACCGGGGCAGCCACGCTAGCGCCTTCGCCGCCATTGTACATGAAGGCCATAATCGCAATCTCTGGATCGTCGAACGGCGCATAAGCCAGTGTCCAAGAATGGGTGGGCCATTCCCCAAATTGACAACGATTAGCCTTCAAGGCAACATCATCGCAGTATTCGGCTGTGCCGGTCTTGCCGGCTACCGCAATAGGGAAGCCAGAAAAGACCTCGTGCAGCGTGCCGCGCGGGTCGGTGACCGCCAGGCGCATACCTGCTTGCACAGCCTCGATGGTCGAGGGTTGGACGATTTTCATTTCGCCGGTCTCGGAGCAATACCCCCCTTCGCAACTATATCCTTTGATTTTGGGTGTGGTCGTCAGATCCCATTTCAAGTTGGGGACAAAGGGCGAAATCTGATAACTGCCGGCGGGCAACTCGGTCACGATCGCAGAATCGTCAAGATTGATCCAGGCGCGGCCTTCGTTGCGGCGCTCGGTAGAGCCTTGATAGGGAATCCAGAGCGAAAAGTCGTCTGGATTGAACCATACCTCGCTGACCTTTCCCTCGCTGTTGGTCACTTCGCGCACGATGGTAGGCTGCATGAGTTTGCCATCATTGGCAATGGTAGCCCCCGACATCAAAACCTGAAGCGGGGTCGCAATGACATATCCTTGCCCGACCGAGGCAATGTAAGTATCTCCGGTGGACCAGTTTTCGCCCTGATTGATGCGCTTCCATTGCGGAGAGGGAATGAGGCCATCTTGTTCACCAATCAATTGAATACCAGAACGCGCGCCATAACCCAACGCGCGGGCATACTCCCCAAGACGAAAGATGCCCAATCCCTCTTCGATTTCTTCCTCGAAGCCTCCGCCTAGTTTGTAAAAACATACGTTGCTGGAATAGGCAATACAATGCAAGAAATCCAACTGTCCAAAACCGGCCTCGTTGATGACGCCGCGAATGTTATATACCCAGTCTACAAAAGGGCGCGTATTGGCGTCGGTACATGGCTCGTTGGGAGAAAACTTCTCGCATAGTTCGAGTTTGCCTGGCGTTTGAATCGTCTTATCGAGCGTTACCACCCCTTCATTGTAGGCGCCTGTAGCGGTAGACAATTTGAATACAGAGCCGGGGGGGTACTCGGCCTGGATAGCGTTATTCAGCAAAGGACGGCGAGGGTCTTCGCTGAGTTGCTCATAGTAATATGCAGGAATGAAACGCGCCATACGATTGTTTTCATACGTTGGATAGGTCACCATGGCGAGAATCTCACCTGTCTTGGGATTCATAGCAATGACCACACCACTCGAAATCCGAATCTTGCCAAAATAATTATTCCAACTCTGGATTTCGGTCGTCAAAACTGCTTCGGCTGCCGCTTGCAAGCGCGTATCAATGGTCAGTTTGACGTTATAGCCAGGGACAGGCAAAATGGGAGGCTCTAAATTGCGAAGTTCCTTCCCAGCCACATCTACCTGAACGACGCGGCGGCCAGGCACACCCACCAAGAGGGGGTCTAAGGCGGCCTCGATGCCCGCATAACCAATCTTGTCTCGATTGGGGACAAAGCCTCTTTCTCGATAGGTCTCTTCCAACGTGGCCGGAATAGGACCCAAGAAGCCAATGACGTTGGCCGTCAACGAGCCGGTGGGATAATCACGAACCGGCTCGATTTGGATAGAAACGCCGGGCCAATCTACGGCGCGTTCACGCACAATGCGCGCAATGGTCTCATCTACATTGCATTTGACCTTGACCGGCCGATACGGCGCCAAGGAATCGCCCAATTCGACCAGTTGCGCAATGCCAGGGCCTGGCACACACTCGGCAACCAACTTTGCATCTTCTACCGTCCCCTGCGAGGCAGGCACGTCAATCAACTCGGACAATTGCCGATAAATATTTTGAATATCCGCCTCCGAGTCGGGTAAATCGGCAGGCGTAACGACCACGTTGTAAGAAGCGAGATTGCCGGCCAGGATATAACCGTTGCGGTCATAAATGATGCCGCGCGCCGGCTGCAAGGAGATTGTAGATGTGTAATTCTCGACCGCTTGCTCCAGCCAAACAGAGGATTGAAACACCTCCAACCCCAGCAAGCGAAACAGCAACCCCGCCATGACCGAAGCCATGACAAAATACAGCGCCCAAGCGCGCCACGCAAATGTTTGTTCGACAGCAGAAGAGGGGGAACTCAATCGACCTCCTGCGCAGGATACACCCAATGCGCCAAATCGCGCATTATGGCATAAACAGGCAGAGCAAACAAGAGATTCAACAAGAGACTCGGTAAAACAATCAAACCAAGTGCTTCATTCAAGGTAAGAGGATACGATAGGAATTGCAAAACAACATAAGCGCCGACATTCATGAACATTGTTCCTGCAAAGATTACGCTAAACATAGCCAATACAGGCGCCTGCCATAAGCGCCCGCGCAACAAATGAGCCAACGTCACCGTACCGAGGTAGCCTCCCAAAACAACCAGCCAGGGCATTCGAGAAACAAAAGAGACCAATATCCCTCCAAGAAAAGCCCATTGCCAGGAAGCATCAATATCCGTTTGCAACGCCCAGGTTGCCAGAATCACCAGCATCAAGTCGGCACAACCGGCCAGAAGGGTAATACGGCTGATAACTGCCGACTGGAGGATGACAACCAGAATCAGCACAGGAAAGGCAATTAGAGTACGCATACTCAGGGAGAAGTCGTTGGAATGAGCGGCTGGATATCAACAGGCCGAAAGTTGGTAATCACCAGAACTATCTGCAAACGGGCAAAATCCACTGCCGGCTGCACAGCAGCCCGTTGAAAGAGTTCGACATCGAGTTTACGAACGTTGAGGACCTGCCCAACAATCAAATCTGGGGGATAGCCGCCGCCCAAACCGGATGTCAACACAACATCTCCAATCTCCACTGCGGCATCTTGGGCAAGCATATCCAGCGAGAGGTCGCCCGTTACAGAGCCAACCAGAACTGCATCGGCCTCAGCATTTTGCAACCGCACATTGACCGCCGAGGCTGGATCGGTAATCAATTGGACGCGCGCTGCCTCTGCAATGACCGCATCCACCCGTCCCACCAAACCCTGGTTGGTCACGACCGGCATGCCTCGCAAAATGCCATCGCTGGAACCGCGATTAATGATGACATAATGCAAAAACGGACTAGGGTCGCGGCCAATGACCGCCGCGCCTTTGTACGTACTTTCTGGGTTGGCGCGCGAAAAATCCACCAATGCCGCCAGGATTTGCGTCTCTCGCACTTGTTGTTGCAGTTCGATCACCTGCCCTTGTAAACGCGATACCTCCGCTTCCAGTTCGGCATTCCGCTGACGGAGAGTCGCAATATCGCGCGGAGCGCTCAAAAAATCTTGGATCGCATTGTATCGGGTCGAAAACCAGGTTTGGACCGCAACGAACGCCCCTGTGATCCCGCGCGAAGCGCTGCTCAAATACCCTCCCAGCGCCAACATCAAAATCCCGCCTGCCACCAAAAAGACAATAGTCGTTCTCAAGGAACGATTCAGAAAATCCTTCATACCCAAACCAATCGCATGAACGCAAAAAGCAAACGCGCCTATGCGTTATGGCGAGTGCTGCCGCGCTCCAATCCGACCAACAAACGGCTCAACGACTCGAAATCCTCGAAAATCATGGCTGCGCCGCGCGCCACACACGTCAGTGGATCCTCTGCAACCCATACTCGTAATTTCAGCTCATCGTTCAAACGGTCGGCCAGGCCCTGCAACAACGCTCCTCCTCCAGCCAGGCAGATGCCAATATCCATCAAGTCCGAAATAATCTCCGGCGGAATCTCATCGAGCGCGTCGCGGATCGTATCCACAATCACCTGCACAGAAGACGCCAGCGCCTCTCGAATCTCCACCGAGGAAACTTTGATAGTTTCCGGTAAGCCGGTGACGAGATTCCTGCCGCGCACCTCCATCGTCTTTTCGGTAGGAAGCGGGAAAGCCGAACCAATGTTCCATTTAACCTGTTCGGCCACCCCCTCGCCAACCAACAAGTTATATTTGTTGCGAAGGTACTGGACAATATCCTGGTCCATCTCATCGCCTGCTACACGCAAAGAACGAGAGACGACCACGCCGCTCATAGACATCACGGCCACTTCCGTCGTGCCGCCACCGATATCCACCACCATGCTGCCGCGAATCTCGGCAACCGGCAAGCCAGCGCCCAGGGCAGCCGCTATAGGCTCCTCGATGAGGAAGGCCTGCCTGGCGCCTGCCGCCATGACCGCATCATAGACGGCGCGCTTTTCGACCTCGGTAACGCCGGTGGGAATCCCGATCACCACGCGCGGGCGCGGCAAAGGGACAACGCTTTGTTCATGCACCTTCCCAATGAAATATTCCAACATGACCTGGGTCACATCGAACTCAGAAATCACGCCGTCCCGCAAAGGGCGCACCACTACCACGTTGCTGGGCGTACGCCCCATCATCTCTTTTGCTTCCAATCCAATAGCGAGCGGCTGACGTAGCCGTTTATCAATCGTTACCCAAGAAGGCTCATTGATGACAATACCCTTGCCTCGCACACTGACAAGGGTGTTGGCAGTGCCCAGGTCAATGGCAATGTCCAATGAAAACAGGCCTAAAAGCCAGTCGAGCGGGTTAAACGCCAAGTTGGGCTCCTCTATACTTTTTGATGGGTGAGAATATTATACCATCCATGAGCAGGATTCGTTACTTAATGGATTCGGGATAAGCCTTCGAACCGTCCCGCGAAGTACCCGCAGGGTGAAGGCTCGATTTTGCCCATCCAATTGCTCTAAAAAGCTTTCGGGACGGTTATCCGAAGTCTCCAGACTTCGGAGCGCCTACATCTGGAGATGGCGGACTCCAGGAAAATGAAGATGTGGAGTAAAATAGCCATACGCCATGGCTGCCTCGTTGTTCAAACGCCACATTGCCATTCCTCAAGACCACGGCTCATGGGTTTTCATCCTGAGTCCGTTGTTGATTGGATTGTTTGCCGGGCAGCGCCTCGAAGCCGAGTCTGCGTGGTTGATTGTCGCCGCAATGGGCGTCTTCTTGTTGCGGCAGCCCGTCAGCATAGCCGTCAAAGCCTACAGCGGACGCCGCTCACGCGCGGACCTGCCGGCAGCGCGTTTCTGGATGCTGGTCTATGGGACGCTCATCTTGCTGGCGCTGGCGGGATTGATTACAGGAGGGTACGCCTATACGCTCTTCTTGGCTGTGCCAGGGCTGCCGGTCTTTGCCTGGCATCTATGGCTGGTGAAAAAACGCGCCGAGCGCCGCCAGGCGGGCGTAGAAATTCTGGCAAGCGGCACGCTGGCGCTGGCTGCCCCGGCTGCCTTCTGGATCGGGCGCGGAGAGTATCATCCGCTCGGCTGGGTGCTGTGGCTGGGCGTTTGGCTGCAATCGGCGGCCTCGATTGTCTATGCCTACCTGCGGCTGGAGCAGCGGGATATGCCCATCGCACAGGGACGGCTCCAACAAGGGGGACCGGTTCCAGGTCCAGAAAGAAGCGCGCTGTGGCGCATGGGACGGCGCGCCTTTGCTTATACGTCCTTCAACCTGGTGCTGGCGCTCGTCCTGAGTGGGACGTCCATCTTGCCGCGCTGGCTTTTTGTCCCCTATCTGCTACAATGGGTTGAAACGCTGTGGGGCATCTTTCATCCGGCCATCGGTTGGAAAGCGGTGAACATCGGCCTGCGACAACTCTTTGTCAGCGCGCTCTGGACGGCCCTGTTCATCATAACCTGGAGTCTCTCATGGACGAAATGAAATGGGAAAAACTGACTGAAGTCTACGGCCGCCTGGAAGCCAACATGCTGAAAAGTTTCCTGGAGGCCGAAGGTGTCGCGGTGGAACTTTTTCAGGAGGCTGTCGGACATCACATCTATCCAACCACCATCGATGGGCTGGGACGAGTGCAACTGTACACGCCCAAAGAGCAAGCCGCGCAGGCGCGCGAACTACTTCAAGTCTATCAAAACGAAACATCCCCATCCAAAGAGGAATAAATGCAAGACGCCATCATCCAAATCACCAACTACGGCATGGGTAAAGGCGAGCAGGCCCTGCAACTGAAACTGATCGCCAAATACCTGGAGCTCATTCAGGCCAACCCATCCCTGCCTAATGCCATTTGTTTCTACACCGATGGCGTCAAACTGGTTGTGGAAGGCTCGCCCGTCCTGACACAACTACGCGCGCTCGAAGCCAAAGGCGTGCGCCTGATTGTATGCAGCACCTGTCTGGAACATTACGGCCTGACCGACAAAGTACAGGTAGGCATTGTTGGCGGCATGACAGACATCATCGAAGCGCAGATGAAAGCAGCCAAAGTCATCACGCTATAAAAGACGAACGTAACGCTGCCGCTATATGACCTCCGCACCCCGCTTCGGACTCAGCCGCGGCCTGCTCCTGCTTCCCATCCTGGCTCTCGGCCTGGGCGGAATCCTGTCCGTCTCTGCCGCAACGGCCTCTCCCGCTGACCAGGCGACCGCTACGCCCCCGGCGACACCTACCTTCGACCCCAGGCGGCTCGAACCACCACCCACGAACAACCCGCCTGGACAGGCCGACGAAGGAGCGCTCCAATATTGGGGCATGTGCATGTCCTGTCATGGCGACCGTGGACAGGGATTGACAGACGAGTGGCTTGCCTCCTTTCCTCCCGAAGAGCGCAACTGTTGGCAATCGGGCTGCCACGGCGAAGATTACCCTCCAAACAGTTTCGAGATTCCCATTCAAAGCAGCCTCCCAGCCATTGCCGG
>DAOUCM010000063.1:0-1537 GCA_034431895.1 Anaerolineales bacterium
TGGTAGACGATGCGCGCCAGTTTGTGGGCAGTGGCTACCTGAGCCTGGGCAGGACCAATGCGGGCGCGCATGCGACGATAGTATGCGCCTAAGGCGCTCTGGCTGCGCGCCAAGGAAGCGGCGGCTTGCAAGAAAGCCTGTCGGGCGCGGTTGTGACTTTTGCCGGTGGAAGAAGCGATGACCTTTCCGCCGGTGATGCGATTATTCGGCGATAGGCGCAGCCAGGAACAGAAATGCTTCTCGGTGGGAAACCTGGTCATATCTGTCCCGATTTCGGCGATGATTTTCTCCGCTCCATCCAGCGACAAACCGTCTACGGCGGTGATGTCGACGCCGGTCAAACGGCGCAGGTGCTGGCGAACGTGAATGGGGGTATCTTTGGGCAAGTTCTTGCTATGGGAGTTGCGCTTGTTGGGCGGCAGGGGGGCCTGGTCATCCGGGTTCGGGTCAGGGGAGTTGGGGCGGGTGACACTGTACTGGCGCTCGATCTCGGCATCGCAGGCTTCGAGCTGGCGGGTATAGAAATCGTACATTTCCAGCGATTGCTTGAGGACGAAGAGATGCTCTTCGCGCCAGGTGCCGGTCAGGGCTTTGGCGATCTCGTCTTCATCCTTCTTACAGCGATAGTTGCGCAAGGCGGCCAGTTTGTGCGGGTCACGCTCCCCGGCGACGATGGCACGCAGAATAGCCAGACCGGTTTGACCGGTGACATCCGAGACCACGCGGTCGAGGCGGATGTTCATCTGCGTAAGGGCTTTCTGCATGTGCAGGATGTGGGGGGAGCGATGCTCGATGAGTTGAGCGCGATGACGCAGCAGGGTGCGCAGGGCAATCAGGTCGGCTTCGGGGCGGAAGGAGGCTTTCAACAAGCCGCGTGCGTGCAGGGTCTGAATCCACTGACAGTCGAGCACATCGCTCTTGTGTCGTCCGGGAATGTGGCGGACATCGTTGCCGCTGATCAGGCAACACTCCAGTCCGCGGCTCTCCAGCACTTCGAAAAGCGGGATCCAGTACACGCCGGTCGACTCGAAGGCGATGGTCTCGATGTGGTTCTCCACCAGCCAGTCGGCCAGGGAATGCAACTCGGCGGTGTAGACGCCAAAAATGCGCACCAGCTGGGTATTGTCGGGACCGGGGACACAGACATAGATTTCATGTGCGCCGATGTCGGCTCCGGCAGCATGGGGACGCAGGATGGGCAGTGCGGCGGTAGAACGCACTTCAACTTGGGAAGCAGGACGACGAGAAACTTTTTTGGACATGGAAGAACCTCCTGGAATAGAGAATGGTCAGGCCCGGTCTCCTGGGGAGAAGAGGGTAGCTTGCTAATCGGGGTCGCGCCTGGGTCTGAAAGACCGACACGCCGCCAGTGAAGAAATCACCGAGACCGGTAACCAGGTTGCAGCTCGGGGTGGGTTGGAGGCCCAGCCACCAATGCAATGTACGGCTTGCATGCCTGACGATTTTGAGTATACTGGAATTGTGCCGCGCGCGCCCCTGTTTCATGCGGTTGGAAGGTAGGCCCCGCCTACCAGGA
>DAOUCM010000064.1:0-7576 GCA_034431895.1 Anaerolineales bacterium
GCGAGACGAAGTGACCGACCATCGAGCGCCCGGCGGTAGCCGGGTCGGCTTCCACGTCGGCGTGGGCATAGAGTTGGGCAAAGTAAGCCTGCACGTCCAGCACGCCGAGCGCCATCACCCACGTCTGGTCGCGGTAATAGCCAGAGCGCCAGTCGCCCTTGCGAAACGCGCGGGCCAGCGCCACCTGCGGCACTTCCTTGCCGTCGCCGAAAATGCCGAACTTGGCCTTGCCCGAAAGCACCTCCCGCCGCCCGACGATGGACACCTGCCGCGAGCGGTAGGCGATACGGTAGTCTTGCAGAATCTCTTCGGGAGAAACAGGAAGGAAAGGTTGAGTAATCTTTGTCATTGCGCCGCCATTTCAGATAAAGGTAGTCTAATTATAAAGGATGTCGGGCAGTTTTGTAAAAAGAGAGCGTTTGGACAACTACAACGTCCCGAAGGTTTGGGGGGGATCAATCTTGTCGCGTGGTAAACAAGGCTGGTGAGAATGCCGCCAAGAAAAACAAGCGCAAAAGCCAGCGGGGATGCTTCTGCAATCAGGGTGAAGTCGAAGTCCATGTTAATTTCCCGCTGCCATTTGGGTCATCATATCCCGAAATTGCTCGGGCGGCATGGCACCGATGAATAACTGGCGTTTGCCTTGCGCATCGTAAAAGACCAGGGTTGGGATCGATTGCAAGCCTTCGCGGCGGATGAGACTGGCGTTGATTTCTTGGTAAATATCGACATCAATCAAGACGACCGAGTCTTGAAATTCAGGATAGATCTGCGCCACCGTGTTCATCATCTCCTTGCAGGGAATGCACTCCAGCGAATGGAGAAAGACAAACGTGGGGCGGCCAGCGGCGAGCGCCTGGTCGAGTTCGGCTTCGAGGTTGGCAGTCGAGGTTGGAGAATTGCCGTTTTTGAGGGCAAAGACTGCGACCAACAAAAGGATAATGCCCGCCAGAATCCACAGGACAGGTGGTTGCTTGCGCGATTGTTTGTTATATTTTGGCATTGAATGGCGGCGTGTTTATTTTCCCTCTCCCGAAAAAGGGAGAGGGAAAACTCGGCTTATCGCTCGATGAGCGCGTTTTTTTCGTACCCAGAGCATGGAATACAAATCGGCTGTCCGTCTTTCATCCGCAGGTAGCGGTCAAAGACATACTCGCCGCAGACACTGCACTTAGTCTTGTTAAACGAACCTTTGACGGGCTTGTAGGTGAAATCGGGTTTGGCTTCCACTTTGAACATGGTTTCATCGCTTTGCTCATAGACCCACTGGATGACTTCACGGCGCACTTCCAGCGGAATCTGCGATGGCTCGACTCCCTTTCGGCGGTAGGCGAAAAACTCGAACTTACCCATCGCGTCCACAAAATCGGGCAGGAGCGAGTAGCGCACCGCGCCCTTTTGCGGATGATAGAAAGTCGCCGCCAGTTTGCCGTAGAAAGTTTTGGCAATCATCAACTTGCCGTAGGTTGCGCCTGTAGCGGCTTGCAGTCCATCCATCAGGCAGGTTTGCGGATGTCCTTCTCCCAGTTCGGGGAAGATGAAGAAACCGTGGTCGGGTTCTTTCCCCGTGCCGAGATACGCCAGCGCCAGTTTGCCCATGCGGTAGCCAAGCGGCATAAAGGGACATTCGTGTCCGTGAAATTCAAAGGCCCATTCGGGGGGGATATGTTGCGTAGTCATCTTAAATCTCCTTTACTGAAATAGTTTGAACAGAATTTGCGCGGCAAAAGCCCACATAATCAGACCCAAGCCTGCTTTAATGATTTTTGTATTGAACTTCATGCTCAATCTTGCACCAAGATTACCTCCAATGAAGACAGCAACGCCAGTCGCAAGGATCAACGGAAGATCGAACTGATGGGCGGTGGCGTGGCCAAGAATCCCTGCCAGCGCGGAAAAGGAGATAATCAGGTGCGCGGAACCAGCAGCAATTTTGGTCGGGAATTTGCAGACGTAGACCATAAAGGGGACGATGAAAATCCCGCCGCCCACGCCCAGCAGTCCAGCCAGAAATCCCACTACCAGCCCGACAGCCGCAATTAGCGCGTACATGGCAGGCGACAGGCGGACGGGCGTATTTGTCTCCGCTGCTGCCTTCTCCCAGTAGGAGTAAATCATTCTTGCGCCCACAACCAGCAGGAAAGCCACGAACAACCACAATAAAAACGTCGTATCAAATGATTTGGATAACGCCCCGCCTGCAAATGCGCCGATGCTGATGCCTGGCGCAAAAATGAACGACGTTTTGTAATCGATCATCTTTTTGCGGTAGAAAATATAGCCAGCGGACAATGACGTGATGAGATTCAAAACCAGGGAGGTGGAACTGGAAAGCAGAATCGAATATCCCAGCAGGAGTAAGAGCGGGGTATAGACTGAGCCGCCGCCCTGTCCGAACATCGAGAAGATGAAGGCGATGACAAAGGCAAACACGACTGCCGCGATTAGCGTTGAACTAAGCTCCATAATTTTTTATCCTCCATATTGTCTTACGCAACCAAATTGAACAGATAGCCGGTGATGATGATTGCCACGGCGATAACAGCGATAAAAATGGCGATCAACTGCGGTTTTAGCACCCGGCGCAAAATGATGATCTCTGGCAAACTTAAGCCAACCACCGACATCATGAACGCGAGTACCGCGCCGAGCGAAGCGCCCTTATCCAGCAGGGCGGAGACAATCGGAATTACGCCCGCCGCATTGGAGTAAAGCGGAATGCCGACCAGCACAGAAGCGGGGATGCTCCACCAGGCATCTTTGCCCATGATTCCGGTCAGGGCATCTTGCGGCACATAGCCGTGAATGAATGCCCCAATGCCGATGCCAATGATGACAAACCAGAAGACCTTGCTGACGATTTCTTTGGTGCTGTCCCAGGCGCGGCTGGCGCGCTCGTTCCAGGTCAATTTTTCTTCAAAGATTTCTGCGTTTGCGTGGGGCTTGATGTCATACACGAAGCCTTCCACGTAGCGTTCCAGTTTGAGTTTGCCAAGAATGAATCCGCTGACGACGCCAATCGTCACGCCTGAAAGCAGGTAGAGCAGGGCAATCTTCCAGCCGAAGAGGCCAATCAGCAGTACGAAGGCGACTTCGTTCATCAACGGGGAGGTGATGAGAAAGGAGAAAGTAATCCCCAACGGGATGCCCGCCTGCACGAAGCCGATAAACAGCGGCACGGAGGAGCATGAGCAGAAGGGAGTTACCGCGCCGAAGAGCGCCGCCATCAGGTTGCCGATGCCTTCGCCGCGTTTTTCCACCAGTGCGCGCACTTTTTGGGTGTCAATGAAAGTTTGAAAGAGGGTGATCAGGAAAATCATGCCGCCCAAAAGCAGGAAGAGTTTGGGTACATCGTAAAAGAAGAATGCCAGAGACTCGCCCAAATGCGAGCCTTGTTCCAAACGGAGTAAGCCATATGCCAACCAGTTTGCCAGCGCTTCGATGCTGTTGTAGGCCACGAGCCACAGCGCGGCGGCGAGGGTCAGCAAGCCAATCAGCCGCCAGGGAATTTCGGGTTTGTTTTGCAGGGGCAGAGAGTTATCCATAATACGGTTTCCTTGTGGGGGGCTATTGCAACATTTCCAGCAGGCGCTGGTCGTTGGGCAGGATGCCTGCCGAAACCAGTTTCCCATCCACCACCAGACCGGGCGTGGAGAGAATATTCCATTTCATGATTTCGGCATAATCGGTCACTTTTTCGATTTCCAGTTCCAGGTTGTGTTTGGCGGCCACTGTGCGGACGTTTTGTTCAAGCCGTTTGCAGTTGGCGCAACCGCTTCCGAGAATTTTGACGTTTTTCATGAAGTACCTTTCTGAGAGGAGGAAGTAGGTTATCGGACGGTTAATTCAGCAGGGATGTTTGCTGTTTGTCCGACGTCGCTTTTGCAGGTTGGGCAATCGCAGGCGAGGGGCAAATTCATCGGGTTGATGGTTGGTTTGCCCGCCATTTGCCGCGTTGCGTCCAGCACGTTGTAAATTTCGGGGCGGATGACGCGGTAGTAATTGTTCCAGCCATCGCGGCGGTCTTGCACAATACCGGCATCGCGCAAGACCATTAACTGCTGCGAAATATAGGCCTGGCGCAAGCCCAGGACGGCTTCGATATGACAGACGCATTGCTCACCATCGCGCAAAATGTCCAAAATAGCCAGGCGCGTAGGGTGGGTCAGGGCTTTCATGATTTTGATTTCGTATTCGTCCATATATTTACCTTTATATATTCGATTTATTGAATGCGATTGTACGCCCGTCATTCAGCATGGCGAAGGGTTGAATGTCATCAGTATGTCATTACATTCATCTTTTTGAATGTAATTTTGGCGAAAAGAAACCGGGCGCATGTCCCGGCTTCTTTTTCTTTTACTTGACTAACTTCTCATCCGGCGGACAGGCTTCCTGAGCGGCGGCCAGCATCCCTGGCGCGGACGCCGCCTGCGGATACCAGCGTTTTTGTAGCCAGAAAGCCACGTTCACCAGCCCAATCATCACCGGCACTTCGACCAGCGGGCCGATGACCGCCGCAAAGGCCGCGCCGCTGTTAATGCCGAACACGGCCACCGCCACAGCAATTGCCAACTCAAAGTTGTTGCTGGCCGCTGTGAAAGAGAGCGTGGTCGTCTTGGAATAATCCGCGCCCAGGCTGCGCCCCATCCAAAACGAGACCAGGAACATGACCACAAAGTAAATCAGGAGCGGGATGGCGATCCGCACCACATCCAGCGGGATTTGGACAATCAGGTTGCCCTTGAGCGAGAACATGACCATAATCGTAAAGAGCAAGGCAATCAGCGTCAGCGGGCTGATGCGCGGCACAAAGTTTTTGTAGTACCACTCACTGCCCTTGAGTTTAACCAAAATCAGGCGGGTGAAGAAGCCCGCCAGGAAGGGGATGCCCAGATAAATGAAGACGCTTTCGGCAATCTGCCCGATGGTGATGTCCACCACCACGCCCTCCAGCCCAAACCAGGTCGGCAGGATGGTCAGGAACAGCCAGGCATAGACGCTGTAAAACAGCACCTGGAAGATGCTATTGAAGGCCACCAGCCCGGCGGCGTATTCCGTGTCGCCGTGCGCCAGTTCGTTCCAGACAATCACCATGGCGATGCAGCGCGCCAGGCCAATCATAATCAGCCCGGCGATGTATTCCGGGTAGCCTTGCAGGAAGATGATCGCCAGCACGAACATCAGCACCGGGCCAATCAGCCAGTTTTGCACCAGAGAAAGCGCCAGCACCTTCTTGTTGCGAAAGACATCGCCCAATTCCTCGTATTTGACCTTGGTAAAGGGCGGGTACATCATCAAAATCAGACCGATAGCAATCGGGATGTTGGTCGTGCCGACTGAAACCGCGTCGTTAAATTGCTGTACGCCCGCCGGGAACAGGAACCCGATGCCGACCCCAATTGCCATCGCGGCAAAAATCCACAGGGTCAGGTAACGGTCGAGAAACGAGAGTTGCTTGCTAAGGGGTTTTGCCTGAGACATGCTTCCTCCAGATAAAATAATTGGGGATTGGTAATTAACGCACTTGCGCCAGAATTTGCGGAATCACTTCGGCAATTTCATCACGCACACGCCGGAAATCGGCCATATCGTCGGTTGTGGCCGGGTCGAAGAAGCTGTGATGCACCTTTTTGCCGTTTCCAAGCCAGACGGGACAATCTTCCGCTGCCGAATCGCAGACTGTGACCACCAGGTCAAAATCTATGCTGCGAAATTCATCGGCCAGTTTGGAACGCCCCTCGTGCTGGATCCCGATTTCGGCAAGCGCAGCAATCGCCTTGGGGTGGGTATAACCCGCTGGTCGCGTTCCCGCTGAAACGGCCTGCCATTCATCTGACAGGCGGGCATTGACAATCGCCTCCGCCATTTGTGAGCGGCACGAATTTCCGGTACACAAAAATAAGACTTTTTTCATAAGCTATCTCCTCGGTTTTTATAGGACAAGATAATATCTTGTCCTGCAACGGGAGAATGTTATGGTCTGGTTAAAGTTCCGCGCAATTTGCGGAAAGAATTTAGGCCGCTTCGAGCGCGTTGGCCAACCAGGTGGTCACTTCGGCGTGAGTGGGAATTCGCCCGCTGGAAACGACCTTCTCATTCACCACCAGCCCCGGCGTGGAAAGAATGTTGTATTTCATGATTTCAGGGTATTCGGTCACTTTGATGATTTCGGCCTCCAGGGCCATTTCTTCCACGATCTTGCGGGCAATTTGCTCCAGCCGCTTGCAGTTGGCGCAGCCAGAACCGAGAACTTTGATGGTTAACATATTTTTTGCTCCTTGAGAATTGGATTTATGGACACTGGATTACACCTTGCACCCACAGGCAGCCGCTGCAGGCCGGGAAAGTGTTTCCGAAACACTTTTTGGTTGGTCTAGGCCATTTCAAGAATTTTCTAATTGAGTTCCACATCTTGATTGTACCGTCATATTCGCATTTCCGAATATGGTAGATATTGTATCTGTACTGGTTCCATTGTTCATTGTGACTTTTATCAGATTTCGATTTGTTGTTTGTTACCCGGTTGTAGGGTTTTTCCCGACAAGCTTCGAAAAAGAAGCGGGGTTTTCCTGATAGCGGCGCAGGGGTAGAAAAGATAAAGTAAAACCAATGGACTTGTCAGATGATTTCAAAATCCTATTTCTAAAAGGAGAAGCATGATGACAGAAGCAAATTTGCTCCAAAAGTATGCTTCCGAGGTCTTTGCCGGGCTGGTAGCGCCGGTGGCGGAGGGGTTGGAGATTTCCGCCGCGCCCGCCGCTGATGCCCTGGCAAAAGAAGACGTGCTGGTTCGCATGGAACGCGAACTGAAGCGCGCCCTGGAAAAGCCCGCCTCGGAACGGCGCTGGGTCATGGTCATTGACTTGCGCCGCTGTATCGGCTGCCATGCCTGCACCGTCGCCTGCGTGGCCGAAAACAAACTGCCGCCCGGCGTGGTCTATCGCCCGGTGATGACGGAGGAAGTCGGCACCTACCCCAACGTGACCCTGAAATTCCTGCCGCGCCCCTGTATGCAGTGCGAAAAGTCGCCCTGCACGGAGGTCTGTCCCGTAACCGCCACTTACCACAATGAGGAAGGTGTTGTTGTGGTGGATTACGAACAGTGCATCGGCTGCCGCGCCTGCATGGCGGCTTGTCCCTACGGCGCGCGCACGTTCGACTTTGGCGAAACCTACGCCGAGCAGTTGCCCGTCTTCGATGGCGTGACCATCGGCGGAAAGACCGCCGCGGGCTATGAACACGCCAGCCAGGAGTACGGCCAGGCGTGGAAGCGGGAAGGTCGCCACGAATCGCCGGTGGGCAACGTCCGCAAGTGTCACTTCTGCCTGCACCGCATCAAGGACGGCATCCTGCCCGCCTGCACCACCACCTGCATCGGGCGCGCCACCTACTTC
This sequence comes from Anaerolineales bacterium, assembly GCA_034431895.1. Lineage (GTDB taxonomy): Bacteria > Chloroflexota > Anaerolineae > Anaerolineales > Villigracilaceae > JAABUE01. The sequence goes on from DAOUCM010000064.1 coordinate 7,398, forward strand.
GGCGACGCCAACGACCCCGACTCGCTGGTGACGGAACTCATCAACCAACCCAACGTGATTCGGCTGAAGGAAGAACTCGGCACCGAACCGCGTGTCTATTACATCGTGTAGGAGGCTGATATGTTGAAGAAAATCTCTTACGCTGTCGGCGCGCTGGCTCTGCTGTTTGGGCTGTGGGG
>DAOUCM010000065.1:0-3249 GCA_034431895.1 Anaerolineales bacterium
CGCCTGACTCCGAAGCAAAAGGAAATGGCGCGTAACGCGCTGGAAGAAGTCATTGAGGAAGTCAGGAACGGCGAAATTCAGGGATTCCGAATGAAAATACGCGGTATCCATTCCGAACCTTTTGGTGGGCAGGACGGCGGAAGAAAAATTCAATTGGAGAAGAACGGGTTTACCATCATCCGTATTTATGGAAATCCGCTGAAAAAGGATGTCATTACTACGCCGGTCGAGTCGCTGAAAAATTGCCCCCACCCGGCAATTTATCCAGTCCAGATTGTGGAAGAATTCATCAAACTTTTGACCCAACGCGGCGATATTGTGCTTGACCCATTTGTCGGATCTGGTTCTACGGCGGTTGCGGCGTTCAAAACCGAGCGAGTGTATATCGGCTTCGACATTAGCCAGGAATACTGCGATTATGCCAGAAAGCGTATCAGCGGCATCAAACATCAGTTGTCCTTATGGGAGAAGAGTCAATGACCTCATCGCCAATTGAAACGCTTGAATCTGCTTATGAGAAGGCGAAAAGACGACCGTTAAAAGCGATTCTGGCGGCTCTTCCTTCCGAATGTGCTGCCGATTTGAATCTGATTGTGAAAATGGGCGAATCCCAGAAAGGCGTGTTGGGCGTTGTATTGACTTCCACAACTTATAAAGTTTTGCATCCATCCCAGGATATTCGCAGACATCAGGAACATATGCAAGGCGGTTATTCAGGAAGAACATTCGACACAAAATATGTCACCCCCTTCCTGAAAAGCAAATTTCCTCATTTTGCGATGGCTGAAAGCGCATGGCTGACTCGATCTTTGGAGCAACCACACCCGTATGATCGTTCTTATCCTGGCAATATCAGAAATCAAGACCTGAAAACTGCTTTCTTGAATATCCTGGAATTATTGCAGACAAAACGAAACCTTGCTTCGAAAATTCTTGTTGCGCTTTTGGCCTTAATGCTCGAAGCCTCGGCAGAGCATGAAACACTTTTGGCAAGGGTTGAAGTTTCGAGCGACTTGACCATTGCAGGGATTGTTGATTCGGTCAGCCAGCATATTCGATATGACTATGGCATTGCGGGAGCAGCGCGGCTTCCTGTGGTGGTGATTTACGCGGTGTACAATCTGCTTATGTCCGATGTGAAAAAATATGACGGCAAGACGCTTGCGCCGCTCGAATCACATACCAGCCCCGACTTTCGCTCAAAGGCTTTGGGAGACATCGAAGTCAAGAATCCCGACGGTTCTTGCTTCGAGGCCATTGAAATCAAACATAACAAGCCTATTACCGCTGACATGATTGGAATTGCGTTTCGGAAAATCAAGCCCACTTCCATCAGCAGGTATTACATCCTGACGACCAATGAGCCAAACTTTGACAATTACGATGCGGTGGCGCGGGAAATCGAAAGATACAAGAGGCTTCATCTACAAACGCGCCAGCGCCATCAAGAAAGAGCATTTGCGAGTCTGGCAGAAGATATGTCAGCGAATGTAGGCCGCGAAACATTGCCGATGGGGTAGAAGGCGCGCAGTTCCCTTGAATTAAATTTCGCCCACCCGAAAGCAATACCCAAACCCGCGCTCGTTGTGGATGTAGCGCGGATTCTCCGGGTCTTTTTCCACCTTTTGACGTAAGTGCCAGACGTAGCGGCGCACGAAGCCGATTTCGTTGGCGTATTGCGGTCCCCACACTTCGCGCACCAGTTCTTCTGGCGAAACCACTTCTCCCGCGCGGCGCATGAGAACCGTCAGCAGTTTGAATTCGGTCGGGGTGAGCGCAAGCAGTTCGCCGTCGCGCGTGACGCGGCGGGTGGCAAAATCCACCTGCAAGCCGCCCGCTTCCAGCCGTTCCGCTGTCGAAATCCCCGCGCCGCGCCGCGCCAGCACCGCCTTGACGCGCGCCGCTAGTTGGGCAAAGGAAAACGGCTTGGTGACGTAATCGTCCGCGCCGAGCGAAAAGCCGCGCAGGATGTTCGGTTCTTCGTCGCGGGCGGTGAGCATGATGACCGGCGTGTCGCTGACCTCGCGCAGGCGTTTGAGCGTTTCCCAGCCGTCCAGTTTGGGCATGGTCACGTCCAGAATCACCAGGTCGGGCTTTTGCTCGTAAAAGGCGCGCAGCCCCTTTTGCCCGTCCGCGGCGGTATGGACCGCAAATCCCTGCCCGCGCAGGTATTCGCCCAGCAGTTCGGAGAGACTGGCGTCATCGTCAATGATAAGAATGGAAGCCACGCTTCACTCCTCGCTCAAATTGGCTTGCGGCAGGAGAATGTAAAACTCGGCGCCGGGCGCATGCGGGTCGTCCCAGACGGGGCTGTTGACTCCGATGGAGCCGCCCTGCGCTTCGACCAATTTGCGGGCGAAGTATAACCCCAGCCCCCAGCCGGGCGGGGCGCTCTCGCCGCTGTGGGCGCGCCCGAAGCGCTCGAAGATGTATTGCTGATATTCCGCTGGCACGCCGGGACCATGGTCTTTGACCGAGATGCGCACCTGATCTCCCTGATGGCAGGCGCACAGTTCGATGACCGCTTCGGGCGGGGAGTATTTATCGGCGTTGCGCATCAGGTTGCGCAGGATTTCTTCCAGGTGGGTCTCGTCTGCCCAGGCGGGGGGCAGGTTCTCATTGAATTTCCATTTGAGAGTCCGAGGGTTGGATGCAAAAATGACGGCGGCAGCCTGTTCCATGAGCGGGCGCACGGCGACGGGTCCCGGGTGAATCTCCAGTTTGCCCGCTTCCAGCCGCGAGACATCCAGGATGGTCTGCACCAGGCGGGTCAGGCGGGCGCTTTCACCGACCATCATCTCCAGCGTTCGACGCGCCTGCGCCGGCAAGGAGTCGGCACTTTGCATGGCGAGTTCTAATCCGCCATTCAGGGTGGTGAGCGGAGCGCGCAATTCGTGGCTGACCAGCGAGACGAATTCCGATTTCATTTCGTCCAGGCGGCGCAACTGACGGTTGGCTTCTTCCAATTGGCGGTTGCGCTCTGCCAGTTCGGCAGTCCGCTGCTCCACTTTTTGCTCCAAACTGCGGTTGAGTTGGTGGACTTCCTGCGTTGCCTGCCTCTCGGCTTTGACCAGTTCGCGCATCCAGGCGATGATGAAGCCAATGATGGCGGGCCCCATCAAACCGAAGATGATGCTTTCGCTCATGAAGGCAAGGTCAAAATGCAACTCCCCCTCCAGCCTGTGTTCCACGAGCTCGAAAACCAGGGCTGTCCCCGCCAGAAACAGCGGCACCACCCATTGCAGGATG
>DAOUCM010000066.1:0-3031 GCA_034431895.1 Anaerolineales bacterium
AGGTAGAAGAACGACAAAACTCTGGTAAGATAAAGGAAATTTTCCTGCATCTCACCCACACCTGGAGGCCACCATGCCATTACTCGTTTCGATTTTCTTTGGCTTTGTGCCTATGTTGCTGTTTGCCGGTTTCGTCAATTGGCTCGACCGATATGAGAAAGAGCCAAAAATCTTGCTAGGCGCGGCATTCGTCTGGGGCGTCATCATCGCTGGCGGCGGCGCGTATATCATCAATACCGTACTGGGGCTGGGCGTGTATATCGTCACCGGCTCAGAAGGCGCCACCGACTTTGCCACGGCTTCGCTCATTGCGCCTGTTGTAGAAGAAAGCCTGAAGGGGTTGGCGGTCTTGACGGTGTTCTTCCTGTTTCGCAAAGAATTCGACTCTGTGCTGGATGGCATCATCTACGCCGGCGTCACGGCGCTGGGATTTGCCGCTATCGAAAACGTGTTGTACATCTACGAGCAAGGCTACCTGGAAGGCGGCTGGGAAGGCTTGTGGGCGCTGGTCTTCATCCGCGTTGTGTTGGTAGGCTGGCAGCATCCATTTTACACGGCCTTCAGCGGCATTGGCCTGGCCGTAGCGCGCATGAACCACAATCCACTCGTCAAATTGATAGCGGTGATAGCCGGCTTTACAGCAGCGGTCATGGCGCACGCTTTCCACAACACTTTTGGCGGGCTCATCGGCGGCCTGGAGGGATTGGCCATCGGCACGGCCGTTGATTGGATAGGCTGGTTCTTCATGCTCATTTTCATCGTCTGGATGATCTTCAGCGAGCGCAAAATCTTACAACGACGCCTGCAAGAGGAGGTCAACAACGGCTTGATCTCTCCCGCCCAATATCGAACAGCCCTGTCGTTTGCGCAAACCGGCGCACGCCTGCGCGCGCTGACTGCCGGTTCCTATTTTGCCACTTCCCGCTTCTATCAGGTCTGCGGCGAACTGGCGCACAAAAAAGAGCAACTTGCCAAACTGGGCGACGAGCGCGGCAACACGACCATCATCGAAAAACTGCGCGCCGAACTGGCGACGTTGGCCCCGCAAGCCAAAGCCTAGTCAAGCCTCACGCTCTCGGGTCTGGTGGCTTTACCTGGCGATTTGCTTTCCCTGTCAAGCGCGCCAGGCGATGTTCCAAATCGGCCTGCCAGTGCGCGCGGACGTAAGACTCCATGCTGCTGGAGGCGAGTTTGTCCCATGCAGATCGAGCCCACCCCAGCGCGGCAGGGATGTCGTGGCGGCGGTGTTCGTAGAATTTCGCCAATTCGACATGCGCGTAGATGTGGCCCTGCGCGGCGGCCTGCTCCCACCAGCCAACGGCTTGTTCCAGGTCGCCGCGCCTCTTTTGCAGCGCCGAGAGCCGGCGTACCGCTTCCCAAAAATCATCCGCCTCCAGATCCATCTCCAACCCTCTTTCATAGAGCCGGGCGGCTGTGTCCCAGCGCCTCAAGTCTTCGTGCAGTTTGGCCAGCGCGATCACATCCAAGCCGTGCAGAGAGACCAGGCGCTCGTCGAATGGCCCATGCAGCAAGACCGCCGCATGTACAAAGAGAGCGGCCAACGCCACTACATCCATAGCGTTGTGATAAAACACGCCCGTCAAAGGGGCGGCGTCTCCGCTTCGCAGGTAGTCGAAATACAGCCAGGGAATCTCGTAGCCCGGCACTTCCTGGCTGGTGCGCGGCACACCCAAAACATGCTCTTCGATATACTTCAATGTGCGCGAGGGCAGGCGATCGCGCCACAGGCGGCGCGCCAATGGCAGCAAATCTACATGGGCGAAATCGTCGAAGGGACAGGGGATGTCGTGCAGGGTGTAGCGGGTGCGGAGAAGGGGCGCGTCGAAGGCCTTGCCGTTGTACGTCACCAGGGCCGCGCAGGGCGCCAGGAAACCCGTCAAAGCCTCGAGCAGGGCCGCCTCCTCGCCAGGATCGCGCATGAAGAACTGGAGCAGGCGGAAGGTCCGCCCCGAGACGCTCGTCTCGAAACGCCCCACCCCCACCAGAAAAGCGTACGTCCCCGTGCCGCCTGCCAAACCGGAGGTCTCTGTATCCAGGAAAGCGAAGGACTCCAGGGGTATATTTTGCAGTCGCGGCTCTGCCGCCCATTCAGACATCAAGTCGAGCGGAACCTCGGCGTCGAGCGGCACAAGCCAATGCCGGTCGTCTGCCCCATAGGTTTCCTCATGAACGAAGACCTCGCCGCGCAGCGTGTAAACGAAGCGCCCGTCCAACCCAGACAACCCCTCGCCGCGGTCGCGCTTCTTGCGCTGTGGCGCGGGCAGGTCGAGCGCGCCGACCTTGACACCCAGGGCTTTGAGTTTCTCTTGCAGGGAGGGTTTGGGAGCAGAATCCGTCATGAGCATTAGATTATATCCAATGACTCCTTTGCAAGAAGGCCGAACATTACCAACCCAAAAGTGACCCGGCTAGCCGCCAAGGGGGGGAGCGGGCGACGGAAAAGCGGAAAAAATCGGCAGCCTGCGCCAGGGCGTTTTCTGCCTTGCAACCTGTCTGCTTTTGCTGATTTTCCTCCTTTTTCTGCGCCATCAGGTAACGGTGGATTTGCCGTATGTTGCTTTTGGACTTTTGACAAAATTTGCATAGCAGCACGGCCTCTAGCCTGTCCCCTGGACAAGCGCCAGGGCAGGCTGGCGTCAGGCCAGGGCCGCAACCAAACTGGCGTTGCGCCGCAGTTGCTTGTCCCCTGGACACCCGCCAAGACAGGCTGGCGCTTGCCCAGGAAACTGCGGCGCGAACCCAAATGTACGACTCCTACACGGCCCCGATCGCCGAATGCGATACGGAGATCGAGCGCATCTACGACGGGATTCGTCCGCAGCAGAAGGAAGCAGAGTTGCCGCCGCTGGACAAGCCATCGCTTCCCTGGCCCACAGCCAAAGCGCGTTGGGGGCATTACCGCCGCCTGCGCGCCCGGATTGGTCCCGCCCAGGCTCAGGTAGCCACTGCCCACAAACTGGCTCGCATCGTCTACCACATATTGAAGTACAAAGTGAAGTACCAAACCCTG
>DAOUCM010000067.1:0-5083 GCA_034431895.1 Anaerolineales bacterium
TCTTGCAGCAGGTAGACCAGCCCAACCGCACTGAGGAGCGCCGCCGCGAACGGCAAAAGGAAGGCATTCGTGGCGCGCAGGCTGTTGATGTCCTTGCCCTGGAAGGGGGGGGTGGGCCCAACCAGAGAAGCCAAAGCGCTCACCAGCCCGACCACAAACAAGGCGGTCAACGCCAGCCTGAGAGCAGTTGGAGCCGCCTGGCTTCGATGCCAGTCTATACTCTCGATGACGCGACCCAGCCCCCAACCGGTGAGCAGAATCATTGGCCAGGCCATGTGATAGGTCAGCCAGGGCATGCGTTCTCCGGCGTAACTGAGGGCGATAATGCTGGTGATTGCCCACCACAGCAGCAGGCCAAAGGTGTCGACAAAGTTGCGATGGGGCGAATCCGCGTCGGAATCGGGGGAGGAAACCTCCCTCGGCAGCGAGGCCGGTAACGGGTCCGGCGGCGAATCGGAGGCCTCCACCAAAGGCAGCAAATCCGTCTCTGGGGCAGACAAGGCCGAGGGGAAGGAAACCTCGCTCGGCAGCGAGGCCGGTAACGGGTCCGGCAACGAAGCGGGGACTTCCGCTCGAGGCAGCATCTCTGCCGCTTGGTCTTCGGGTCTGACGCTCAGTTTTTTGATGCCCAGCCAGGCGGCAAGCAGCGCTCCCAGGGCCGGCAGGAATTCGTACATCGGGATCTGCACCAGAACATAGAAGTACCAGGGTTGGCTGCCGCGCTGGACACCTTGTTGAACGAGCCAATAACCCAGCGAGCCAATGAGGCCGGTGAAGAAACCGTCTGTGTTGGTGAAGACGGCGGTAAACAGGATAGTAAAGGGTCCCCAAAAGAGCAGGCCAAATTTCCACCAATCGCGATTCCACAATTGGCCGAGCCATATGGACAGGCCAAACATCACGATGACAATCACACCGACGATGAAAATATCACGCGGCAGTCCCCAAAAGAGCGGCGGGCTGGCCATCAGGGTATTGACTTCGGCGGCTGTGGTGGGGATGACGACGTGCAGCCACGGTTCCAGGAATTGGATCGGGAAGGGGGTAAGCAAGGGCAGTACCAGCGTTCCAATCAACATGAGCAGGGAGAACGAACGCTCTTCCCGCAAACGGCGCCAGGTATAGCCCCTGAGGAGAAATATGACTGCAAAGACAAGCGCCAGCACACCCAGCCCGGCCAGAATGCCTCCCAGCGGGGTAGCGGTGGCTTGCGCGCCATCCAACGGCGCAAGAGGCGCATTGGGATTGGCCGGCATGGCGGTCTCGGTGGCGGTCAATGTGCCGCCAGAACGCTGGTATAGGAAAGTGCCAAGCGCGCCGCCCAAAAGCAAGACCCCCAACAACGAAGCAATGAGGAAGGACCTGAACAGGCTTTCATAGCCTTCCCAGGGAGTCTTGGTCACTTGCGCAATGAAATAGATAGCCAGGAAAACCATCGCCTGCGCCGCGTAGATGAAGGCGGTCTCTTTGGCGGTGAAGTGGATGAGCAGCGCAGCCGTGACCAGGTACAGGTAGCGTTTGCCGCCCGTTTCGAGAAAGCGCAAGATGGCATACAACATCAGCACGCCGGAGAAGCCAGCGTAGGCCTCGTTACGGACGTAACGTCCGTAATACAACATGTAGGGCGAGATGACCATCAGGAAAGCCGCCACCAGCGCGCCGATTTTCCCCAGATACCGCCGCCAGTACCACACCATCCAGATGGTTGCCAGGCTGAAAAGGACAGCCGGAATGCGCGAGGTCAAGTCGTTGACTCCAAAGATAAAGTAGGTCAGCGCAATCAGATGGAATTGCAGCGGTCCGTGCATCATAGGGGTATGTTCGTAGCCCCCTCCGCGATAGAACAGCCAGGAGAAATAGGTGTGCAAACTTTCGTCATGGCTCATGACGCGCGCTTCGAGGTCGTAGAAGCGGGTCAGGAGCGCTAACAGGAGGATGCCCGCAAAGAGCAGGATTTCATTGCTGAAGCCAGTCAAGGCGGGGTGGATGGGGCGTTCGAGCCAGGGACGTTTTTCGGAATTCATAGAACTCTCTTTGTGGTCGTTTTTAGCACGTCGCTAAAGTCTACTGTAGAGTCACTTTTCTGGCAAGTTGTGGAGGCCCCCAAAAACCGACCCAGCCAATTGACCGCAGCCGGCCTGGATGTCTATGCCGCGACGCAGGCGAATCGTACACGGCACCCCGGCCTGCTCCAAAGTTTCTTTGAAGGCTTCTGCCCTGCGACGGTCGGTTGCCCGCCCGCTGTACCCGGCGGTAGGATTGAGAGGAATGGCGTTGACATGGCAAAGCAGTCCCTTCAGGCGGGCTGCCAGTTGACGCGCAATTTCGGGCGAGTCGTTCACCCCATAGATGAGCGCCCATTCGAAGGTGATACGGCGGCCGGTCTTTTCGACGTAATACCGACAGGCGTCTAGCACTTCGGTCAAGTTGTACTTCTTGTTGACCGGCATGAGGCTGGCGCGGGCCTCGTCTTGAATGGCATGCAGGGAAACGGCCAGGTTCACCTGTCGTTTTTCGTCGGCAAAACGCCGCATCATCGGAACCAGGCCGACGGTCGAGAGGGTGATGCGGCGGGCGCCGAAGTTGAATCCGTCGGCGTCGTTGAGACGGTCGAGGGCGGCCATGGTGTTTTCGTAGTTGTGGAACGGTTCGCCCATGCCCATCACCACGATGTTGGTGACTTGCTCGCCGCGCTCTTTCAACATCCGCGCATAATACATCACCTGGGCTACGATTTCGCCGCTGGAGAGGTGGCGCTTGAAACCCATCTGTCCGGTGGCGCAAAAGACGCACCCCATGGCGCAACCCACCTGGGAACTGATACACAACGTGCGGCGCTTTTTGCCCTTGCCCTCACCCCCATCCCCTCTCCCAGGGGGAGAGGGGCGCAGGGGTGAGGGCGAGGGCCAGGCCGCCGGGTCGCCATACTTCATCAAGACTGCTTCGATGAGATGACCGTCGAAGAGTCGGAAGAGCGTTTTGCGGGTTTGGCCGTCCGATGATTCCAGATAGCGTTCGGGCCGTACAGCCTCGAAACGCACAGAAGCGCTCAATTTCTCGCGCAGGGATTTGGGGAGATTGCTGAATTCCTCCGGCCTGTTCCAAAACTGACGATACAGCCCTTGCCAGACTTGGCGAGCGCGGTAAGGCGGCTCGCCCCAAGAGGCCAGCAAAGCAGTCAGTTCGGGCAGAGAAAAATCATAGAGCAGGGGAAGACTTTTCACACCCCCGCCCGCATCATCCTTGCGCTATCATCGGCAGCCAGCCGTAGACGCCGAGCGGATCGCCCAGGGAATCATAGCCAAAATAGAGCGCCACGAGCGCTGCCACGCAGCAACAACACAGAACCACCAGCACGACCAGGGCAATGATGAGCGTTTTGTTGCTTTTCTTGGCCGGCGCTTCCACAGGAGTACCCATATTCTCGTCCATTCTTCGCTCCTTTCGATAGTTTCATCCGCCCTGAAGGAAGGGAAGGAGTCCGATTCCCATCAGGGGCAGCGCAAAGACGATACAAATCACGCATAGTCCCAGCGCGATACTGGCATAACCCAACACCAGACCAGCAGTAGCCATGCCGTCGCCGCCCAACGCCCCCATACTGTTCTTGATTTCACTCTTGGCGAGGTGACCGGTGACGATGGCCGCAATCGAGCCAATACCGGGGATGACCGTCCAGCCCAAAATACCCAATATCAGGCTGGCCAGGGCCAGGTTACTGCTTGGCTTGGCCGGCGGCGTTTGATATGGTGGGGCAGGGTAATCTGTCATATTTACTCCTCCAACGGTGACTTAAGCCTGTTGACGCCCTTGCCGCCACCACAAGAACAGCACCAGCGACAAGACCAGGATGACCGCAATCAATATAGGCAAGACGATTGCCAGGAAAGAAGTGATTGTCGAAACGACATCTTCGGCAATGCTGACCGGCACATTTCCCGCCCCACCGGTCGTCGCCGTGACTACAGGCCGCACAGCCGCCGCCTTGACCACATGTACACTGCCGGCCACCAGCAGCCCGCAGATGAGCGCCAGCACCGGATGAATATCTGTGACGACATTGGCGCTGGCGGCAAAGGCCACTGCTCCAGCGGCCGGTCGCACGAAGGTTTGTATCAGGTCGTTCAGATGATTGACGGCCGGCACCTTATCGGCCAGCATTTCGATGATGACCAGAATACCCAGCACGATCAACACCCAGGGGTTCGACAGCAAGTCCCACGGAGAACGGAGCGTAATCCAATCCGTATAATGATCCACCACCCCAATCATCAACAGGGGGATGTAAGCGTTCAACCCGGCGCTGGCCGAAAGCCCAAACGCAGAGAAAATACTCAGCAACTGTTCCATTTCTTCTCCTATCCGAGCGGGAAGCCGCCCCAAGTGCCTGTCAACCGCAGGCGAACCAAATCGAGCGCAGAAATCAACAGCAAAGCCAACGTCAAGCCGGCCAGCGCCGCCAGCCACAACTGACGGTAGGTCTCGAAGGTATTCTCCTGCCGCATGACAATGATCCACAACATTCCAAACACCATGGTCAAGAGCGCCAGCACGCCCAACACGCTCATAAACGCAATCGGATACAGCACGACCGCCGATTCGCTCAAGATGCCCAGGTCAACGAGCAGCAAGAGCGCCACCAGCGCGCCCAACTCCTTCCAGGTGAGGGCCGGGCGCTCATCCACTACCCGCCACAGGCTCTGATTGACCACCGGATACAGCATAGAAGCCATAGCCACGCCCATGCCGGTGCCGGTCAACAAGCGCAAAACATTGTTGGGGGTGTACAGGTTCGGCACTTGCGGTAAGAAACCCTCGTAGGTTTGCTTCAACAGGTACAAATACGAGTTCGAGCCATCCAGCGCAAAAGCCAGGAAGAAAATCGCCAGCACGGTCAGCACTCCCCTGGCAGACAATCCACTACGCTTACGGCTCACCGCGCCCAAGAAGGCCAACGTAATGGCCGCCGCATTGAACTCGCCTGTACAGCGTGCACACAACGGCATCTGTCGCCCGTGAACGTGAAAAGAACGCACCTCCAAACGATGACACACCGCGTAACCAATTGCATCTGCCTTACCCA
>DAOUCM010000068.1:0-4450 GCA_034431895.1 Anaerolineales bacterium
TCGGCGACCATTTGGGCGATGACCGTGTCCGAGCCGGTGCCCAGGTCGGTTGCGCCGATGAGCAGGTTGAAGGAGCCGTCGTCGTTCATTTTGATTGAAGCCCCGCCCATGTCCAGGTAGGGGATGGCCGTGCCTTGCATCACAAGGGCAACGCCGATGCCTTTTCTGTAGCGCAAACCTTTGGTTTGCGCGCGCAAGTCAGAGACTTGCGCCACGTGCCACGCTTCGTTCCCAAATTTCTCGTCCCAGCCAATGGCGGCTTTGCCCTGCCGCACGCACTCCTCCAGCCCGACGGTGTGGATGATCTCCGGGCGCGGCTCGCGGCCCTCGTTCCAGGCGGTGCTGAAGGGATGATACTCGCCGGGGCGGATGGCGTTCTTCAGGCGGAACTCGAGCGGGTCGAGGCCCAGGGCGCGGGCAATCTTCTCCATGTGCCGCTCGACGGCCCAGAATCCCTGCGGGACGCCGTAACCGCGGTAAGCCCCTGCCGGCGGGGTGTTGGTGTACACAATGTCCGCGTAGAAGCGGATGTTGGGCGACTTGCGATACGGCCCGTCGCCGACGTAGAGCGCCATGGCCTTGTGGCCGGTGTTGCCGGTCACGGTCAGGGCGTGACAGCCGTAGGCGCCCGTGTCCGAGAGGATGCGCATCTCGTTGGCGGTCATTGTGCCGTCGCGTTTGACTCCGGTCTTCATCCAGATTTTCATCGGGTGGCGTGAGCGGGCGGCGGTGAATTCCTCCTCGCGGGTGTACTCGTACAGAACGGGGCGGCCGGTGGCGATCGTCAGGTGGGCCGGCACGTCCTCGATCAGCACCTCCTGCTTGCCGCCGAATCCGCCGCCAATGCGCGGCTTGATGACGCGGATGCGCTTGACGGGCAGTCCCAGCACCGGGGCGAGTTGCCGCCGCACGTGGAACGGGACCTGAGTCGAGGTGCGGATAACGAGGCGGTCGTTCTCGTCCCAATAGGTCAGCGCGACGTGCGGCTCGATGTGCGCCTGCTGCACCTTTGGCACTTCGTACACGCCCTCGAAGATTTCGTCTGCCTCGGCGAAGCCCTTCTCTACGTCGCCGATGTCAATGCGGATCTCCGCTGCCAGGTTGCGCTGCGGGTCGCAGGCGGCAAAGGGGACATACTCCGGCTCGTCGTGGATGACCGGCGCGCCGGGTTTCATGGCCTCTTCCTTATCCAGCACGGCGGGCAAGACCTCGTACTCGACCTCGATGAGGCGCAGCGCCTGCTCGGCGATTTCGGGCGTCTCGGCGGCCACCATCGCCACCCGGTCGCCGACGAAGCGCACTTTGCGGTCGAGCGAGAAGGTGTCCAGCGGGCCGGGGATGGGGTGACTCTGCCCGGCGGTCGAATAGACCACGCGTGGGATGTCCTGCCAGGTGAGCACGGCGGCCACCCCGGGCAGGGCGCGGGCGCGCGAAGCGTCCATGCGTTTGATGAGGGCGTGGGCATGCGGCGAACGCAACACCTTGGCGTAGAGCAGGCCGCGGATGGGATAGTCCACCCCGAGCAGGTCGGCGGCGAACGCCGGTTTACCCTGCGCCAGTTTGACCGCGTCCACCTTGACCTCGGGCTTGCCCACCGTTTGCCAGCCGTCGGTCTCGGGTGTGACGACGATTTTCGGCGCAACGCGGGTCTGCGTGATGGTCTCGCCTTCCTCTCCTGGCGTGCCCGGCGACTCGAGGGATTCCCCGCCCTCGGCTGGCAACTGCCCACTGATTACTGACGACTGTTCGCTACTCACTTCTCCCCGCAGTATCGCCGCCGCCCGCAGCACCGCCTGGACCGGCTTGACGTACCCCGTACAGCGGCACAGCACCCCGCTGATGGCCTCGCGCACCTCGGCTTCGGTGGGGTTGGGATTTTTGTCCAGCAGCGCCTTCGCCGCCAGGATTTGCGCCGGCGTGCAGTACCCGCACTGGATCGCGCCCGTCTCGATGAAGGCTTGTTGCAGCGGATGGAGTCTTTCCCTCACCCCCAGCCCCTCTCCCACAGGGAGAGGGGAGACAGGGGTGAGGGCCTCCCCTCTCCCTATGGGAGAGGGGTAGGGGGTGAGGGCCTCGAGCGTGGCGATCTGGTGGCCTTCGGCCTGCGCCGCCAGCATCACCGCCGAGTTGACCGGGCGTCCGTCCAGCAGCACCGTGTCCGCGCCTGTCAGCCCGTGCTCATCGCCGAATTTGACCGAATGAAAACCCAAACTGCGGATTGCCGTCAGCAGCGTGGTGTGCGGCGGGCAATCCAGGGTGTAATCGTGACCGTTGATGTGAAGGGTGAGGTTCATGCGATTAACTCCTGTTGATTGAACATAACGTTCGCAAAGAGACGACAATCAAATTCAATTGTTCTAAATGCAATGACTTGCCATTATTGATTTCTTTCATCCAGAAATCCGGTTGATTCAAGTACCACACTTTTACACGAGGTTTGTCAAGGAAGAGTTTGCTTTTGCCTGCCCATACAATGCGCGGTTCAATCCAAATGTCGTGCCCGACAATTTGTTTGAGATAATCGTTCAAGCGAGCCGCGTTGCGTAAAGCCTGTTGAGTTGGATTCTTAGATAACGGTTTCCAGTCGGAAAAAGAGCGGTATTCCCATTGCTCGTTTCGATTCCGACAATTGAAGTTGTAGGCTTTGATTTCAAACAGGTAAATTCCCTTTGGGCCGACCAGGACAGCATCCAAATCGCCGGAGCGATCGGGCAAATCAATGTTTCGGAACAATGTCCATTCACTATCAAGGCGGAGGCTTAATGCTTGTGCCAGGGCTTCTTCTCCTTGAATCCCTTGTGCAAAGTTTTCTTCTTGGCGTTCAAATTTTTCTTTCGCCAATGCTATCAGATACGCAATCCCGAGCATAGCAAGTGCAATGGACATGGGGATGTAGGAGCCGGTGAGCAACCCACAGAAGCTCACGATAATTGCCACAATAATCAGAATCATGCCAATCCTGCGCATGGAACTGGCCTTCTTGTGCAAAATCTTCTGGTTTTGATTAAGATATCCGCTGCCTAACACGATATTTAATGACCCTTTTGAGGGCGCGCTTTGCTTTGCCCCTGAATTCTTTGGCGCCTCTGGCCTTTTCTCCGGTTCAATCTCTTGCTTCTCTGGGGTAGGCACTTTGGGGCTTGCTGGCGTTTGTGGTGATAGAACTTGAATTCGACCAGTCAATAACAGGTAACCGATGGCTGCGGTCGCTTCGACTAGAGACTTGTTTTTGCTGTTTGCGATGGCGTAAGCCAGGTCTTTCATGCTGATGGTCTTTTCTTCCAAAAGACTGATTACAGGGCGATTTAGATTTTTGAACGGCCATATTACTTTTGCCAGCGCACTGACATCGAGCACAGACGAGCCAATATCGTTACGGCGCAAATAGACAGCAGATGACCATCTAATCCGGGCGTTTTGGGCATTCCATGACGCCCATGCCAGGTCTTTGGAGGTGATTTTCCCATCCTGCATTAACCGCCCAATCGACTCATTTAGGCCTCGAAAAGTCCAAATCGTTTCTTCAGCAAACCGAATTATTTCTCGACCTGAGACATAAGAAGAAGATAGCGGTTCACTTGGGGTGGAGACAGCAGATGTGGCCTGCGGCAGAGGAACCTCGGCTGGTGAAGGCGGAGCAACTTGCTGTGTCAACTTGGCGCGTTGCGCGTTTAGCCCTTTTTGCGCTGCCAGATTGTTTGGCTCTAACTTTAAGACATTTTCGAGCAAATCAATGCTTTTTTGAATATCTGGTGTCAGGCCGGCATACCATATCATGAGTAAGGTGTTGTTGGGTTGGGCGTTCATTGCCTGCTCGAGAAGAGACAATGCGTCATCCTTTTTCCCTTGTGAGACCAGAGCCTTGATTTGAGTTAGGATCTCTTCTGTTGACGTCATATCCTTCCACCTGTTTACTTATGTACCTGCTTACTTTTGTACCTTCTTACCTCTTGCATTCCTGCGCTCACCCCTACCAGCAGCAAGCCGAGCAGGGCCACGCACAGCCCCTGGGCGATGGCAAGGAATCCCAGATACTGGCTGAGAAAATCCGGCAACGTCCAGGAGACCGTCACGCCGTTGACAGCAAAATTGAACAGGATGGGCAGGGCCAGCACGTACAGGATGAACCAGACCGCTCCGAGCGCGGACCCGGCGGCCTGCCGCGCCGACCCGCGAAAGGCGCGCAGCCCAAACATCGCCGTCAGCCAGCCGACGAGCAGGGCCGCCCCCGAGGTCACGGCGACGTAGAGAATGAACTCGTTCAGGCTGGGGATCCAACTCAGGCCGAGCGTATGGTGGTCGAGCAGGGAATAGCGCCCGCAGAAAACGGCCAGGTAAGCCAGCGCGCCAGCCAGCATCCACAGCGCCTGTTTCTCGCGGCGCAGGAAAAGGAGATAAGCGGGCAGAATCGCCACGAACAGCGCTACCATGTTGCGCCAGATGCGCTCCT
>DAOUCM010000069.1:0-2158 GCA_034431895.1 Anaerolineales bacterium
CGCAAGTTGTGGATGCCAACGAGGGATTGGAATTATTCGCGGCGCTCAAAGAAGCGGTCAACGCGGTCTGGGAAAAGCGCGCTGAACTGGTGGCTGTCACCGCCAGGAAGCGCGCCCCGCGTCACCTGGACATTTGGGAGTTGCTGCCGCGCACCAATTGCGGACAGTGTGGCGAGGCGACCTGCCTGGCGTTTGCGGCGCTGTTGATTCAATCTAAACACAGGCTGGAAGAATGTGTCCCGCTTCAAGGCGACAACGCCTTTGCAGACCGCCGGGCGACACTGGAGGCCATGTTGTGAATAGTCAAATCGGGATAATTGGCAATACAAATCTGTGTCTAATAATACTTGCTCAATTAACTTCTGTCCCCTACTGAGACAAGATAGCGCTTGCCTCGGCACAGTGATTTCGATTGGAGAAAAAATGCTCGATCTCAACCGACTTAATGTTTTCATCCACGTGGCCGCGACCCAGAGTTGTTCGGAGGCGGCGAAGCGCCTGCACCTCAGCCAGCCGACGGTCAGCAAGCACATCCAGAACCTGGAAGCGGAACTGAATGTAAAACTTTTTGAACGGGAGGGGGCGCAGATGCGGATCACAAACGCCGGCATGACCCTGCTCCCCTGGGCGCGCAAGATCGTGCGCCAGTCCACCGAGGTGCAGGCAATGATGGAATCCATGCAGGATTCGGTCGTCGGTCCGCTGCGGATCGCCTGTACCACCACAGCCGGGAAATATCTCCTGCCCCATCTGGCAGCGCGTTTTCGTCAGCATTATCCGGGCGTGCAGATTTTTATCCAGCCCTGCGTCCGCGCAGAGATGACCTCACGGCTGCTCGCTGAAGATGCCGACCTGGGCGTGGTCAGCAGCGAAGTAAAAGAGAACGATCTCGAGTGCCAGTATTTCTTTACCGACCATATCTCGTTTATTGTTCCAGAAAAACATCCGCTTTCCAGGCGGGAATCCATTGAACCGTCAGAATTGCTGGATGTACCGATCATCCTGCGCGAGCCATCTTCCGGTACGCGCCAGGTTCTTCAATCGGAACTGGCAAAACACGATATTTCCTTCGACGAAATGAACATATTAATGGAAGTGGGCAACGCCGAAGCGATTGTATCGGCGGTGGCAGGCGGATTGGGGGCTTCCTTTGTCTCGCGGATGGCTTCGGCGTACGCCAGGGTGTGGGGCTGTGTGGTGGATGTGCCGGTCGAGGGGCTGGACCTGCGCCGCCGCATTTGCATCTCCCGCCGCAAGTTATCGCATCCCAACCTGGTGCGGGACGCGTTTTGGGCGTTCATTCACGCACCTGAAAATGAGGATGTTCTCTCCCTGCCCCAAGCGTAGGACAAAATTCATTTTGTTCCATAAACACAGGAGCCGCGACATGCGCGGCTCCTGTGTTTTGTTTCAATAGGTAATTATCACGAATTCATCGGTCGGATGAACATGAACCAGGCCATGGTCCAACCGCCGAGGATGATCGAGATACCGCCAACAATCGAGCCAATCGAGAGTTGCGGGACGCCGCTAAGAATGTGGCCGATGTTGCAGCCGCTCGATACCACCGCGCCGAAGCCCATCAGCAGGCCGCCCACGAAGGTTTGCAGGAGGATCTTTGGCTCTGGGGCGCGGATGGCAAATTCGCCCGAGATGAGCGCGGCAACCAATGCGCCCAGCACGATGCCAAGCACTTCTGCGCCTTCCCAGTTCAGGGCGGTGACCTTCACCTTCTCTTCCACAACAGCCTGCCACTTGATCAGCGATTGGAAGATGTTGATCCAGCCGCCGGTGATGCCGAGCGGATAGTTGCGCCCGGCCGCCGCCGAAAGCGGGAAGGACAACATGCCGATCAGGCCGACAACAATGCCGGTGGGCAGCCACGTCCAACCCTTCTTGAAAACGGCTTCGCCCAACGATTTGGCTTTGTCACCGTAACCCGCCGCAGCCTTGTTGCGCATGGCCAAGACAGCCCAGATGACGATGATGACAATCGCAAGCACCAGCATAGCGACCTTCAAGTCTACGCCGACCATGTTGGCGAGCGTCAGCGGCTTGTCGTCCGCGGTCATGATCTTGGTGTTTTGCAGGGATTTAAGGATGGGATTCAACACGCCTGTGGCTCCCATCATGGCGGAAAGCCCAAACCCCAGCACCG
>DAOUCM010000070.1:0-6955 GCA_034431895.1 Anaerolineales bacterium
CGCACATTGGAAACCAATTGTGCATTCATCCATCCCCTTCCCGAGGGGAGAGGGAGCAAACGCAAAGATTTTTTGTCGTTTTCGGCCACGAAATCCGCTTTTTACATCCGTTTCCCTCTCCCTTTGGGAGAGGGTTAGGATGAGGGTAGGAAAATAATCTCATCTCAGGGCGTACCGGCTCCGCTGACGATTGGATAGCCTTGCTCGCGCCATGCCTTCAAGCCGCCGTCCATGCTGGTGGCCTCGAAGCCGGCTTGCAGTAAGATGTCTCGTCCGGGTTGGCTGCGGTTACCCGAGCGGCAGACCACCAGGATAGGCTGCCCGCTAGGAAGTTCGCCCAGGCGGGAGGGTAATTCCTCCAACGGAATCAAGGTCGTGTTCGGGATGTGGAGCTCATTCCATTCTTCGGGCGTGCGGACATCCAACACGAACATACCCTCCTGGTACATCTGATAGGCCTCCTCTACGCTGACGGAGGCCGGCAAGTCCCCGCTCCCACCCTGCCCGCCGCCGGCCAGGGCTATCAAGAAGATGAGGACCGCAACGACCGCCAGAATGCCAATTTGCACCGAAGGGCGGCGCAACGCGGCTGCCAGGCCTGAGCGGCGACGGGATACCGTGCGCGAAGATTTACGTCTGGACATGAAAATCCTCCTGGAATGTGACTGCCAAAGCGGTGAAATTATACACGAAGCGCGCCCGTCGAGCGCCCCGATATGCCCCCATAGGGACATTGACCCGCATCCCATTTGCTTTTACAATACCTATTATGCTGTTGTTAGATACGCCTTTCGTGGGCTTGTCTCCGTTTTTTGGAGGCTTCTTTCGCCCAGATCACGACCCTCCGCGTTCATTTTGGAATGCGCCCATCCCTTTAGTTTTGTCTGACAAATTCAATTCCGGAGGATAATCTCATGCCTAGCCCTATTCTTTCCAAACGCGCGCCTGTATATGCCGATGTTCCCGATGAAAAGTGGAACGACTGGCGCTGGCAACTGAGTCATCGCCTGAACACGGTCGAAGACATCGAAAAAGTATTTCCTCTAACCGAAAGCGAGCGTAAAGCATTGCAGAGCAGTGGCTTGTTTCGTGTAGACGTGACGCCGTATTTCATCTCGCTCATCCATCCCGACGACCCCAACGACCCCATACGCAAACAAATCATCCCGCGCTCGGAAGAGATGCAAGCCTTTACCGCCATGATGGAAGATTCCCTGGCCGAAGACCGTCACTCGCCGGTGCCAGGCCTGGTGCATCGCTACCCCGACCGCGTGTTGATGCTGGTGACCACCCAATGCGCCTCGTACTGCCGCTATTGCACGCGCTCGCGCATCGTGGGTGATCCTGGCCAGACCTTCTCGCGTCAGGAATTCGAGGCCCAAATCGAATATCTCAAGCGCACACCTCAAGTGCGGGATGTGCTGTTGTCTGGCGGCGACCCGCTGGTACTGGCGCCCAAGATTCTAGAAGAGATTCTGACCCGCCTGCGCGAGATTCCGCACATCGAAATTGTGCGCATTGGCTCGCGCGTGCCGGTTTTCCTGCCCATGCGCGTCACGCAGGAATTATGCGACATGCTGCAAAAATTCCATCCGCTGTGGCTCAATATCCATGTCAACCATCCCAACGAAATCAGCCTGGAACTGGCGCAAGCCTGCGACCGCCTGACCCGCGCCGGCATCCCGCTGGGTAATCAGTCGGTGCTGCTGGCGGGCGTGAACGACTGCGTTCACATCCAGCGCGAATTGGTGCAAAAATTGACCCGTGTCCGTGTGCGCCCCTATTACCTTTATCAGTGTGACCTGGTAGAGGGCGCCGGCCATTTCCGCACGCCGGTGGCCAAGGGGATCGAAATCATCGAGGGCTTGCGTGGACACACCTCCGGTTATGCGGTTCCGCATTACATTGTGGATGCGCCCGGCGGCGGCGGCAAGATTCCCGTCATGCCCAATTACTTGTTGAGCATGTCTGACCACAAAATCATCCTGCGCAACTACGAAGGCTATATCACCACTTACGAAGAGCCAATCGAGTATACTGCACACGATCCATCTACCTGCTCCTATTGCCAAAACAAGCGTCCCGAACCGGGTCAAACCGGCCTGACCGGCTTGCTCGACGGTGAAGAGATGTTCATCAAACCGGAAGGTTTCGACTTGATTCACGACCGCAATGGTACACAACACCGCTTGAAAGACGAGAAGAAATGGAAGCCCTTGGGCATTGGGGCAGGCAGCCAGGAAAATCCTACATCGTAAGATTTGCAAGGAGACATGAATGATACGTTCACCCCATCCCCTGAAACTGACCTGGACGTTCTTGCTCGTCGGCCTGCTGGCGGCTTGCGCTCCCGGTCAGGCTACCCTCAGCCCTGACGAAGCGGCTGCGCAAGTGGCCACCTCGGTTGCCATGACCGTTGAGGCGCAGGGACAGATTGCCACAGCAGTCGCTCTAACCGTTGCTGCCAAAGAGACCGAACAGGCCGCTTCACAACCTACCCCCACCCTGCTCCCGCTCGAAACGGCGACCTCGGCCCTGCTCACGGCAACCCCCTTTCCGACCGCAACCCTGGTTATCGGCGGAGGCGGCGGAGGCGGAGGAGGGGGCGGCGGCGGGACCGGTTCGGCGGAATATGCCTGCGACCCCGACATCCACAAGCGTCCTTTCGACAACTCCCATTTCCACGCTGGCGAGACCTTCGACATCACGTTTACCATCAAGAATACCGGCACCAAAACCTGGCCGGCCGGCTATGACCTGACCTATTTCAGTGGTCCGAATATGGCGCCGGCCTTCCCGGCTGTCATCGAACTGCCGGAGATGAAGCCAGGCGATATGTTTACGGTTGGACCTTACGACGCCACCGCTCCCGCCGAAAAAGGCTTTCATGTGATGACCTTCAAACTGCAGGGCGGCTTTTGCTGGCCCTACATCGCCATCAACGTTCCGTAACGTAGAATTCGTTCTGCACTGGCAAGCGGCGCATAGAATCTTTGCATCCATTTTCGAAATCAACGCGCCAGTCTTCGACTGAGGAGCAGGCTGTGAACAGGCGCACTCCAGGTAAATCCATTTTCTGGCTTGCAACGTTGTTCGTTGCACTGGGGTGCGCCTCGCCTTTTCTGAATGTTGTGCCGCAGCCTACGCCCTCTCCCGACGCCGCGGCGCTGCAACTCATCATCGCTCGAACCGCCGCTGCTGCGCAAAGCGAGACGATGCTTGCCATTCCTCCTACTGAGACTTTTACCTTGACGCCGTCGCCCACCCGTATCCCTACCCAAACGTTTACCGCCTCGCCGACCTTCCTCTTTGTATTCAAGACGTCCACCTCCTTTGCAGATGCCACAGCCTCTGCCCAATACGCCGAGGAAGAAGAGGGGGATGCAGCATCGTTCAGCGTCACCCCAGACGCTCGCACGCCGCCGCCCTGGTCTTGCAAGGTGTTATCGCGCTTGCCTGACGTGGGAGGAACCGTCAAACATGGCGAGCGTTTCTATGCGCAATGGCTGGTGCAAAACAACGGCACAAAGACCTGGCCGGTGCAGGGCGTGGATATCGTCTTCTACACAGGGGGGCGTTTCCATGATAAGCCGTATTACGACATTCCTTTCACCGTCCCACCCGGCGGCAAGGTGACGGTGATCGTTCCGTTGACTGCGCCTGGTCGCCTCGACACCTATTCCACTACCTGGGCGCTGAAGGTGGGGAAAAGGGCCTTTTGCGCCTTGAAACTCACTTTTACAACCAAATAGCGCGGCAAGCCGCGATCAAACTGGCGTTGCGCCGCACTTTCCTGAGCAATCGCCAGCCTGCCCTGGCGGGCGTCCAAGGGACAAGCATTGCGGCGCGAAACCAGATTTGCGCGAATGATGCAAATGTCGAGTGGTAATACTATTAGGAAACAGGATAACAAAGCATGAGCAACACTGGGGCTGGTAGGTTCATCCTCTTGTTCGGGGCGCTGTTAGCGCTGTTGGCCTGTCAAATGCCTTTCTTACCTGCCTATCTCACGCCGGTTCCCACGCTGGATGTCGAAAACAGCATCGCTGAGACGTTTGCTGTCGCCCAGACGCAGACGGCTGTCTTGCTGCCGAGCGCAAGCCCTACCGTCGGCTTGCCCTCTTCCACTTCGACGTTCCAGTTGACCCTCTCGCCCACCAAAACCAAAATCTTGCCGACGGACACGCCTACCCCCACCTTGCGATTTACCTTTACGCCTACACAGAAACCTACTCGCACCTCTACGCCCTTGCGCATCCCGCCTACGCCTAGCAGGGCGCCGACTTCTTTTACCAAAGTCAAAACGCCTACGCGCGATCCCGATTCGTCTGGGAAGAACTGGAGTTGCAAAATTTTGTCTCACTATCCTTCGGATGGAACCGTCTTTCACCCTGGCGAGGCCTTTGTTGCCAGTTGGAAACTCAAGAACACGGGCGGCCAAATGTGGTTCGTCAACAACGTAGATTATCTCTATCAAAAAGGAACAGAAATGCACCTCCAAAGCCGCTACGATATTCCCAAAACGGTGTTGCCCAATGATACGGTTACGATCAAGGTGCCGATGATTGCGCCCCAGCAAAAAGACGCCTATCACGCCATCTGGGCCCTAGACGCCGGCAGTAGGATTTTTTGCTATATGCAGGTAGCAATTCGGGTAAAATGAAAGAGCATCCCTTCGTCGCTGGGCGCTCGAACTTTGTGATGCGTGGTGTGCTATGAAGAAACAAATTGCTTTCAACTCCCTTCTTTTGCTGACGGTCGTCGTGTTTTTATTGGCCTGTGAATTGCCGGCCATGCCCGTCCTGGGCGCCCCTACCCCGCTTCCAGGCCTCGAAACCATCATTGCTGGCACGGCTGGCGCTGCCCAGGCACAGACCTTGTCGGCTATTCCTCCCACACAGACGCCCACATCCACGCCCCTGCCAACGAATACCCCCACAGAGACCGCTACGCCAACGGCAACCATCGTGTTGTTCGTCTTTTCCTCGCCGACCTTTACCTCTACCCCTCCGCCGGCCGAAGAGGTGGGCGCTGGCTGTCAATTGATTGCCCAGCAACCGCCTAACGATACAGTGCTGGCGCCCAAGATTAATTTCGAGACCTATTGGACGGTCAAAAACACCGGCACAGAATCCTGGCTGGATACCAGCGTAGATTTTCGCTACCAGAGCGGCACCGACATCAACAAAAAAGATATTTATGATTTGCCCTATAGCGTGGGAGTAGGGAGTGAAGTCACCCTGAAGGTTTCGATGAAAACGCCAGAAAAACCCGGCACCTATACCACGTATTGGGCGCTGACCGCCGGCAAAAAAACCACATTGTGTAAATTATTCCTGCGCATCATCGTCCAGTAAAAACAGGAGTTGTCATGCACTACCGCCGCCTGGGTCGTTCAGGCTTGAAAGTCAGTGAAATTGCCCTGGGAACATGGGTGACATTTGGCGACCAGATTCCTGAGCAAAGCGCCCGCGAACTGGTCCATGCAGCCTATGATGCTGGAGTAAACTTCTTCGACACTGCCGATGTCTATGCTCATGGGCAGGCCGAGGTCGTCTTGGGGCAGGCGATACGTGACCTGCCGCGCCAGGCACTGGTTCTCTCTAGCAAAGTCTTTTCGCAAACGCTGCCTGGCCCCAACGGGCGCGGTTTGTCTCGTAAGCATATTACCGAGGCCTTGCACGCTTCCCTTACGCGGCTGGGGGTAGATTACCTCGATATTTACTTTTGCCAGCGTTTCGACCCCGACACCTCCACCGAGGAAATTGTCTACAGCATGGATACGCTCATCCGTCAGGGCAAGATTCTCTATTGGGGCACCTCTGAATGGCGTGCCTATCAGATTGCCGAGGCCATCAAGACGGCCGAACAACACCACCTTGTTCCTCCGAGCGTGGAGCAGCCTCAATACAGCATGTTCCACCGCCGGCGCGTCGAAATTGACCTGGCGCCACTTTGTAGAGAATTTGGGCTTGGCTTGACTACCTTCAGCCCCCTCTATCATGGCTTGTTGACCGGAAAATACAACGAAGGCATCCCCGAAAACGCCCGCGCTAGACTGATAGACTTTGCCTGGATACAGGAGCGTATGACCCCTGATCGGATTGCTATTGTGCAAATGCTTGCCTCGGTCGCTCTGGACCTTGGCCTGTCTACCGCGCAATTGGCCATCGCCTGGCTGCTGCGGCGCAAGGATGTCAGCAGTGTCATCACTGGCGCAACCAGCAAGGAACAACTTGCAGAAAACCTGGCGGCCGGTGAAGCCGCCGAGAAACTGGACGATACGGTGCTGGAACGAATCGAGCGCATCCTCGGCAATCATCCAGACGAAGAATGAAACTTGGGCGGTCCTTAGACCGCCCAAGTTGTTGTCGAGCAGAAATTACGAAGCCGGGGGGAGCGGCTCGCTTGGAGGAACGTCCGTTGCTTCAGGTTTCTTGCGCAGCATGATGAAACCAACGACAATGGGGATGAGGAGGAAAATGACAGACAAGCACAGGAAAACATAGCCATAGGTCGGATCCATGGGTTGGGTGGTATCTCCCAGGGTCATGGTCCCGCCGCCCAGGGCCGTGCCTGCACCCAGGATGCACAGGAAAAAGCCCGGACAGCCGCACAGCACAACGCTGGCAATCGTGGCAATAATACCGGTGGTTTTCTTATCCATGTGAATGCTCCTTCAATAGAATTGGAATTTGTATCCTCTCAACAAATTGGGATGGGGGGTGCTTTAGGCCACTTTCCCTTTCTTTCGAGAAGATCCTTGAATTTGTATCAGTATACTCGAAAGTAACCATAAAACCAAGTCATCCAAAGAGACTACAGCGGTGACGAACCGATTTTCAGGGGAAGTATAAAGGCAGGGAAAATCGGGTGATGACGGAACAAACAGGCAGCCGGATTTGCTTTGGGTGGTGTCGAGACACAATCCTCCCGTCCACCAAAAACGTGGCAT
>DAOUCM010000071.1:0-5057 GCA_034431895.1 Anaerolineales bacterium
ATGAAACGTTGGGAGGGTTCGTCATGGCCTCGTTAGGACGCATACCCAAAGCAACCGACCAATTCGAGTGGCAAGGCCTCCGCTTCGAGGTGGTAGACATGGACGGCCGTCGGGTAGACAAAGTGCTGGTCACCACCCTGTCCAAACGTGGGACAGGTCTCTGACCTGTCCAGGCAGAACCAAGGCTGCGCTACGACATTCTACGTGGGACAGGTCTCTGACCTGTCCAGGCAGAACCAAGGTCTGCCCTACGACATTCTACGTGGGACAGGTCTCTGACCTGTCCAGGCAGATCCAAGGTCTGCCCTACGACATTCTACGTGGGACAGGTCTCTGACCTGTCCAGGCAGACCCAAGGTCTGCCCCACGACATTCTACGTGGGACAGGTCTCTGACCTGTCCAGGCAGACCCAAGGTCTGCGCTACCAAATTCTTGGAAAGGAGCACACCCATGAGCGCATATGTAATCGTTGATATCGAAGTCACCGACCCACAAGGGTATCAGGAGTATGTTAAATTAGCGCCGGCGACCGTACAACGCTATGGCGGGCGTTATCTGGCGCGCGGTGGCCACAACGAAACCCTGGAAGGCGACTGGCATGCCAAACGGCTGGTCATCCTGGAATTCGAGTCGCTGGAACGGGCAAAAGCCTGGCTCAATTCGCCCGAATACGCCCCGGCGCGCGCCCTGCGGCACAAATACGCCCGCACCAATATGGTGGTTGTCGAGGGAACATAGAGAAAGCGCCCGCCCGTTCAATGGTATAATTCCCCCCCGTATGAGTCCCGAAACGAAATCTCAAAAAACGCAGGTCTGCCCGACCTGCGGCACGCGCTTGAGCGAACATGCCACCCGCTGCCTGGTGTGTGGTACCGAACTAGCAGCCAAACCGGAGCCCAAAGCCGCCAAAAAAGTAGAAAAAGCGGTGCAAGCCAGCCAAATGCCAGAAATCACCCTCAGCCTGCCGGCTGCCTTGGGCTTGATGGCAATGATATTGTTGATTGGCGCAGCGGTGGTCTTCTTTGGACTGCGCGCCACCAACCGCGTGGTCGAGCCAACGCCGGTTCCCACCGCAACGGAAACTGCGCTGCCCACCCCGACTTCGACCGAAGTCCCAACCAATACCCCCATCCCTACCCCAACCGAACAACCACCTTTCGAGTATACCATTGCCTCAGGAGATACTTGCTCCTCGATTGCGCTCACCTTTGGCGTGTCGGTGCAAAGCATCATCATCCTGAACAACCTGCCGGCCTCCTGCAACAACCTGGTCATTGGACAGAAAATCAAAGTCCCCTATCCCACTGCGACACCTGCGCCGCTGCCCACCAACACTTTGCCGCCCGAAGAAGCCGCCAAGGCTTCATGCGAAAAAGTGCCTTACACCGTGCAGGCGAACGACACACTTTCCAGCATCGCCGCCAACTATAACGTGCCGCAAGCAGCCATCAAGGAATACAACGGCCTGACCTCGGATAACGTATTCCTGGGGACGACGCTCCTGATCCCGTTGTGTGAACGCGCGCCCACACCCGGCCCGACCTCCACGCCGACCACCCCGCCTCCCTACCCGGCCCCCAACCTGCTCCTGCCTGCGGACGGCGGCGCCTTCACCCTGGCCAATGACACCGTTACCTTGCAATGGTCCTCGGTTGGCACATTGCGCGAAAACGAATTCTACCAGGTGACGGTCGAGGACGTGACCGAAGGACAGGCACGCCGGCTGACGGACTACGTAACCGACACCAAATACATCGTCCCCACCTCGTTCCGCCCCAAAGACAACGTGGCGCATGTCATCCGCTGGTGGGTCACTACCGTGCGCCAAATCGGGACAGACGAGCAGGGACAACCCGTCTACACCTCTGGCGGAGCCAATAGCGAAAAATGGGTGTTCACCTGGACAGGTTCCGCACCGCAAGGCACACCCGCTCCATGACCTCCCCTTTTCTATCGTCCTCGCCCTTGTGTGGCGGGGACTTTTTGCTATGCACCCTCTCAAAGAATAACAATGGACATCCGTGCTTACAACGCCAAAGCCTGGGACCGTGAAGTACAGGAACAAAATCGCTGGACACGGCCGGTTGACCCAGAAGTCATTGCCCGCGCGCGGCAAGGAGAATTCACCGTACTGCTCACCGAGCAAAAGGCCACCCCGCGCGCATGGTTTCCCCCGCTGCCTGGGCTAGATGTGCTATGCCTGGCCTCGGGCGGAGGACAGCAGGCGCCCATCTTGGCGGCGGCTGGTGCAAATGTAACCGTGCTCGACAACTCCCCACGTCAACTGGAACAAGACCGCCTGGTAGCCATGCGCGAAGGCCTGACATTGCGCATAGTGGAAGGCGATGCCGCCGACTTGAGTGTATTCCCAAACGAGTCCTTCGACCTGGTTTTCAACCCAGTCTCGACAGTCTTCATGCCAGACGTGCGGCCGGTATGGCAAGAGGCCTACCGCGTGCTACGACATGGCGGCACTTTGCTGGCCGGTATGATGAATCCGCTTCACTACATCTTCGATTTATACAAAGCAGACGAAAACATCTTGGAAGTGAAATACGCTATCCCCTACTCTGACCTGACCAGTCTCAGCGAGGCCGACCGCGAGGAACACCTCGAGCAAGGCCTGCCGCTGGAATTCGGTCACAGCCTGACCGACTTGCTCGGAGGTCAATGTGCGGCGGGTTTTCATATTGTTGATTTGTATGAAGACACGATGAGCGAATCGCCGCTCAGCAAATACCACCCCACTTACATTGCCACGCGGGCGTTGAAATTGTAATTTAACGCCAGTTCGGGATAACCGCCCCGAAGGCTTTTTAGAGAAATTGTACGGGCAAAATCGAGCCTTCACCCTGCGGGTACTTCGCGGGACGGTTCGAAGGCTTATCCCGAATTCAGATTATAAAGCGGGTAACCACGTATCTTGTGCAATAAGGAGGCCGCCATGAAACTGGAAATCATCCAGGAAAAGCCAAAAGGGACGCCCCGCTCGACGCCCCTGCTGTTCGTACACGGAAAATGGCATGGGGCATGGTGCTGGGCAGAACATTTCTTGCCCTATTTTGCAGAACAGGGCTATGCCTGCACCGCGCTGAGTTTACGCGGACACGCCGGCAGCGAGGGCCGCGAGCGTCTGCGCTGGACTTCGGTTGCAGAATACGTCGAAGACGTGGAGCAGGTAGCGGGTAGTCTGAGCGCGCCGCCGGTCGTCATTGGGCATTCGATGGGCGGGTTCATCACACAAAAATACCTGGAAAAACATCCCGAAATCCCCGCCGCTGTGCTGCTCACCTCCATCCCTCCTTCTGGCCTGTGGCCGACCACCTTCCTGCTGCTGCGTCGTCATCCGTTGGTGGTGCTTAAGGTATTGGCTACGTTGAGCCTGTATCCTACCATCGAAACCCCGGCCCTGGCGCGCTGGGCGTTGTTCGGGAAAGACATGCCCGACGAAGTGGTCGAAACCTATCACCGCCAGATGGGAGACGAATCCTTCCGCTCTTACCTGGATGAATTGGGCCTGAACCTGGTGCATCCCAAGCGGGTGCGGACGCCGCTGCTGGTCATCGGTGCCCAGAATGACCAGGTCATTACGCCAAAGATGGTGCGCAACACGGCGCACGCCTACGGGATACAGCCCGAAATCTTCCCGAACATTGCCCATGACGTGATGCTGGAAAGCAACTGGGAACGAGTTGCAGCGCGCATCGCCGCATGGTTGCAAGAAAGAGGCCTGTAAAATCGCTCACAAGCGAAGGTTTTTCATCCTCTCCCTTGTGAAGGTCGAATGCCGTCCACAGTGAAGAGGAAATCGCGTACTTTGTCCAGCCACTCTTGCAAAATTTCATCATGGACGTTATGACCAACGCCTTTTGGAAGCCATAATTTGGCGCCCGGCGTTGCCCGCGCCATGCTCTGAGCAAAGCCGCTAGGAGCGTTGACGCCATCCAGTTCACCCTGGATGAACAAAACAGGCACATGAATACGCGCCATTTCTTCAGGGGTGTAATGGGGTTCGCACAAGATTTCTTCGCGCGTCAAATCAATGAGTTTGGCCGCATAGCCTTCACCGTGGAAAGGCTCGTGCAGCGCCACGACCTCACTCATCCAGTCAGGGTAATGCTCGGCAATATAAACAGGGGTAAAAACCTGCTTTTCGCGCTCAATGAGTTGGTCGGTCAACCAGGCGTTACCGGCCTGCACAACGGCGCTTTGGAGCGCGTCGCCATGCTCCATGAGCATAACGATTGCAACGTTGCCGCCGTTACTATGGCCGATGATATGAGCCTTCTCGAAACCCAAAGCGCGGACAAGAGCCGCCAAGTCGGCAGCCATTTCACGAAAAGAGTAGGTCTGACAGGGATTCTCAGAGCGGCCATGCCCGCGACAGTCTGGCACAATGACGTAATGCTCCTCTGCCAGCGCAGGAGCGACCTTATTCCAGCAAGAGGCGCCGGTTTGTGTGGAGCCATGGATGAGCAAAATGGGCGCCCGGCCCGCCCGCCTCTGACCAAAGGTTTCGTAGTACAGTCTTGCGCCGAGAACGGTTTGGTAAGGCATGGAGTTTCTCCTGAATTATGGCTTCGACATGACAACGATCCAAAGCGAATCCCCATATGTCAAGGTGGTGATAAAGAAATCATTCTCCCAATCCTCTTTTATACCGCCCTCGGGGAAACTTTCCTTCTTGTAATAGTATTGATTCGAGAATGAGGGCCCCGTTGACATGACAACCGCCCAAATTCCATTTCCATAGGCGACGCTCGTAATATAGTAATCTGAATTCCAATAATTCCGTATGCGGCTCTCTGGGAAGGCCGCTTCCGTAAAATAAACCTGATTTTTCAGAACTGATCCCTTCGACATCACAATATACCAGCCTGCGCTGCCATATCCGGCCGATGTAATCGAATATCCTTCATCCCAATATTTTTGAATATCTGCATCGGGAAAACTTGCACCGCTGAAATAAGTTTGGTTCGTGAACCCCGCGCCTGCGCTCAGGACAACCACCCATTCCCCATTTGCATAACTCACACTCGTGATGTCGTAGCCTTGG
>DAOUCM010000072.1:0-3284 GCA_034431895.1 Anaerolineales bacterium
CGCCCGGCACAATTTCCCGCATCGGGACAACGCCGCGGGCTGTGTAGATGCGCGTATCTCCGCTCAGACACTCATACTGCGCGCCCACCCCGGCCAGGAATTTGCGCTCGGCTTCGGGAATGCCCAACTTATCAAAGGTGCGCTTGATGTCCTCGGGAACATCGTCCCACGATTTTTCTTGCTTTTCTGTGGGCCTGACGTAGTAGTAGATGTCGTCCAGGTTCAATTCCTTCAGGGAAG
This sequence comes from Anaerolineales bacterium, assembly GCA_034431895.1. Taxonomy (GTDB): domain Bacteria; phylum Chloroflexota; class Anaerolineae; order Anaerolineales; family Villigracilaceae; genus JAABUE01. Next base: position 241 of record DAOUCM010000072.1, read on the forward strand.
GCCCCCAATTGGGCATAGGACGCTTCAAGAAGTGATCGAGAGCCTTCAAACGAAAGTCGAGCATCCATTTTGGCTCGTCTTTCATGTACGAGATTTGCTCGACCACCTCATGATCCAATCCTTTGCGAGATTTGAAGGTGTAATAATCGTCGCGGTCGTGAAAACCGTATTTATATTGCCCAATATCTTCGAGGAGGATTTCGTCGCTCATCGTTTGCTCCTAAAATAATCGTTCCACCATTAATCAGTCATTGGCGCTTGGCGTTTCACGCTATCATGCCACGGCTTCTTCGTACTTTTCACGCACCCAGTCATACCCATGCTCTTCCAGGTGTAAAGCCAGGTCGGGGCCGCCTGATTCTACAATTCGGCCACCCAGCATCACATGGACGAATTGCGGCTTGATATAGTTGAGTAGACGTTGGTAGTGGGTGATGACCAATACTCCCAGGTCTGGCCCGGTCAATGCATTGACGCCCTCCGAGACAATCCGCAGCGCGTCAATATCCAGGCCCGAATCGGTCTCGTCCAACACGGCAATTTCAGGCTTCAAGGTGGCCATTTGCAAAATTTCGGCGCGTTTCTTTTCGCCGCCCGAAAAACCATCGTTCAGGTAGCGACCCGCAAAATCGTGATCCATTTTGAGCAAGTCCATCTTCTCCTTCAGCATCTTGCGAAACTCTGGAATGGGCATGCCTTTGTCTTCAGGATTTTCGGCCCGGCGGCGGGCATTGATGGCTGAACGCAAAAAGTTGGCAACCGTTACGCCGGGAATAGCAACCGGGTATTGGAAAGCCAGAAAAACCCCCAAACGGGCGCGCTCATCTGCTTCTAATTCCAGGATGTTTTCACCCTTGAACCACACCTCCCCCTGCGTAACTTCATAATTTGGATGCCCCATTAAAGTGTAAGCCAATGTGGACTTACCGGTGCCGTTTGGCCCCATGATGGCATGAATCTCTCCCTGTTTGACCGTCAGTTCCACCCCTTTCAAAATTTCCTTACCGCTAATGTTGACATGCAGGTTTTTGATGACCAATTCAGACATGCGAAGAATCTCCTTGCAAAAATCGCCGTGCAGGCGGAATAATCCAGACTGCGGCATTATAGCAAAGCGGACGGAATTTGTCAATATTTATCATAATTTTCTAGTAAATTCGAAGATGATCTTATCTACCAAACGTGACCCGAAGCGCCAAAACCCTGCTAGAATTGGCCATGTTTGTTACCGTTCAGTTTCACTCTCCATATCAACTTGAGCGTGACCTCTACCTGCTTGGCGTACTTGAGGAGATGCCCCAATGAGTTTGCCACAATTCGTAAATCAAATGCTGCCCGCCATCGAAAGCGAACTACAGCGTCAAATCGCCCGCCTCGACGAACCCCGTACCCGCTCATTTTACGAGATGCTGACCTATCACATGGGCTGGAGCGGCGAGGGCGCCGGCCGCGAAGCCGCCGGCAAGCGCGTCCGTCCGCTCATGACGCTCCTGGTGACCGCCTCTTGCGGCGCAGATTGGACGCCGGCCCTGCCTGCCGCTGCTGCCGTAGAACTAGTACACAATTTCTCGCTCGTTCACGATGATATTCAGGATCACTCTGAAAAACGGCGTGGCCGACCTACCGTTTGGACGAAATGGGGTGCCCCCATGGCGATCAACGTCGGCGACGCCTTGTTTGTCCTCTCGAATCAGGCAATCATAGACCTGAAGCATCATTATCCAGCCGAAACTGTCCTCCAGGTCGCCAGCGTACTGCATGACACCTGCCTTGACCTGACGCGCGGCCAATTTTTGGATATGTCCTACCAGGACCGTCATGACCTGCTGGTCGAAGACTATTGGCCAATGATTGCCGGCAAGACGGCGGCTCTGCTCACGGCCTGCTGTTCTATCGGCGCCATCCTGGGCGCTGCCGAGGCGCCTGTGCAAGACGCTTACCGCTCTTTTGGCTATTCGCTGGGATTGGCCTTTCAAGTACAGGATGACATCTTAGGGATTTGGGGCGATGAGGCCATCACGGGCAAATCTGCTGCCAGTGACCTTTTGGAAGGCAAAAAATCCTTACCGGTTCTCTATGGACTGAATGCCCAGGGAAAATTTGCGCAGCGTTGGAAGCAAGGCCCTATCTCGCCTGCCGAGGTCCCCGTGTTGGCGCAAGTCTTGGCTAGCGAAGGGGCCTACGAGTATACACACGATATTTCCCGCCAGATGACCAGCATGGCCCTGACCCATTTGCGTGAAGCCGATCCTCAAGGAGAAGCCGGTTTGGCGCTCATGGAATTGGCAGACAAACTCATGCAAAGAGAACAATAAAAATGCAAAAATTGCTTGACGCTCGCGGCAATTCCTGATAAACTCTGCAACCGTGCGCTCCTGGCCTCCGGGAGCAATTTAATTGTCAGAACCTTGCGGGTGCTTATACCCTTTGGTATAATCTGCCTGCTTAATTGAAAAAGATGGGCGTTTTACCTGCCCGAAGGCGTAAGAACCTTTCTTGCCGACGTAGCTCAATCGGCAGAGCACCCGCCTTGTAAGCGGGCGGTTACGAGTTCGATTCTCGTCGTCGGCTCCATTAGTCGGTTGATCGGTTGGCCTCGTCACGCTGTGAGGGGCCAAGCGACCAGTGGACTAATTAGAACACTTGAAAACTGATCGCGGGCGGTTACCCAAGTGGCCAACGGGGGCTGACTGTAAATCAGCTGGCAGAAGCCTACGGCGGTTCGAATCCGTCACCGCCCACTTGCCGGAAGCATTCCGGCGCTTACCGGGGCAAGCCCGGCAGCGCATCAAGCCCACGTAGCTCAGTCGGCAGAGCACGTTCTTGGTAAGAACGGGGTCATGGGTTCAAATCCCATCGTGGGCTCAGTGGCTGACGAAATGTACTCTTGTCAGAAAAAAGGAGAACGAGAATGGCGAAGCAAAAATTCGAGCGGACGAAGCCGCACCTGAACGTAGGGACGATGGGGCATATCGACCATGGGAAGACGACGCTGACGGCAGCGATCACGAAGGTGTCGCAATTTCTGGGCAAAGCCGAATTCA
>DAOUCM010000073.1:0-9095 GCA_034431895.1 Anaerolineales bacterium
GTCTTTCCAGCTTGTCGGTCAGGTGGACGGTCTGGAAAGACCGTCCTACGTAAACGGTTCAATGCTTTCAGGTGAATTTGCGCTAAACAATGAGATGACCGATTTGTATAAAAAGTTGCTTAACACAGCACTAATCTTTTGCGTGTTCCATTGTCCTTGCGACCCTTTTCAATGCAGAAGGTGGTACCGCCGGCCTGTGCCATGAAATGGCATAAAGTGGTATGGTCGGCCTTACCGGGCAGAGCCTGGCAGTACGAAAAGCAGCCTGACATTAAATCTTCGAAAAGCCCTACCCTTCCTCCGGCCCTCTTCCAATGGGAGAGGGGAAATGAAAGAGGGAGACAATTGGACGCCGCTCAATCCCTTTTTGCCAGGTTGAGAAACACATCCTCCAGGGTGGCATCTCCCGCCATGACCTGATTGACTTGCACACCCTGTGATTGCAGCGCCTTTACCCAAATGTCCTTTTCGAAACCGCGCTGTGCTATGACGCGCAAATGGTCGCCAGACAATCCCACCCGCAACACACCCGGCAGGCCGGGCAACAAGTTCAAACCGCTCTGCAAAGGTTCGGCAAAAACTTCCCAAACATCACCGCTGATCAGGTTGGCCTTCAGATTCAAGGGGGTGTCCATGGCTAGCAATTTGCCGTCGCGCATGATGCCCACCCGCTCGCAATATTCGGCTTCGTCCATGTAATGCGTTGTCACCAAAATTGTCACACCGCCTGCGGCCAACTCGTAGATGAGGTCCCAAAAGGCGCGCCGGGCAGTGGGATCTACCCCCGAGGTGGGTTCATCGAGAAAGAGAAGTTTGGGTTGATGAACCAGCGCAATGCCCAACGCCAGGCGCTGCCGCCAGCCGGTAGACAGGTCCCTCGTCAGCGTAGAACCATGTCCTTGGAGGCCGACCAGTTCGAGGGTCTGCAAGATGCGGGGTTTGTCGGTAATGCCGTAGACGCCGCCATAGAAAGTCAAATTTTCCAGCGTGGTCAAGTCGTCATAGATAGCAAATTTTTGCGACATGTATCCCACCCGCGCGCGGACTTCCTCTGATTGGGTGAAAGCGTCATATCCCAAGACGGTCGCTTTTCCTTCGGTTGGTTCGAGCAAGCCAAGCAACATGCGGATGGTCGTGGTCTTGCCTGAACCGTTGGGGCCGAGATAGCCGACTACTTCGCCCGCTTGTATTTGGAAATGGATGTGGTCTACGGCAACGAAATCGCCAAATTTGCGCGTCAGGTTTTCGACCAAGATGACAGGCTCATTCATGGTTTGGCTCCGACAGGGCAATGAACACATCTTCGAGGACGGGCGGTATGGGGCGCAGTTCAGTCAACACGCCGCCAACCATTTCGATTTCGTGCGGCAAGCGTTTCAGAACGGCCTGGGCTGTGGACGCGCGCACGCGCAGATGCAGGCGATCGCCAAAGGCAGCCACGTCCTCTACATCCGTATCCTGGTGCGCAACATGGCGCAAGGCGCTGATAGGCTGGCCGCGCAATTCCAACACCCGACCCGTCAGCCGAGCGCGCAGGTTGGAAGGAGTATCTTCGACAATGATGCGACCCGCTTTCATGAAGCCCACGCGATGGCAGCGGGAGGCTTCGTCCATGTAGGGAGTGGAGATGATGACGCTCACGCCCCCCTCGTCCTTTTGGGACACTCCCCCCAAATTCCCCGACTTTGGGTGGAGATTGAGAGGGGCCGAAACAAGTTTGATGACCAACTGCCAGAAATCCTGGCGCGTGACGGGGTCAACGCCTGTGGTGGGTTCATCGAGCAGCAACACGCGCGGACGGGTAACCAGGGCCGAGGCCAGGCCCAGTTTTTGTTTCATGCCTCCAGAGAGTTGACCGGCGCGGCGGTCTTTGAAGTCAGCCAAACCAACGAATTCGAGAATTTCCATCGAACGCGGCAGCCATTCCGTTTGGGACAAGCCGCGCACTTCGGCAAAGAAGCGGATGTTTTCCAGCACGGTCAGGTCTTCGTACATGGAGAAACGCTGCGAGAGATAGCCGATTTGCGAGCGGGCTTGCTCAACCTGTCGAAGCACATCATAGCCACAGATTTCGATTTCACCTGCATCCGGCTTGAGCGCGCCCACCAACAGGCGCATGGTGGTAGTCTTGCCGGCCCCATCGGCCCCAACCAGACCATAGATTTCGCCGGGCTGGATCTGCAAAGACACATCGTCAACGGCTACATGATCGCCGAAGGTCTTTCGCAGATGGTTGGCTTGGACGATTGCTGTCATATCGTTCCCTATTTCGTGAACACCACATCCGCCGGCATTCCGGGCTTGAGTTTCCCCGCCGGGTCGCTGATGCTGAGTTCGACAGCGAAGACCGTGCTGCTGCGGCCCTCGACCGTCTGGACATTGCGCGGGGTGTATTCGGCCTGATCAGCAATTCGAATGACCACAGCGTCGAAGGTCATCTCAGGGAATGAGTCCACCGTCACTTGCGCCTGCTGGCCGATACTGATTTTTCCATAGCGGTCTTCGGGAACGTAGACGGTGATGGTCAGGTTCTGCAACTGACCGAGGACGAAGACCGTCGAGCCGGGCTGGACGAACTCGCCGGGTTCCACGTTGCGGGTCAAGATCACACCGTCCATGGGGGCAGAAAGGGTCAATTTGGCAATCTGTGTATCAAGCAAGGCCAGGTTGGCTTCGGCTTGGGCAAGGGCAGTTCTGGCCTGATCGAGCGCCTTTTGAGCCACCACAACCGAGGGAGAGTTCAACCCCGTTTGCAAGGAAACATAGCGGGCATAGGCCGCATCATAGCGCTGCCGAGCAACGATCACTTCCCCGCGCGCACGTTCCACGTCCTTTTTTGCCTGTGTATCGAGCATGGCATTATAAGCATCCTGGGCAGCGCGCAATTCATCCAAGGCCTGGTTATAGGCATCGTCAGCGGCTTTTTGGAGCAGGCCGCCTTCGGCAGCGTAATCGGCGTTGGTCTTGACCGTATCGGCAACCAGAAAAGCAGCGCGCGCATTGGAAAGACGCTGCTCGGCGGCGATCAGGTCGGCGTTGTTCAGGTCTGCAAGAACTTTGGCAAGATTGGCCTGTGCGGCCTCGAGAGCGCCCTTGGCAGCCTCTACTTCGGCTTGGGCAGAGGTCAATTGCTCACCCGCATCGAAGTACCAGGCTGGCTGGTTGAACTCGTCGGGCGCCGAAAAACGCCAATCGCGGGCTTGCAAAGCCTGTTGCTGGGCAAGCGCATTCTGTACCGCCAGGTCATAGTTGGTTTGGGCAGAGGCCAGGGCGGCCCTGGCAGAGTCCACCTGGGCGGCGGCAACGGCCTGTTGCGCGGCCAGCAGGCTGGGGTCCAGGCGAAGAAGCGCGGCATCCTTCACAACCGATTGGCCTTCCTCGACCAAGACCTCCAACACTTTTCCAGAGAGCTCGGGGGCAATGTCCACCTGTACGGCTTCGATACTTCCAGAAGCGGTCAGCGCGCCATCGCGTTCTTTTAGGCTTTGGCTAACGATGAAATAGAGGCTGACGGCAAGAACCAACAGAATGACAAGAATCACAGGAAGCGGCGGGCGTTTGTGGTTCATGGAAAATCTCCTTGGTAAACCCAAAGGCCTCGTAAACCTTTGGGGGTGGGAATTAATCGAGTCGCTTGCGGAATCGCAGTGCGGCGGCGGTCATGATGCCAACCGCAAAAAGAGTCATTGCAATTACATCCATCCGAATCATTCCAAGATTGACATCCTTGAGCAACAGCGAACGGATGATGACCAGGTAATAACGCAAAGGCATCAGATAAGATAACCATTGCAGGAAAGCAGGCATGGCTTCCAATGGGAAGAAGAAACCCGAAAGAAAGATGCTCGGCAAAAGCGTCATCCAGACGGTAAGCATGGCTTCTTGCTGGGTGTTGGCGATGGTAGAAGCAAACAGGCCAATGCCCAAACCGGTGACCAGGAAAATGCCCGACATCAGAAAGATGAGGCCCAGGTCGCCACGAATAGGCACCCCAAACCACCAATGCCCAACGGCCAGCACCTCGATGGTGTTCAAAAAGCCCAGGATGACATAGGGCGTCAATTTTCCAACAATCAATTCCCATGGACGAATAGGCGTGACGATGAGTTGCTCGATCGTGCCGCGCTCACGTTCACGCACAATCGAGGTAGCGGTGAGAACAGCGGCAATGGCATACAAAATCATGCCTATTACGCCCGGAATCATGAAGTAGGCGCTGACCAGGTCGGGGTTGTACCAAACGGTGGTGCGGACTTCCAGCGGCGGTTTGACTTGCAGGTTAAGTCCGGTGCGGGCAAATCGCTGAGCGAGTATATCGGTGGAATGATATTGGCTGATGAGTTGCGCCGCCGAAAGAGCGGTGGAGGCGCTGGTAGGGTCGGAGCCATCCAGAATGAAGGCTACTTGAGCGTTGCCTTCGTTCAACCGTTCTGCATAATCGGGCGGGATGATGACGGCTGCGCGCGCTCTGCCGCCAGCGATGAGGGCCTCGATGTCGGCCTCGGAATCAACCGTGTAAGCAATGCGGAAGTAATCGGCGGCGCGATATGCATCCAGCAAGGCGCGCGATTCGGGGCTGCGGCTGCGGTCCAAGACAGCCAAAGGGACGTTGCGCACATCGTTGGTGGCGGCGTATCCCAACAAGAACAATTGCATGATGGGAATGACCAGAATGAGAATCAAGGTACGGCTGTCGCGAAAAATCTGGATGAATTCCTTGCGAATGATGGACGACAAGCGTGAGTTCATAGGCGCTCCAAATGAGGTTCAAAGTCAAAAACAAGCCGAGATTTGTTCTACTCGCGTTTCAGGATTCCAAACAAGAAAATATCCATAAAATCTTCCAGCCGCATGGCGCGCAATTCAGAAGGCAGGGTGGGCTGAGACATCAAAAATTCGGTAGCATAGAAGGCAATAATGCTGCCCATAAAGGCGCGTATCAAGCGCGGCAGGGGTATTTCCCGCACGCCGCTGCCGGGGGCGGCAAAACGCTGCAAGAGGGGCAAGATTTGTGGAAAGATGGTCTCATATAACTTGGGGAAATGCTTGCCATGAAATTCTACGATTTCGATGAACATCAATTTGATGAAATCGGGATTTCGCCCCATTTCTTCCTGCACCGCGCGGGCTGAATTCTGTACGAACTCTTCCGTAGAGTCACCCGGTACGTTGCGAATGAGAGGCAAAATTTTCTGATAAGGATGCTCGACAATAATGAGTTCCTGGAAGATTTCATCTTTACTGGAAAAATGATTGTAGATGCCGCTGAGAGCGATGCCGGCGCGTTCTGCAATCTGGCGCATAGAGGTAGCATGATAGCCATGCTGTAAAAACAATTCGAGCGCGGCTTTTGCGATGGCGCGGCGAGTGCGCTCGCCCTTGGATAGCGCTTCTTCTGTCATTGTGCATCCTGATTTACGAACGAACGTTCGTTTATTATTATAAAGATGATTTACAGATTGTCAAGAGGTCGTGCAGCAGGGTACAATCCAGGTTATGTCACATCTCTCTTTCGACGACTCTTCCATCGAGCGCAACTTACGCTTCAACTTGACCGTCAACCTGCTGGATGGCGGCTTTTTTGGATTGGGACTGGGATTTGCTTCGTTCGTTACCATCATCCCGCTCTTTGTTTCTCAATTGACGGACTCGGCCCTGCTGATTGGACTGGTGCCAGCCATCCACAATGCTGGCTGGCAATTTCCACAGTTGCTGACTGCCGGCTGGGTATCGCGCGCGAAACGCATCAAGCCTTTGGTGCTGTGGACGACCGTCCAGGAGCGCCTGCCTTTTTTGGGGTTGGCGGCTGTGGCCTGGTTTCTGCCTCAGTTGGAGACGAAGAACGCGCTCATCCTCACCTTCCTCCTGCTCATCTGGCAAGGATTTGGGGGCGGACTGGCAGCCAACGCCTGGACCAGTTTGATCTCCAAAATCATCCCCACGCGCCTGCATGGGACGTTCTTCGGCGCCCAAGCGGCAGCATTCACCGGGTTGGAAGGGCTTTCGGCCATTGCTGCCGGGCTGATTTTAGATGGGTTGGAGGGGCCGTTGGATTTTACGCTGTGTTTCCTGGCGGCCAGTGCAGCGCTGACCATTTCCTTCGTGTTCCTGTCTCTAACGCGCGAAGCGGAAGGCGTGGCGCACCTTGCCGAAGACAAAGCCGGCAGAATCTGGCAAGAATCGTGGCACATTCTGAGGAGCAACACGAATTTCGTTTCTTTCCTGGTATTGCGTTCCTTGAGCCAATTTGCCGCCGTAGCCTTTTCCTTTTACATCGTCTACGCCGTGTGGACATTTGGTATCAGTGAAACCGAAGCCGGCCTGCTGACGGGCGCTTACATGTTCTTTTCGATCCTGTCTAGCCTGGTGATGGGGCGGCTGGCCGACTACTGGAGTCCGCGGGTAGTGATGGCGGCGGGCGGACTGGCGGCCTCTGCCAGCGCGATGATTGCACTGATAGCGCCCTCCGCGCATTGGTTGTATGCCAGTTTCCTGCTGACCAGTGTTGCCATTGTAGCCATCTGGACGATTCCCCTGCCGCTGACGGTGCGCTTTGGAAACGAGGCAGAACGTCCTTATTACATCGGTCTCTCCAGCACACTGACGGCGCCAGCGACCATACTGGCGCCGGTACTGGGGGGCTGGCTGGCGGATACCGTTGGCTTCCAGGCTACGTTCATCGTCTCGATTGCGTGCGGAATGTTGATGGCCGCGATGTTGACCTTTGTAATCAAGGACCCGCCAGGCAAGAACGCGACTGTCCCCTCATCAACGCTACAAATTGCAGGTGAGTAGATGAGCAAGCCACCTCTGGTTCTTTTGGTGGGGCCGACCGCGGTGGGCAAAACAGACCTGGCCATCCGATTAGCCGAGCGGCTGGAAGGGGAGATCGTGAGCGCCGACTCGCGGCTTTTTTATCGCGGCATGGACATCGGCACCGCCAAGCCCACGCCCGCCGAGCGCGCGCGCATCCCTCATCACTTGATTGACGTAGCCAACCCCGATGAAACCTGGTCGCTGGCGCTTTTTCAGAAGGCGGCTTGGGAAGCCATTGCCGCCATCCACGCGCGCGGCAAACTGCCCTTTTTGGTGGGAGGTACAGGGCAATACCTTCGCGCCGTGACCGAAAACTGGACACCGCCGGAAGTTGCGCCCGACCTACGCTTGCGACAGGCGCTAGAAAAGATGAAAGAAGAGAGAGGAGGTGCGTGGTTACACGAAAAACTGTATCTGCTCGATGCGCAGGCAGCCCAGAAGATCGATCCACGAAACGAACGCCGCACCGTCCGCGCGCTGGAGGTCATCCTGACAACCGGTCAACGTTTTTCGGAACAGCGGCGGCGCAGAGACTCGCCCTATCGTTTGTTGACGATTGGGTTGAAACGTCCGCGCGCTGAATTATATCGGCGCATAGACGAGCGCATCGAGAGCATGTTTGCAGCCGGGTTGCTGGACGAGGTACGCGGGCTGCTTGCGCAGGGATATTCCCCTTCCCTGCCAAGTTTGTCAGCCATTGGATACCGCGAAGCGGCAGCCGTTGTATTGGGCAAGATAAGCATCGAGGCAGCCAAAGCCCAGATGCGCCGATTGACGCGCGTCTTCGTGCGGCGGCAGGCTAATTGGTTCAAGGAAGACGATCCGTCTATTGCGTGGTTCGAGGCCGGGGCAGAGGGGGCAGCGGAAGCGGTCGAGGCGTATGTCCGCGCCTGGTTAACGGAGGCAGGTTCAGGCTGAGGAAGAAGCGGGCGGTCTCCCTTCCGTAAGAAAGCCATCTGCCTGCGCATCAATCAAGAAGGTAATTTCATCCCAGGAGGTAACATGAGCGACCTTTACAACCGCAAACCGTCAGGGATTGTGGTGTATAGCGCGGTGTGGTGTCCAGACTGCAAACGCGCCAAGCAATTCTTCGGAGAACAGCGCGTGCCATATCTCAATGTGGATATCGAGCAAGACGAACGCGCCATGGCTTTTGTCGAGCAAATCAACAATGGGATGCGCAGTATTCCCACTATTATTTTCCCGGACGGCGAAATCCTGGTCGAGCCATCCAATGCAGCATTGGCAAAGAAACTAGGGCTGCAAACCCGGGCGCAGCGCAAGTTCTATGACGTGATCGTGATTGGCAGCGGCCCAGCGGGGCTGACGGCGGCGCTGTATCTAGCACGCGAGGGGCTGGATACGCTGGTCATCGAAAAGGGCGGGCTAGGCGGTCAGGCCGGCATGACTCAGTCTATCGAAAATTTTCCAGGCTTCGATGAGGGTATTTCAGGGGCAGAGTTTGCCGAGCGTTTGGGCCGGCAAGCGCGCAAATTTGGCGTGGAAATTTTGCAGGCGCAGGAGGTAACCGAACTCAACCGCGAGGGGCAATATTTGTGTGTCACAACCGGCGACAGCGAAGCCTACGGCGCCAAAGCGGCCCTGCTGGCTACCGGCGCCAGTTACCGGCGATTAGGTGTGCCAGGTGAGGAGGACTTGATTGGAAGCAGCGTCCATTTTTGCGCCACTTGCGACGGGGCGTTTTACAAAGGCAAGCGCGTGCTGGTGGTAGGCGGCGGGAACAGCGGCTTCGAGGAAGGTCTGTTTTTGACAAAATTTGCCCGGCAGGTGGACATCGTGGAGTTTCTACCCGAGGTGAAAGCCAGTAAAATCCTGCAAGATAAGGTACGTGCTAAGGAAAACATGAGCGTGACGGTCAATCATGCGGTCAAGGAATTGCGCGGCAAACATCGTCTGGAAGCCGTCATTGTGGAAGACCGCGCCACAGGCGAACAGAAGGAGTGGCATTATGACGGGGTGTTCGTGTTCATCGGCCTGACACCTAATAGCGCGCTGGTAAAAGGCAAGGCCGAACTGGATGCAGGCGGCTTTGTCCAGACTCGACACATGATGAGCAGTATGCCGGGCGTATTCGCCGCTGGAGACGTGCGCGCCGGTTCGACCAAACAAGCCGCTTCAGCCGCCGGGGAGGGGGCTTCAGCGGCGCTGGCAATTCGGGAGTATCTCAAGCAGATAGGAGGGTAGAGAAGGGCGCCGTTTTCTAAAACGGAGTCATCCTATCTGCTTCATCAAGGATGCCCAATCTTCGAAAAAGGGGA
>DAOUCM010000074.1:0-11938 GCA_034431895.1 Anaerolineales bacterium
TTGTTCTAAAAACGCTATGTTTTTTGTCACTGCGAGCGATAGCGAAGCAGTCTCCCGGTCTGCCAGGAGATTGCTTCGTCGCAAAGAACGCTCCTCGCAATGACAACTATGCGAAAATGTGACATTGTCAAACTACGTACCTACTTCCGACAAAAACTTGCGCGCATCAGCCACAACGCCCTCGATCGCCGCCGCCGCTGCGGTCAACGGCGAGGCCAAAAAGGTGCGCCCGCCCTTGCCCTGGCGGCCTTCGAAGTTGCGGTTGCTGGTGCTGACGGCGTATTGACCGGGTTCGAGTTGATCGCCGTTCATCGCCAAGCACATCGAACAGCCAGCCTCGCGCCAGTCGGCGCCGGCTTCTTTGAAAACCTTGTGCAGGCCCTCGGCTTCGGCTTGCTGCTTGACCTGCTGTGAGCCAGGCACGACCATGACGCGCACGCCATCGGCCACTTTGCGGCCCTTCAAAACGGAGGCCGCCTGACGCAGGTCGGAGAGGCGCGAATTGGTGCAACTGCCGATGAAGACCACATCCACTTTGTGACCGAGCAGCGGCTGGCCGGGGCGCAAATCCATGTAGGCCAGCGCCTTTTCGAGGGCGGCTCTCTGGGAGGCGTCGCCATACGAAGCCGGGTCGGGGATGCGTTCCGTGATCTTCATGCCCATGCCGGGATTGGTGCCGTAGGTAATCATCGGCTCGAGGGCAGAAGCGTCCAGCGTAATGGTTTTGTCGTAAACAGCGCCTTCGTCGCTGGGCAGGGATTTCCAGCGCGCCAGCGCCCGCTCCCACTCGGCGCCTTGGGGCGCAAACTCCCGCCCGGCCAGGTATTCGAAAGTAGTGTCATCCGGGGCAACCATGCCCGCCCGCGCTCCGCCTTCGATGGACATGTTACAAACCGTCATGCGTTCTTCCATCGAGAGCGCACGAATGGCCTGACCGGTATATTCGAAGACATGCCCTGTACCGCCGCCGACGCCTATTTGGGCAATGAGCGCCAGGATGAGGTCCTTGGCGGTCACGCCGCGCGCCAATCTACCGTCCACGCGCACTTCGCACGTTTTGGGCTTGCGCTGGAGCAGGCATTGGGTGGCCAGCACATGCTCGACCTCGCTCGTGCCGATGCCAAAGGCCAGCGCGCCGAACGCGCCGTGTGTGGCGGTGTGACTGTCGCCGCACACGATGGTCATGCCGGGCTGGGTCAATCCCAGTTCCGGGCCGATGACGTGGACGATGCCGCGCTTGGGGCTGTCCAATCCGTAAAGCGGGATGCCAAACTCGGCGGCGTTCTTCTCCATCTGGCGGATCTGGGCCTCGGCAATCGGGTCGGCCATCGGCAGGGAAAGATCGTGCGTGGGCGTGGAGTGATCCATCGTGGCAAAGGTCTTGTCGGGGCGGCGGACCTTCAGCCCGCGCTGACGCAAAGCGGCAAAAGCCTGCGGCGAGGTCACCTCATGAACGAGGTGAAGGTCAATGTACAAAACAGCCGGGGAGTCGGGTTGTTGGACGACGACATGCGCATCCCAGACTTTTTGGAAGAGGGTTTTGGGCATGGGGGTTCCAGTGTTCAGTGATCAGTAATCAGTGTTCAGTGAGCAGTGAGCAGTGGCCAGGGATCAGGCCTCAGCCGAGTCGCCGGCCGATGAAACGGAAGCAGGCTGCGGGTCGGGCAGAGCGGCCAGGTCCCAGCCCGAAGGCATGGTATTCGGCTCGGGGAAGGGGTCGAACAGCGGGGCTTCGGAAACGTTTGGATTGTCTGTAGAGGTAGACATGGCAATTTCTCCTTTTGGTAGGGCAGGTCTAAGACCTTTTGGTGGGGCAGGTCTAAGACCTGCCCTACAACTTATCCAACCAGCATGACGCCGTAGTCATTCTGGGCGGCTTGGGTTTCGGTTCGAGAAACGATGAGTTTGTTCAGGGCGTTGATGTAGGCCTTGGCGCTGGCAACGATGATGTCGGTGTCGGCGCCATGCCCGCCAAAGACGCGCGAAAAAACGGTCTCGGACTGCGCATCCATCGTATGCAGGCCGTCCTCACCCTGAACGCGGACGGTGACCTCGCCCAGCGCGTCTATGCCTTCGGTGACGGCGTGAACGTTGAACTCGAGCAATTTACAAGGCATCTTGACGAGGGCGTCTATGGCTTTGTAGGTGGCATCCACCGGCCCGGTGCCCATGGCGGCATAGACCAGAACGGCGCCATCCGGGCCTTTGAGCCGCACCGTAGCGGTGGGCATGCCAATCGTTCCACAGGTAACTTGTAAACCGTCGAGCGTGTAGACCGGGCGCGGCTGGTAGAACTCGTCGGCCACCAAAGCCTCCAGGTCGAGGTCGGTGATGGTCTTCTTGCGGTCGGCCAGTTCCTTGAAACGGGCAAAGGCCTGGTCGAGTTCCGCTTCGCTCAAGGCGTGTCCCATGCTCGCCAGGCGGGCGCGAAAAGCATGGCGGCCAGAGTGTTTGCCCAACACCAGGTTGCTCTGGCTGACGCCCACATCTTCGGGGCGCATGATTTCGTAAGTCATTTGATTTTTGAGCATCCCGTCCTGATGGATGCCGGCCTCGTGCGCAAAGGCGTTGGCGCCGACGATGGCTTTGTTGGGCTGAACGGGGATGCCGGTGTAATTGCTCACCAGTTTGCTGAGGCGGGCAATTTGGGTGGTGTCTATGCCGGTCTCCAACCCAAAGACCGGGTGGCGAGTCTTGAGCGCCATGACGACTTCTTCGAGCGAGGTATTGCCAGCGCGCTCACCGATGCCGTTGATGGTCACTTCGGCTTGACGCGCCCCCGCGCGGATGCCCGCCAGCGCGTTGGCGGTTGCCAGCCCCAGGTCGTCGTGGGTATGCACCGAAATCGTAATGCCCTCGTGCATTCCGGGCGTGTGGGCAATGATGCCAGCAATCAGCGCGCCAAATTCGTCCGGCGTGGTATAGCCCACCGTATCGGGGATATTGAGGGTGGTGGCGCCGGCCTTGATGGCCTCGCCCAAAACGAGGTACAGGAACTGCGGGTCCGATCGCCCGGCGTCTTCGGGGCTGAACTCCACGTCCTCGCACAAACTGCGGGCGTAAGCCACCATCTCGGCCACCCGCTCGACCACCTGCTCGCGGTCCATGTTGAGTTTGTGCTTCATGTGGATTTCGGAAGTAGCCAGGAAGGTGTGGATGCGGGGATGCCGCGCGCCTTTGACCGCTTCCCATGCCTTGTCAATGTCGCTCTTGGTGGCGCGCGCCAGGCCGCATATCACCGGGACTTTGACCTGCTCCTCGCCCTTGGGCGGATTGCCGACCTCCAGCGCAATGCGTCGCACGGCTTCCAGGTCGTCGGGCGAGGCGGCCGGAAAGCCGGCCTCGATGATGTCCACGCCCAGGCGTGCCAGGGCGCGGGCCACCTCCAGTTTCTCGGCTGAGGTCATGGTCGCGCCAGGCGATTGTTCGCCGTCTCTCAACGTTGTGTCGAAAATTTTGACGTAATTGCTAACCATACAGTCTCCTTCTTATGAGAGCAGAGACGAGAGAGTGAAAAATGGCGAGTGATCACTACTTTCTACTTTCTACTCTCTACTCTCTATTCTCTATTCTCTACTCCTCTTTCTTCCAATTTTCCGGCCTCAAGGCGCGCACCGCGGCGCCGGCCTGCCACATCTCCGATTCGCGCATGGCCCGCAGTTCCGCTTCCAGGTTTTGGCGGTAATGGGGGTCAGAATTCTTTTCCAGCACGATGCGGGTCTCTTCGCCGCTGACCACGCTTTGGTAGAGATGGGCAAAGACCGGAGCGACTGCATCGCGGAAGCGATCCTTCCAGTCCAATGCGCCGCGCTGAGCGGTGGTAGAGCAATTGGCATACATCCAATCCATGCCGTTTTCACCGACCAGGCGGATGAGCGACTGCGTCAGTTCCTCGACGGTCTCGTTGAAGGCTTCGGATGGGCTGTGACCGTGCTTGCGCAATTCGTTGTACTGGGCCTCAATCACTCCCGCCAGGGCGCCCATCAAGATGCCGCGCTCACCCGTCAAGTCAGAATAGACTTCCTTCTCGAAGGTGGTTGGAAAGAGATACCCGGCCCCAATTGCAATGCCGAGCGCGATGGTGCGTTCCTCGGCGCGGCCGGTCGCATCCTGATAGACAGCGTAACTGGCATTGATGCCGCTGCCGGCCAAAAAGTTGCGCCGCACGCTGGTACCGGAGCCTTTGGGAGCAACCAGGGCCACGTCCACATGCGGCGGCGGGACGACGCCGGTCTGGTCTTTGTAGGTGATAGAAAAGCCATGCGAGAAGTACAGCATATCGCCCTCGTTCAGGCATTCGACAATCTTCGGCCAATTGTCGCGCTGACCGGCATCCGAGAGCAGGTACTGAATCACCGTGCCGCGCTCGGCGGCTTCTTCGACAGAAAAGAGCGTTTCGCCCGGTACCCAGCCGTCGGCCAGGGCTTTGTCCCAATTCTTGGTGCCTTGCCGCTGTCCGACAATGACGTGAATGCCGTTGTCACGCATGTTCATGGCTTGCGCCGGGCCCTGCACGCCGTAGCCCAAAACCGCCACGACTTCGTTTTTCAGCACTTCGCGTGCTTTTTCCAGCGGAAACTCTTCGCGGGTGACGACTTCTTCCACGACGCCGCCAAAATTGATTTGTGCCATGTTTTTGCTCCTGTAAGTAGAGAGTAGAGAGTAGAGAGTAGTGAGTAGTGAGTAGTTGTCAATACTCTGCCAGAGCGGCCGCTGGGTGAAGATGCCAGCCATTGCCGTTGGCGCCCGGCGTGCGGCGGATGCCGGCGTGTTCGCCGCGCGTCATGGCAACCTGCCCGGTGCGCACCATTTCGAGGATGCCAATCGGTCGCAGCAACTCGACCATGCCCTCGATTTTGTCTTCGGTGCCGGTAACTTCGACAATGACCGAATCGGGCGCCACGTCCACGATGCGGGCGCGGAAAATCGCCGCCAGGTTGTTGATTTCGGCGCGTTGTTCGGGCTTTGCCTTGACCTTGATCAGCGCCAGATCGCGGGTAACTGCCGGCTGGCGTGAGACATCCTGCACGTCAATCACATTGACCAATTTGTACAGGTTGGCCTCAATCTTGTGCGCATCCAGGTCGTTGGCGCACTCGGTCACAATGGTCATGCGCGAGATGCCCGGTCTTTCGGTGCGCCCTACCGCCAGCGACTCGATGTTGAAGTTACGGCGGCGAAACAGCGAAGCCACACGATTCAACACGCCGGGTTTATCTTCGACCAGAGCGATAAAGGTGTATTGCATAGTTCTCTCCTTATCCTTTCATGCAGCATCCTGACGCACCGGACGCCGCAGCATTTGATCCAGCGCCGCCCCGGCCGGCACCATCGGGTACACGGCTTCCTCCTTCTCCACGCGGAACTCGAGCAACACCGGCCCGGGTGTCTGGCGGGCAAAGGCAATCGCCGCTTTCACCTCTTCGGGCTTGGTCACCAAGCGGGCCGGAACGCCGTGCGCCTCGGCGATTTTCACGAAATCGGGCGTGCGCATGTTGACCGCCGAATAACGCTTCTCGAAGAAGAATTCCTGCCACTGACGCACCATGCCCAAAAAATTGTTGTTCATGATGGCGATCTTGACGTTGGCGCCCTCTTGAACGGCCGTAGACAACTCGGCCTGGGTCATCTGGAAGCCGCCATCACCCACCACCGTCCAGACTTCCTCGTCCTTGTGGGCAAACCAGGCTCCAATAGCCGAGGGCAAGCCAAAGCCCATCGTGCCGGCCCCGCCAGAGGAAATCCAGCGCCGGGGTTGGTCCATAAAATAGTATTGCGCCGTCCACATCTGATGCTGACCGACATCGGTGGTCACAATGGCGCTGCCGGCCGTCGCCTCCCATAAATCATGCACCAGGTGCGAGACGTGCAACTTGCCATCTTGCGGCCAATTCATGATGCTGCGCGCATCGCCCTCCGCCTTCCAATCGGCAATCTGCCGCAGCCAATCATCGTGATCGTTTTCATCCACCAGCGGCAGCAAATCGGTCAGCACCGTCTTCAAGTCGCCCACCAGCGGCACGTCCACCGGAACGTTCTTGTGAACTTCCGAGGGATCAATTTCGATATGAATCTTCTTGGCCTTCGGCGCATAAGAGCTCAGCGTGCCGGTCACGCGATCGTCGAAGCGCATCCCAAAAGCCAGAAGAAGGTCGGCGTTCTGGATAGCCAGGTTGCAATGGGCTTCGCCGTGCATCCCCATCATCCCCAAACTGAGCGGATGGGAGGCCGGGAAGGCGCCCAGCCCAAGCAAGGTCATGGCTACCGGGGTTTGGGTCTTGATGGCAAAATGCTGCAAAACTTCCTCTGCACCCGACATCAAAACGCCATGCCCGCACAAGATGACCGGCCGCTTGGCCTCGGCAATCAACGCCGCCGCCGCTTGTAAGTCAACTTCGGGCGCGTGCGAAGGTGGCTGATAGCCGGGCAATTTCACTTCCTCTGGATACACGAACTCGGCCTTTTCGATTTGCGCGTTCTTGCAAATATCAATCAGCACCGGGCCGGGGCGTCCGCTGCGGGCGATATAAAAGGCTTCGCGCACTGTTTGGGCAATCTCGTCAGCGCGCGTGACGAGGTAATTGTGTTTGGTAATCGGCAGGGTAATGCCCGTCACATCGGTTTCCTGAAAAGCATCGCCGCCGATGAGATGCGCGGCCACCTGGCCGGTAATGAACACCACCGGCGAGGAATCCATCATCGCCGTCGCAATGCCGGTCACCAGGTTGGTCGCGCCCGGTCCAGAGGTCGCCATCGCCACGCCAACCCGCCCAGAAGCGCGCGCATAACCATCGGCCATGTGTGCCGCGCCCTGTTCATGCCGCACCAACACATGATGGACGGGATAATTGAGCATGGCGTCGTAAATCGGCATGTTGGCCCCGCCTGGGTAGCCAAACACAACCTCCACGCCTTCGCGCGTCAAACATTCCCATAAGATTTCTGCACCTGATAATTTCATTGGACAGTTCCTTTCGTCGCTTCAAACTTCCTTCAAAACCGCACCCGTGTCGGCACTGGTCACGAAATACGAATACCGCTTCAACCATTTACTTTGCGCCTTGGACTGGAAAGGAGGCAGCGCTGCCAGGCGTCGGCGGATTTCCGCTTCGCTCAAACGGACCTCGAGCCTGCGCGCCGTTAAATCAATCTCGATCACGTCCCCAGGCTGGAGTGCGGCAATCGGCCCGCCCGCTGCCGCTTCTGGCGAAACATGCCCGATGCAGGCCCCGCGCGTCCCGCCGCTAAAGCGACCGTCGGTGACGAGCGCCACCTTGTCGCCCAGGCCCTGCCCCATGATGGCCGAGGTGGGCGAGAGCATCTCCTGCATCCCCGGCCCGCCCTTCGGCCCCTCGTAGCGGATGACGACCACCTCGCCGGCCTGCACTTCGCCCGCCAGGATGCCCGCCAACGCCTCGTCCTGCGATTCATAGACACGCGCCGGGCCAGAGAACTTCATCATCTCGGCGCTCACGCCGCCCACCTTGACCACGGCGCCGTTAGGAGCCAGGTTGCCGAATAAAATCGCCAGCCCGCCGCGCTTGGAGTGGGCGTTTTCATAACGGCGAATCACTTCATCGTCCTTGATTTCACAACCTTTGATCGCTTCCCCCAACGTAGTTCCACTGACCGTCATGCGGTCGAAATGCAGCATCCCGGTCCCGCGCTGCACTTCGTTCAAAATCGCCGGGATGCCGCCTGCCCGATGGACATCTTCCATGTGCCACTTGCCCGATGGGCTGACCTTGCACAGATGCGGCACTTTCTCGGCCACGGCGTTGATGCGCGCCAGCGGATAATCCACGCCCGCTTCGTTTGCCAGCGCCAGGGTATGCAGCACCGTGTTGGTCGAACCGCCCATGGCCATATCGAGCGCAAAAGCATCATCGAGCGCTTCGGCAGTGACAATATCGCGCGGTTTGAGGTCGCGTTCCAGCAAGATGAATATTTGTTCGGCAGCGCGTTTTGCCAGCGCTTCGCGCTCCGGCGTCTTCGCCAAGGCCGTCCCATTGAAGGGCAGCGCCAGCCCCAGCGCTTCCATCAAGCAGTTCATCGAGTTGGCCGTGAACATCCCCGAGCAAGACCCACATGAAGGGCAGGCAAACTGCTCCAGGGTGGTCAGACGCGCCTGGTCTATTTTTCCCGCCGAGTACGCCCCCACCCCCTCGAACACCGAAATCAGGTCAATCGTCTCGCCTTCGGGCGTTTTTCCCGCCGCCATGGGGCCGCCGCTGACGAAAATGGTCGGCACATTGACGCGCATGGCCGCCATCATCATGCCCGGCACGATCTTGTCGCAATTGGGAATGCAAACCATGGCGTCGAAGCGATGCGCCTCCATCATGGTCTCGACCGAATCAGCAATCAGTTCCCGCGAAGGAAGCGAGTACTTCATCCCGGCATGGCCCATGGCGATGCCGTCATCTACGCCGATGGTATTGAACTCGAACGGCACCCCGCCGGCCGCCCGCACCGCTTCCTTGACCAGTTTGCCGAACTCTTGCAAATGGACATGCCCCGGCACCACGTCTACATACGAATTGACGATGGCGATGAACGGTTTGTCGAAATCCGCGTCTTTCAAACCGGTGGCGCGCAATAGGGCGCGATGGGGCGCCTTGTCGAACCCTTTTTTGACTGTATCGGAACGCATAGTACATCCTGGAAACAGATATAAGAAAAGAGCCGCCCTGTGTGGTCAGGCGGCTCTCATCTTTCTTGGAGCAGGTGCGTGCTATTCTACGCTCACCGGTACCGTCCTAACCACAAAGAGGTCCTTAAGAATAAGGACCAAAATAATGGCGATAAGGACGAGGGTGAACAGTGAGGTATGCATGTTTTTTCTAATTTCGCCCGATTATAGGCATTTTTTCGAATTCGTCAAGGGTTGAGTGTAATTTCCATGCTATACCAATAGGCCAGCCCCTCCATGCGATCATCTGCCTGGCGCAACACCAGGCGCGCCTGGACAGGCTGGCTGATTTTGTAAGGCAGAGTGGTCGAAAAAGGCTGCTCGTCCGTGCCAACGAAGTCCAACTCGCGCAAACCGATGGTTTTGCCCTGTTCGTCGAGCAACTCCAGGTAAACCAATTGGTCGTTACACGGCCGGAAGCGTCCTTCCACCTGCAAGACGCCCCCGGTAGGAGTATCCCTGGGACGAGGTTCGTACAGCACCACGCGCTCTAGCAAATCGCCGGGCGGGGTAATCTCGTCATTCCCCACCGACAACAGCCATAAATGTTGCGTTGCCAGCGATTGAAGGCGGCCCAGCCCATCGCGGGTGCTGACGGTCAACCGCCCAATTTCGGCTGCTGCGCGAATCTCGAAGGGAATCTTGAACGAGAAATATACATCTCCGTTGTTTGGCACGCGCTCCAATTTGCTGAACAAGGTGCGGCCGTCTTCACCCTGCAATTCGAACTGCACCAGACGACTCTCGCCCGCCACCATCTGCATCCGCAAATGAAAGGGCGAGGTCACCTTCGACATCGGCCCCGGCGATTGAATTTGGATTTGCGCCTCGCGAGCGGCGGGCGCAGGCGTGAGCGTGTCGGTGGGAGTCGGCGTAGGAGGGACAGGCGTTTCGGTCGGCGTCGGCGTCTCGCTTGGCGTGGCGCTGGGGGTGCCGGCCAGCGAGGTAGCCATGGCCGCCTGGGCAGTCATCACCACCACTGTGGGGAAATAATCTGCTGGAAAAGGCGTGGGGGCCGGTGGAACGCCCGGGGAAACGCACGCAGCCACAAGTCCAGAGAGAGACGCGAGCAGCGCATACAGCGCAAGTCTATACGCTACATGTTTATAGTCCGTAAATCGCACCATATTTCTGTCGAAGGTAGCCGAGATAGGGCGCCGGGTCGATCTTGGAGCCGGTGGCGCGCAAGACCAATTCCTGCGGTTCGTATTTGCTGCCGTAGCGGTGAATTTTTTCGCGCAGCCAGCCAAGCAGGGCATCGAACTTACCTTGACGAATCTGGTCTTCGAGGTCGGGTATATCGCCTTCGATTTTCTTCCACAGTTGGACAGAAATCAGGTTGCCCAACGCATAGGTGGAGAAATAGCCCAGCATCCCGCCCGACCAGTGAACGTCTTGCAAAACGCCCTTGGCGTCATTGGGCGGCACGATGCCCAGGTATTCCTTCATCTTGCTGTTCCACACTTCGGGCAAGTCTGCGACGCGAACCGCGCCTTCGAGCATGGCAATCTCCAGCTCGAGACGCAGCATGATGTGAAGGTTGTAGGTGGCCTCGTCGGCGTTGACGCGGATGAAGGACGGTTGGACTTTGTTGATGGCTTTGTAGAAAGAGTGCAAGTCCACGTTTCCCAGCGCCTGCGAGAAGAGTTTTTGGTAGTGGGGATAGAAATGTTCCCAAAAAGGCAAGGAGCGGCCAACCAGGTTTTCCCACAGCCGCGATTGCGACTCATGCACGGCCAGCGAGGCGGCGTTTGCCAGAGGCGAGCGCGCATAGGCCGGGTTGCCGCCCAATTCATACAGGGCGTGACCGGCTTCGTGCATGGTGCTGAACAACGAGGCGGTGGGGTTGTCTGGCTCGAAGCGGGTGGTAATGCGCACGTCGTCCATGCCAAATCCGGTGGTAAAGGGGTGCGCCGATTTATCCTGACGGCCGCGCTTCCAATCATAGCCAAAGGCGGTAATGACCTGCACGCCAAAATCCCATTGCTTCTGTTCGTCGAAGGGTTGTTTCAAGAAAGAATCGTCCACCTGCGGCCTGGCGGAAATGGCGCGCAACAATTCCACTTGCTGCGGACGCAGAACGTCGAAGATGGCCTTCACCTCGGCAGTCTTCATGCCGCGCTCGTATTGATCGAGCAGAACGTCGTAAGGGTGATCGGCCGGGGGGAAGAAGGACACATACCGCTGGTTCAGTTCGATGATCTTCTCCAAATGCGGGCGGAAAATGGCAAAATCGGATTTGCCTTTGGCTTCTACCCAGGCTTCGAAGGCTTTGCTGGTAACCAGGGCAAACTCGGCCACGAAGTCCGACGGTACGCGCGTTGCCCGATCGTATTGATGGCGAGTCACCTTGAGCAGGCGCACTTCATCCGAATCGGGGTCGGCGCCGGCCAATTCCTTTTCCAGGTCGGCAAGCAGGACGCCCATTTCGTCGCTCGTAAACTTCTCATGCGCAATCTTGCCCAGCGTAGAGAGTTGTTGCCCGCGCGCTTCGCTTCCACCGGGCGGCATGTAGGTTTGCTGGTCCCACCCCAACAGGGCAGAGGCAGCGCCCAAATCAGCCACTTCAGCCAACAGGGTCTTGAGGGTAGTAAGTTTTTCAGACATGGAGGTTCCTTGTTCGAAGAGAGAATGGGTTTCAAGCCACTTTCCAGCGCAGAGGTGCGCCCTGCAAAGCGGCCAATACTTCGTTGGCAATGTCTTCCGCGGCCCGCGCCTGGGCTTCCTTCGTCTGCGCGCCAATGTGCGGGCTGGCAATGACATGCGGATGCCTGACCAGGTCGGATGCGCCAGGGGGCTCCACCGCAAAGACATCCAGCGCCGCGCCGGCCACCTGACCGGATTCGAGCGCAGACAGCAAGGCGGCCTCGTCTATGATTCCGCCGCGCGCCGCACACACCAGGCGGACGCCGCGCTTCATCCTCCCGAAAGCCTGGTCATCTATCATCGAGCGCGTCTCGGCTGTGAGCGGCAGGTGCAGCGAAATGAAATCCGAACGGGCATATAGTTCTTCAAGGGCAACCGGCCGGGCGCCGCGCTCACGAATCTCTTCGAGCGGCAGCAACGGATCGTAGCCCAAGACGCTCATCCCAAAGATGGCAGCACGGCGCGCTACCTCTGCGCCGATGCGCCCCACACCGAGGATGCCAAGCGTCTTGCCATGCAATTCCACGCCCTCCAGGTCTTTCTTGAGCCACTCGCCGCGCTTCATGGCGGCGTCGGCGCGAGGCAGGTCGCGGCACAGAG
>DAOUCM010000075.1:0-1763 GCA_034431895.1 Anaerolineales bacterium
GACTTGCCCGACCCCGACGGCCCAACCAGCAGCGTAAACGAACCGCGCCGGATGGTCAGATTGACATCCCTGAGCGCGGGTGCAGTTTTTCCATAATGGGTATAGGTAACATGCTGGAATTTGACGATGGGTTCTTCGGGAGAGGCAGCGATTGAATTCACGCTTCAATTCTAACAGAAAATGGAGAGGGCCGAAGATTGCAATTTGGTTTCGGTGGGGGAAAGCCCTTGATTGAATTCGGGATAAGCCTTCGAGCCGTCCCGAAGGCTCGATTTTGCCCATACAATGGCTCTAAAAAGCCTTTGGGGCGGTATCCCGAACTGGCGTTTCATAGTATTACCGCTCAGGTTGCATCGTTTGCGCAAATCGGGATTGCATCGAATTGCACAAATGACGCGGTTCGCGCCGCAGTTGCTTGTCTCCTGAACACTTTTTTCCCCCGCAGTTCATGGAGTTTAACCAAAATAATTCGGTAACCTTCCTTGCGGCTCCGGCGAGGGGATCAATCCCCCGCCTGAGCGCATGAAAGTCGGCTGAAAGCCGACCCCAGCACCAGCGGCGCAGGCGCAAACAGCGTATCACCAGGCTCTGCCTGGTCGAACCGACCCAAGGTCGGTGGTACGACGGCTAATCGTTGCATCTTGCCAGATTACGGCAGTAATTTGTTAAACTTTGCTCTGTTGCAAAGATAGAAAGAACTAGCGATGAATGTTGTAAACCAAGGCTTTGATGATCGGCTCGCGGTTCTGCAATTGAGTTTTTCGAGAACGGATGGTATTGCTAAACTTGCGCTTGATGACCGAGTTGACCGTTTCGGTTTTCCAGCGTTGTCCGAATAGGCCATCCAGGCTATGTCGTCTACGGCGGTGACCAATCCATGCAGACTGGCACCTTCGACTTTCTTGCCGGTTGGCTTGAATTGCGCGCCGTTGGGCAACCGCGCGATACACATCCGGCTTCGAGCGCTTCCAAATTCAGATAAGAACCTGCTCATCCTCCGCTTGCGCGCCTTCCTTCCCAATGGTAAGATGACGGCATGTATCTCAAAGGCAGCAAATGGAGTATGAACCGCCGCCGCAAGCGGCCCAACTGGTTTCGCATCGCCATCTTGGTAGTCTTGATCGCAGCGGGACTCTACCTCGACCGCGTCATCCTGCCGACCGTACCGCAGCCCTTCGTGCCGACCGCCACCCCTACGCGCGACCCCGAATCGTATGCCGTAGACGCGGAAGCGCTCTTTGCTGAAGGCAAACTCTTGCAGGCTATAGACACGTACAACGAGGCCATCCGACTGCGGCCAAACGACGCCACCTTGTTCGTTGCGCTGGCGCGGGTGCAAATCTACGCCGGGCGTTACGAAGACGCCCAAACCAGCGCCGAGAACGCCCTCTTGCTCCAACCCAACAACTCCATGGCGCACGTCATGCGCGCTTGGGCATTGGACTTTCAAGGCGATTACCTGGCAGCCGAATCGGCTATTGAGCGCGCCCTCGAACTCGACCCCAACAATGCCATGGCGCACGCTGTCTACGTCGAAATCCTCATCGACTCCTATCTGGATGGGACCGGCACCTTCGAAGGCCTCGAGAAAGCCGCCGAACAATCACGCGTGGCGCTTGACCTGGCCCCGAACACACTCGAAAGCCACCGCGCGCGCGGCTACATCCTCGAAGCCACCGCCAACTACGAAGAAGCCATCCGCGAGTACGAGGCCGCCATCGCCATCAATCCCAACATTGCTGACCTGCACCTGGCGCTCGGAC
>DAOUCM010000076.1:0-12652 GCA_034431895.1 Anaerolineales bacterium
TGTTCCAGCGGCAGGAGATTCGAGCATAAGACAGGATTACTCCAAAGAGCAAAAGCCAGTAGGGTTATGGCTTCCTCAAGAAAATGTATATATCTGTTTTCAAAATGTCGCTGCGAGCCGCTCTCTGGCGAAGCAGTCTCCTGTTTGACGGACAAAATTGACCTTGAGGAGATTGCTTCAGCGGCACAAATCGCCGCTTCGCAACGACATGGCTATTTTGTGAAGCATTCTTGAGAAAACCATGCCAGTAGGGTTTAGCGTAATGACTACGCGCAACTTGGGCTTGCAAAACAAAGTCAAATGCGGCGTCGAAAGTCCCTCGACTCTTGTGGCATAAGCGATGTCCACCTTTGCTCTAATGAGAAAGTTGTTCGGGAGAAAAACAAGGTTGATAATCGTAACCCAGGATGAGTCGGTAATTTACCTGACTGCCAGGTGAGGGAATGGAGGCCAAATTGGCCGGCGAGAGGCCTAAAATCGCGAGAAGGGCGCTGTTCCGCTCTGTATCCACCACAGCGTTCAGGTCAATGAGGGTGGAATAGGCATGATCGCGCCGCTCGGCGGGCAGGATGCGCGTCTCGTAACCGGCGTAATTCAAGCGCGAGGCGGCCAGCGCATCCCAGCCATCGAAAGGCGTCCCGTTTTGAATCTCGATGGTCAGCGCCTGTCTCTCGATCGCGCGCGGTGAGGGCGACATGGCCTCTTGGAGCATTTGCGACAGGAGGTCTTCATTCGGCAAAAGGACATAGGCGCCCTCCGGCGTAACCCAGGAAGTAACCAACGGCGGGCGAATATAGTAACTGCGGAAATCGGCGTTGGACAATTGGGGAGCGTAGAACGCCAGTTGCAGCATTTCGGCTAAACTCAAATCTGTCTCGACAATGCTCGTGAGATTGTCGTACAACGCAGGCAATTGTGCAATGGTGTTGGTTTGCATGACACGGGCATAAATGGCCCGCAAGACTTCCTGCTGACGGCGGCCGCGGTCGAAATCGCTGGATTTCATGCGCGAGCGGGCATACCACAATGCCAGGTCGCCATCCATGTGAACCAGGCCTGGCCCGACTGTATAGAGCCACCAGTTGGCTTCGAGGTTGGGATCGTAGGAGGGATCTATCAGACGCCAATCGGTGTAGGGGCAAGCGACAGGCACATCTATACCTCCCAGCGTATCAATGATGTGCCGGAAACCGTCGAACTCCACCATGGCGGTATGGTCTATTTGGATGCCCAGGTTGTAGCGAATGGTGTCTTTGAGCAAGCCAGCGCCGCCGCCTGGATAGGCATAGATTTCCCCATGCTGGTAGGCGGTGTTGATGCGTTGATTGCCCCACTCAGGGATGTACACCCACAAGTCGCGTGGAATGGAGATGAGCGATACCTGCCCATCTCGAGGACGCAGCAGGGCAATGACCATCGTATCGGTACGGAAAGAACCGCCGGGGCGTCTATCTGAGCCAATGAGGAGAAAGGCTACCGTCTCCTGGGAGTCCAACGGGGCGGCCGGGGTCAATTGCAAGGCCAGGTCGAGCGTAGGGACAACCACGGTTGCACTGGGCGGCAGGGTGACAATCAAAGTTGGAAGAGGCGCAGGGCTAGGAAGCGCCAAGAGCGGGTCAGGCGTAGCGGTAGGCGGCACGTAGGGCAAGTTGGTTGGCGTGGGCAAGATCGTGCCGGTAGGGGTAGGGAAGACAGGCTGAAACGGCGTGGGCGAGGCGTACAGGGCGGCTTGGAAAGGGGTGGCGGTGGGCGTTGCGTTGGGATCTACGGTCACCAGGGGAAAAGGCAAGGCCGGCGAAGAAGCGGGGGGAGCGCTGCAACCCAGACTTTGGGCTGCCAACAGGGCGCATGTAAGCAGGATAGCCGTCCGTGCAAGGAAGGTCTTCATGGAGGGGAGGTTTCGGCCAAGGAAGGCGCCGCGCCGTTCAGGGAGTCGAGGTGGGGAAAGCGGTAATCGAAGCGGTAGCAGTTGGCGGCGGAGTCGGAGGCGGACTGGTCGGCGTGGGAGGCTCAGTGGGAGAAGGTGGCGGAGAGGGCGAGAACGTCCAGGTCGGTGAGGGGAAGGGAGTCAGCGTAGGGCTAGGAAGCGGACTGGCTGTCCACGTGAGGGTAGGGAAGATGATCGAGATGGGCGTCAACGTAGGCGTGCGGGTGGCGACGTTTGGCACCCAAATTCTCTGCCCAGCCTGGATGGAGGTCTGTGAATAGGGCATACAGTTGGCTTGCTGCAATTGCGAGACAGAAACGCCAAAGGCCTGACTGAGGCTGAACAAGGTATTGCCGCTCTGAACAGTGTATTGCACCCAGCCAGGCGGCGGCCCGCACGCGACGCGGGTGGGCGTGGCTACCGGCGGAACGTACAAAAGCGTTCCGGGCGTGAGGTCAGAGGAGAAGAGACAATTGGACTGTTTGAGGAGTTCGGGAGTGGTTTTGTATTGAAGCGCCAGAGAACTCAGCGTGTCGAGCGGTTGGACCTTGACGGCAATCCATCCAGCAGGCGGCGGACAAGAGGCGGGCGGAGGCGGCAGGGTTTCGGTAAGGGTAGGGAGCAAAGAGGCGGTGACAGCCAGGGGGAAAGTGCTGGTGGGAGTGTGAAAAACAAAAAAGGGCGTATAGGTCTGCGAAGCGGTCGGCGTGGCGGCCGGAACGTAACTCTCTGCCAACGCAAGGGAGATTCCCCCCACCACCAAGAGAACCGAGAAAAAAGCCAGGAGGATGCTGCCTGCCAACTGGCGGACGGTTTGCATGGCTATTTTCCTTTTGCAATCGGCAACAGTACACTGAAGGTAGAACCCACTCCTGGCTCACTTTCCACCCAAATACGCCCGTTCTGCGCCTCGGTGAGGCTCTTGGCAATGGACAAACCCACGCCCGTGTCTCCTACCCCTTGAATCAGCACATTATCGGCGCGGTACAGGCGGGTGAAGACGCGCGGAACGTCTTCGGAGGGGATGCCGCCGCCAGTATCTTTGACTTGCAACAAAATGTATTCTTGCTCGTTTTCGCTTCGGGTCTGGACCCGCAAGGTGATGGTGCCTTCGACAGGCGAGGCCGCACCCGCGTTTTGCAACAGGTGAATCAAGATTTGTTGCAGGGCCTCGCGGTCAGCATAGATTGGATCGAGTTGTTTGGGTAAATCGAGATGCAAGGAAATGTTCTTTTCACGGATTTGGCTGCCTGTATACGCCATGGCGTGGTCAATAATGGCGTTCAAGTCCACCGGCTCAGGCTTGAGTTCAACCAGACCTAATTCCAGTGTGTTGACCTGGATCATATCGTCTATCAAACTGCCAATGCGTTGGACCGAGGCTTTGATGCGCTCGACGAACTTTCGCTGAAGAGAACTCAGGCTGCCTACCGATTCGCCTAACAACAAATCGGTATACCCAACCACAGACGACATAGGCTGGCGTAATTCCTGCGCAATGGAGGCGATGACCTCGGCTTGCTCGGTAGAACGGGCGCTGATTTGACCTTTTTCCAATTGCAGCAATTTCATGTTCGCTTCGGCCAATTCGTTTTGCAAGCGCGCTACTTGCCCAAGCGAGGCGCGTAATTCGGCCTCCATGTACTCCATGTCACCGGCCAGCGCGCCACTGCGGGCGCGATGGGCGGCACGCAGTTCCTCGTTCTCTTTTTGCAATGCTTCAATCTGTTTTTGAGCCTCCTGCTGTAAGGCCAGCAAAGAAGCCATTTTCTCGCTCTGTTCGCGGCTTTGATCTGCCTTTTTCTGGAGCGTCTCCAAGCGGGATTGCAAATCCTTGTTTTGTTGCTGCACTTCCTCCAGTTGTCTGCGAGCCGCCAGCAGAGCCGAATCGGTTTCCTGTTGCCTTTGCTCCAGCATAGAAAGGCGTTGGTTGCGCTGGATGATTGGCACCAAGGATACCGCAATGTTGCTCAAAAAGGCCTGGTCTTCAGCGCGCCAGGCACGATCGGAATAGGGCGAAAGGACAAGGATACCCCCCAGGATGTCCTTTTCGGGGGTGATGATGGGGACAGCCATCAAATGACCGGGGTTGCCCAATCCCAGCAGGTCGCCGATGCCTTTCATGTCAGCCGAGGTGCTGCTCGCCGGCAAGTGCAAGGAGCGTCCGCGTTGCAAGGCGTTGGCCAGCATGGGGATCGAGGCCTTGCCAAGGCTGGCGCCTTCCAGGCTCTCCTCGCGAATCAAGTCGTAACCGCTAGCCACAACCAATTGATTCTTGTTGTCGGTCAAGTAGATGAGGAAACACAAATCCGCTAAAATGGTTTGAGCAATGGCGCGGGTAATGGCGTGACTGACTTTGTCTGCATTGGTCTCGGCAGCCAGGGTCATCAACGCATGAAAGGTCTTGGGGTCGGTGCTAAAGAAACGTCGTTCTTCCGAAGGAGCGCCCTTCTTGGAAGGCGCAGACGTGCGGCCTGCCTGCCCAGGCAAGCCAGCCGCTGCGCCCGGTATCGGGAAACGCTGGGCCAGGGTGAGCAAAAAGGGATACATTGCCATACAAGCCATGCGTACAATGCCGGGATAATTGCCTCCCTGCCGCCCAAAGAACAGGTACAAACTGTGGCCGAGAAAAGCCAGCAGCAGCACCGAGAAGCCATTGCCCCAGCCGTTTGGCCGTCTGACGAACAAGATGAGGCTGCTCAGGGCAACGAATCCCAGCGTGGCAGATTGCCACAGGAAATCTTGCAGGGTGGTGTTGTAAGGCGTGCCGGCCGGTTGTCCACCCCACGCAGCCAGCGACAAGGCCAGCGCCATGACGACAAACAAGGTCAACAAGACAACAACAGCATCAGCCGCCCGGCTTGGTTCAGGGAATGCCCACAGCCAGAAAATCCACAGCAAACTGAACAAAGTCACGGCACGGTCGAGAGGCGGCAGGAATACGGCTAAGTTGAGAATTCCCTGCCATCCCAGGCCGCTCATGACGAACAGCAAAACCTGAGGCAACATCAAGACCGTCAGGCCAACGACCGTCCGCTTTGCTTGAGGGAATGCGCTCACCCGCCAGTGAATGAAGGCGGCTTGCAAAGCTCCGGCTATGGAAAAAACCAACACCAGATGATAAATCAGGTTTCCAGGAGGGTCTGCAAGCAAGGAAAAGGCTTGGGTCAAGAGGTTCATGTTCAAGAAGATTATACTGCTTCTTGCTTCTCTATGCTAAAAAAAGATAAGGTCATAAAGAAATTTCAAGAAACTGCAATGTTTTTGTCAGTGCGTCGAAGTGCTGGGGTAATAACCTGTTTGGGCGGCAATCTCCAAAGGGGATGCTATTCAGCCGCCCCATCGGTTTGACGCACTAACATGTTTTTTGTCTTCTCGAGCAGCCGACAAAAGGAACACAAGCCCGGCGCCGAGGTCGGCTGACCACACTGGGGGCAAGGCTGCAAATCTGCCCGCTGTTCTTCCAACTTCGCAAAGAGGCCCTCCTCCCGCGCCTGCAAGAAGCGGAGATAAAAGTTGAGTTTGGCGCCAGGCCGCTGACTTTCCAAGCGGTTGAGCAGTTCTTTGTTGTAAATCGTAGTCGAGCCGGCGGCATACGGACATTCCTCGTAGATGTATTCGATACCGCGCAGCAAGGCGTAGGCTGTCATTTCGCGCTCGTAGAAACGGCACAACGGCTTGACCTTACGCGCCAGGCCGGGAGACTCGCGCAGCACCGGACCCTGACGCAGGAGATATTCGCCCGCCCAGGTAAGCGTATTGGACAGCAGGACGGCTGCCTCGTCATCCAGATTGTGACCGGTCGCCAGCACATCATATCCCAGGTCGCGGGCGATGCGATTCATTACATGGCGTTTGACCAGGCCACACACCGAGCAAGGCCGCCCCATGCCGCGATTCGTCGCCTCTGCCAGGGCGGGGATAGAAAAACCGTAGGCCTGCTGCACATCCATCACGTGCAAAACCAACTGGCGTTCCTGCGCAAATTTTTGCGCCAGCCGGCCGGATTCGGCCGAATAGCCCGCAGGACTCGGCAAGTCAGAAACGCCAACGATACCCAAGCCAATATACAGCCCATCGGCCTGATAGCCCAGGCGCGTCAGGATGTCCCATAGCGCCAGCGAATCCTTGCCGCCCGAAACCGCCACGAGTATCTTTTCGTCGCGCGTGAACATCTGATATTTGCGGATGAAGCGCTCGGTTTGTTCCGGCAACCACTCCAAGTAATGCTCTTTGCACAAAGCCAGTTTGTGCTGACGCATGTTGACAGCCGCTTTGCCGCCGCACTTGCGACATTTCATACGCTTCCACCCCCCGAAATGACGGCTACCAAATGGATAACATCTCCATCTTCGAGGATTTCATCTTCCAGGATCAATTCGCCCTGGCGGGTGGCGATGACCGATTCGGGCAAAATGCCGCACTTTTCCAAGGCCGAGAGCAAGGTCATGCCCGGCTTCACCTCGAATTGTTTTTCACGCAAAATCAATGTGACAGACATCGTCTTTTGCCTTTCTGCCCCCATTCTATCACGTCCAGCATAACGCGGCCTCCAGCCTGTCCCCTGGACAAGCGCCAGGGCAGGCTGGCGTCAGGCCAGGGCCGCAACCAAAGCGACCAGCGGATAGGAAGCGGATAAGCGGATGAGGCGCTCCCATCCGTTCATCCGCTTGACATCCGTTGGTCATTCCCTACGCAGGAAAGACCGGCGCACGCTGCCATTAGGGTTAGCCCCGCAATAGAGATGCGGGCTGCGCGAGTCCTTCACCAACGCCAACATTGCCGCCGCCCACCGCAACGTCAATCCCGCCGACCGCGACGCCAATCCCGCCCACCGCAACGTCAATCCCCCCGACCGCGACGCCGACCCAGCCGCCAATACCCACGCCGGGCCTCTTTACTGCCACAGACCTTCCTAAATTGGTTCTGCAACCCGGTGAACTCCCGCCGCGGATGCCGCCTGTTTGGTGGATGCCTGGCGGCGGGCTTTGGTTCAATTGGTCGGCGAACGCACCTCGCATATTCCGTAATTGGATAAAACGTCCCGAAGGTATTCTCGAATGATGCGATCTACGCGGGGCGCAAGGCGTTTGTAAGATAAGAAGGCGAAACGCTGGTCGACCTGCGTGACCGCGCGATGAAAACGGTAAACGAACTGGCGGCGCGTCACGCAGGCGAGACCATTCTCCTGCTTGGGCATACCGTCATCAACCGCATCATCCTGTTGGGCGTGCTGGGGTTGGGCAATGAACGCTTCTGGCGCATCAAGCAGGATACTTGCGCCATCAATCTCTTCGACGCAGAAGACGGCGATTACACGCTCATCTCACTCAACGATGCCTGTCATTTGGATTCCATTCTTTGAATCCGACCCCAATGCTCATTCGTCGTAAAGGATGCGCAGGAAACGCCAGGCAGTCTGGTCAATGGTTTTGCCATAGCGTGATTCGGCTGAGAATCCAATCGCAGGCGGATAGTTCAGGGCGCCCAGGTTATAGCAGACGCCAAACTGGTCATTCGCAAACATGATCAAATCGTCACGGTTGGATGCTGAGAGCATCTCACCCCCGGGCAATTTGACGAGAATTCGATATCCCAATATCGGGCTTGTGAGACCGCGTGTTTCGGCAGCAAAACACAAAACATCTCCCAACCGACTGGCTTTCCAGCCAACCAGGTCTGCGCTGGGGATGAGCAGGCGGCTGAAGCGTTCGTTTGCGGATTCGGGCATGACAATCTCGAAGTCTGTTTCGATGGGTTCCGCGCTCTCGAAGCCAAAGAACGGCATATCAATCGAGGGCAGTTGGAAGAAAATTTCATTCGCGCGTGCAAAACTTTGGATATATCCGCCGATCATCTTTTGCTGGGATACGTAATTGCGCAGGGCGCTCCGCTTAGCCGAAAGCTCTCTCTCGCTCAGCGCATACGTCACCCAACCCTCGCCGCCATGGGCGAGCGGAGCAGGTGGAAGCAGCGTCTTTTCGGGGTTGTCGCCGCGCGGCAATGGATACGCTTCATAGTGAATCAGATAGGTCAAGATGAGAGGCGGTTCAACATCACCAGTTGAAAGATATTCGGCAATGGCAAAACGCGCAAAGTTGCTTGTCGCGCTGTGATCCGAATTGGTATCTTCCGGGTGTGGCAATACGACTACATCTGGATTGAACTGAACCAGTATCTTCAAGAGGTCGTTATAGAGATTCGAACCCACGTATTGGGAATCGTGATCGAACGTTTTTTCATATGGACTTCGAATCGCCCGCGTGTAGGGAGCCCGCAACGGATCGGATTTTTTCCAGTTGCTTATCCACAGAGCATATAACCCGCCATCTGGATATCCTAAAAAGTCAACCGCATCCTGATCCACCCCAAGCGTCTTCAACGCTTCCAGCGATTCGCCCTGACGCTGCCTGCCTATGTTGATGTAATCGCTTTGAGTTGCCCGAACTTTGCGCTCAACGACCAGGGGCGCAAAGTATTGAGCGTCGCCATTGGTCACAATGACCACCTGCACCTGTCCGCCGGTTTCCAATGTCTTTTGAATCAATCCGCCAGCCGCCAAAACTTCATCGTCAGGATGCGGCGCGATGACGAGTAATCGCTGACCGGGTGTCCAATTCAGCGGCGCCAAATCGGACAACTTTACGTTAGATACCGCTTGAACCTCGTCGTAAAAAATGGTTGAAATCACAAGCAGAATGAGCAGCATGGCGGCGCGCAAAGCGGGCAGAATGGAGCGGCGGGCAGGTGAGCGCGCTTTGTCTCCGGCGCTGTTTCGAGAACTGGCATTGACCTTCTGACCGATGGATGTTCGATAGGTCTCCTGATACATCCGCACGATGTTTGCCTGGCTGTAAGACCTGGCGCGCTCCAGACTCAGGCTTCCCATTTGAATCCGCCGTTCTTGATCAATGGATAACATTTCAATGCCGCACGCGGCAGATTCGGGCTGACGGGCATCATATAAGAAACCGTTTTCCATGTGGGTGACCAGTTGGGGCAGCGCCCCGGAACGAACAGCCAGGATTGGCTTGCCGCAAGCCATCGCCTCCAATGTGGCGATGCTGAACGATTCGGAATCGCCCGGCATGACAAATACATCCGCGCTATTGAGCAAGTCGGGGAGGGCATCATGATCCACTTGATCGAGAAAGCGAACCTTTCGTGACAAATTCAGTCGTTCGGTCAATTGTTGCAGCGACGCCAATTCATTCCCCCGCCCGGCAATTGCAAACTGGATGTTTTCATTCTTGGTGCGGGCGATAGCCTGCAGGATCACTTCCAGTCTCTTTTCTGTATCGACGCGCCCCACGTACAGAAAAAGCGTCTTGTCAGAGTCCAGCCTATAGATTTGCCTCACAGCCTGACGGTCCAGAGACGGAGCCGGGTGAAAGACATCCAACCGGACGCCGCAGGGAATGATCCGCACGGGATGGTGAAATCCCCGCGATTCCAGGTTGGACGCGGAATACCGCGATGGCACGATGGTCAGATCCGCTTGTTTCAAATGGGCGAGGAGCAACCTCCATGCCGCCCATTCGGTGATCCTTTTCAAAAGGGGATGGTGCGTTTGGAAATAGGGCGCGGTGACTGCATTTCCGCTGTGGTGGTCGGCAATGACGGGAATGTTCAGCCGCCGCGCCTTGCGCATCACCACCTGACTGAGCGGAGACGGATCCTGGACGTGGACAACCTGAGGCTGAAACTGGTCGAAGATCCTCTGAATGCTGGGCGGTATCCCAAAGGGGATATTCAAGTCTGGGTGGATCCAGCCCAGGCGTAAGGCAGGTACGCGCACCACCTCGACGCCCTGAATGATCTCATGATGGGGCTGACCCGCTTCGCGCGGGACAAGCAGCGTGACGCGATGTCCATTTGCGACTAATCCCTCCGCGAGGCTGACGGTGAAGACTGCTTGCCCGTTCAAGTGAGGCAGATAGGTGGAACTGCAAATGAGAACGCGCATTCTTTCCTCGAGTCAGGATGACAAGGTATCTTTGTTTTCTTCTGCCAGTGGGTTTTTACGACTGAGCCTGCGCCGTCCATAGAAGACCGCAAAGAGCGCCAGCAATAGCGTTGCGCCCAGAGCAATGTAACCCGTCCCTTTTTGAATTTGCAGGAGGCTGAAAGTCGCGTAATACCCCAATGGCACCATGATGACCGCGATGATTATATCACTCAGCAAAACGACAGGGAACCAACGCCGCCAGGCTGTGCGCGCCGCGCCGATGGCGATCAAGGCTGGAATGGTCATCCAATTCGTCACTTTGGCGATGACCAGTAATTTGACCACGTCGCGGCGAATAAAGTCTTTGAGAGTCTCCAGCCTTTGGGGGGTAATTCCCAGCCAGGTCATACGACCAAGCAGAGTTTCGATGCGGCTGTAATATCCGAGGGCGACCCAGAGTGTATCGGAAACGATGTTGCCTAAAGAAGATACAAGCAGGACGCCCCAGGGGTTGAGAAAACCCGAAGCCGCCGCGCCTGCGCCAGCCAGCATGGCAAATTCACCTTCAAAGGCAACCAGAGCCAGGAGGAGGATGTAGTACGCAAAGTGGTTTGAATCGATCATTCTTTCTTTGGCAAGGGAGCCTCTGGATTGGTCTCCAACACCTCGCCAACGGTTATTGTTTGTTTTCCTGCTCTGGCTCGCCCTGCAATCCCTCACGGAAGGCGCGTATTCCCTGCCCCAGTTCCCCAGCGATTTGGCTTATCCGTCCCACCCCGAATAACAAGACAACGATGACAAGGATGATGATAAGCTCGGTAGGTCCGTCGAACATGCTGCTTCCTCCAATAGACCTCTTGCAAAAGCGCGCTAGAGAGCGCACAATACGCCTTGCGTAAGAGACATTTTCTAATGTTGGCTGACTTATGCGAGAGGTCAAATATTTCAGTGAAATGCAATCTGATGTTTCAGGGTAGATTATACCTTGTACGATAAACTCAGCAGTGCAATTTCAGCACTTCCAAAGTGCGCGTGCAAGTTGCAGGGTGTATTTTATGCCTGGTGCATCACGGATTTCAACAGCATCTGCCGATCCACCAGCCCGATGGCTTTGCCATTCGCGTCCACGACCACCATCCACTTGCGCTTTTGGGAGAGCATCAGATGGGTTGCCTCGGTTAGGGATGTGTCGGGGGAGGCGCTCAAGACCTTACCTGACATTAACTGGGATGCTGTGATTTTTTCATCGGGAACATTTTTCCCGCCGCGCAAGGCCTGCAGAACGCCTTTCTGTGACGCGGGCTGGACGCGCGTGACCGCGTCCGCATCGCTGATCAGACCGAGGGGCTGACCCGCCTCATTGACCACAATCAGGCGGCGGGTGCCTGCTTCGAGGAAGCGGGCGACCACATCCGCCAGCGGGGCATCCTGCTCGATGGTGGGAATTTCGGGGATCATGATGTCGCCCAGCGTGCGCGCCGCTCCCCTGGGAGCCTTTGCCGCGCGCCGCTTCGCTTCTTCACTGACGACCTGCTTTAGCACATCCACGCGCGACAATACGCCGATTAATTTTCCCTGCTCGTCGAGTACAGGCAGGCGTTTGATACGATGCTCCGCCATGCGCGCCGCGGCGACGCTCAACGGTTCGTCCCCGCGGACGGTAATCGCAGGGGAGGTCATCACGTCTGCCACTTTGAGCGGGCTGGCGCGCAGGCCGTTCAATTCGGCTTGCAGCGTCTTTTCATCCAGGCGTTCGGCGATGGACAGGTGTTGTTCCAATCCCGCGCGGTCGAGCAAATCTTCGTCGGTCAGGATACCTACGACTTCGCCGTTCTTGTTCAACACAGGCAATGCCTTGAGCAGATGTTTGAGCATCGTTTCCCAGGCTTGGGCCACTGGCATGGTATCTGTTAGCGAGATAACTTTGCGCGTCATCACGTCCGCGACGCGTTTATCGGCAGGAAGCGGATTGAGATAGCGATGCGTATATTTGACCACCTCCACGTCGTCGAGCGTGATCAATCCCTCTCCCACCATCGGGGCAATGACCTTGAGCACAGATTCGATTTTTTCGGGAGTGTCTATTGCCTGGATGATTAAAGGCAGGTCCATGGAGAGGGTCAGGATGTTGGCGGTGTGGACGACGGAATGCGCCCCAAAGCCGGCGAGTCCGCGCGTGACGGTCGCGCCCGCCATCCCCTGAGTCCGAAGCGTTTCGAGCAGGGCGACGTGCAGGGCTTTGCCGCGCCACTTGTCGCTCTCGCCGATGTAAATCATCAGTCGTTTGGCTTTTTTTCCAGTGAGTTGTTTCGGTGACATGCCGCTTCCTCCAAACTAAATGGCTCTCGCAAGGATAATACCCAGGAAAACCGCCAGCCCGCCCAGAAAGGCGCTGCCGAAGAGATTGAGTAATCCGAGCAGCCATTGATTGTCGAGAATGAGACTCAGGCTCTCGAAAGTATACGACGAAAAGGTGGTGTACGAGCCAAGAAAACCAACCGCGAAGAGGATGCGCCAGCGCGGGTCGAGCAGCAGGCGCTCAACGGCAAGGGTCATGAAAAACCCAAGGATGAAACTGCCCGTGAGATTGATGATGAGGTTGCCGTAGGGGAAGGATGTTCCCAAGCGTCCCGCCACCCAACCGCCGAGCCAATAGCGTAAATTGGCTCCCAAAATGGCGCCGAGCGAAATCAATAAAAACGTCTCCATATCTTTGGATACAGTCACCTTTCTGAAACGGTTTGTGAGGAAATATTTGTAACGGTCGAAAGGGTTCA
>DAOUCM010000077.1:0-11767 GCA_034431895.1 Anaerolineales bacterium
CGCAAGTTTCTAACTAGCGGCGGACAGGTCAGAGACCTGTCCTACGTAGATAGAATTTCCCTTGTCTGTCGAATATCGGCGCGGATTTGCTCCAGCAGCGCCTCGACGCTCGAAAATTTCAACTCGTCCCGCAGACGGCGGACGAATTCGAGCCTCACCATCTGACCGTACAGGTCGCGGTCGAAGCCTAGCAAGTGCGCCTCCACGTTGGGCGTTTGTTTGTTGGGCGTAAAGGTGGGGTTGATGCCAATGTTGGTTGCCGCTGGGATGCGCTCGCCGCCCACCCAGGCCCAAGTGGCATACACGCCGTTGGCCGGGATGATTTTGCTGCGTGGGTAATCAATATTGGCTGTGGGAATATTGATTTTGCGGCCGCGGCCATCGCCGTGTACCACTGTTCCGCTCAAAGCATAGTAGCGCCCCAACGCTTGGGCGGCGGATTCTACCTGTCCGGCAGCGATGCGCTGGCGAATCAGGCTGGAAGAGAGCGTGTGGCCGCCGTTCTGCACTGCTGAGAGGGTATGGACGTGATAGCCAAATTCTTTCCCCAGGGCGGTCAGATGTTCCGCAGTTCCCTCGCGCCCGCGGCCAAGGGCGAAGTCATATCCCGTCCATAACGAGCGCAAGCCCAGGTGCTCGGACACGAGGCGCATGAAATCCCGCGCCGAAAGGTTGGCTAATTCTGGCGTAAAGGGCTGTGTGATGACCACATCCACCCCGCAATCCCCCAACAATTGGGCGCGTTCTTCTGGCGTGGTCAGGCACTTCAAATCATCCCGTTTGCCTAAAACCACTGCCGGGTGCGGCCAAAAGGTAAGCGCTACGGCTGGCACAGCATGGGTATGCGCACCCGCCGTTAAATGCCGAAGGATTTCCTGATGTCCGCGATGGACGCCGTCGAAGACGCCAATCGTCAGCCAGGACTCTTGCAGGGTGACTTCTTCGATAGAGGAGTAATGAATCATCGCGGCAACGGCTTCAGCCGTTCGAAAGCGACTCGCTCGTCATCCCCTTAGCCAGACTGAAAGAAGACTTTCTTGGGTTGCCACTCGCGGGAGCCATCTTCGCCTTCTTTGCATTCCAACAGCGCCACCAATTCTCCCTGCGTGCTGACGCCGCGCACCATCTTCCCCAATTCGGTATCCGGGGCGGCCTTGACGCGGTGTCCATGCCGCACCTCTTCGACTTCGTCGGGATTGAGTTCGACCGCTGGCCAGTCTGACAGGGCCTCGGCTGCGGGAATGAGATATTGATACCAGTTGCCCGCTTGGAAGGCCTCCTGTAACTTGCGCAGTGGCACGGCGTCGCGCAGTGTAAAGCGCCCGCTCTTGGTGCGACGCAAGCCAACCAGGTAAGCGCCCGTGCCAAGCGCCTCTCCCAAGTCGTTGGTCAATGAACGGACATACGTTCCAGAAGAGCAGTGAACATCCACCACCACTTCGGGTGGTGCCCATTCCAGCACCTCCAGGTGATGCACTTGGATGATGCGCGGCTCCAGTTCGACTTCTTCACCTTTGCGTGCCATCTCGTAGGCCTTGCGTCCTTGCACTTTGACAGCCGAGTACGGCGGAGGCGTCTGTTCGATTTCGCCCTCGAAAGTCTTGAGGACTTTCTCGAACTGCTCCTCGGTCACATTGACGGGCGTCTCTTGGCGGGTGAATTTTCCATCCGCGTCGAAGGTGTCTGTAGAACTGCCCAGGCGAATGATGGCCTGATAGCGCTTGTCTGAAGCAGAGACGAACTCGCTCAAACGCACCGCCGGCCCAATCAAAATGACCAACACGCCAGAAGCGCGCGGGTCGAGCGTACCGGTGTGCCCGGCGCGGCGGATGCCCGTCCCAGCGCGGATCGCCTGCACTACATCGTGCGAAGTCATCCCTACCGGTTTGTCTACTACCAGAACGCCAGAAATCGCGTTCTTTACGTCCTGACTGTTCATAGTCAAATTCCTCCTGAATTCATACTTCCTTTGTCTTGATTATGGCATACTTTCTTTCAAAGTCCTAGCATTTCGCGAGTGACCTTAAGTACTAGGGGTTGAACTTCTTCCAGCGTGCCGGGGACATCAGCGCCGGCGGCTGCGGCATGACCGCCGCCCTGG
Organism: Anaerolineales bacterium; assembly: GCA_034431895.1. Taxonomy (GTDB): domain Bacteria; phylum Chloroflexota; class Anaerolineae; order Anaerolineales; family Villigracilaceae; genus JAABUE01. Next base: position 2,102 of record DAOUCM010000077.1, read on the forward strand.
AAATATTTGGCTACCGGCGACACATCAATGCCCGGCTCCAGCGCGCGCCAGGAAATTTTCACATGAGCGTCGGGTTGTTCCACGAAAATCATGCCCACTTTGTGGCCGTCTATGGCTGAAATCGTGTTGATGAGGTCGGCATCGTCGTTGCCCGTATAGCCACACAGTTTTCGATCCTCGAGGGTGAGGGTTCCCCACACCAGGCCGTCTGAGCGTTCCAATTTGGACAGCCCAGCCCCCCAATAACGTGTGGCTGCAAAAGAGCGACGCACCAGGCCGCGCATGTACAGGTCTGGCATGTCCACGCCGGTATCCATCAAAGTGGCTGCCTGACGCAAAGCCTCAGAGGTCATATTCGATGTACGGAAGCCCAACGTATCGGTGATGATACCCGTCAACAAAGCCGCTGCAATAGGCTGTGTAATCTCCAATCCCCATAGCGGCAGGTGATTGGTCAAAATCGCAGAAGTAGCCACCTCCTGCCCCTCGATGAGATTCAACTTGCCAAAACGTTCGTTCGTGATGTGATGGTCTATGTTGATGTCTGGCGCGCCCAAGGACTGGAACGGTTTGCCGGTGCGTTTGAAGTCGGCGCAATCCACCGTGATGAAGGTGTCGAAAGCGGCGCGCGGCTCTTTTTGCACCTGGTCGCTGCCCGGCAGGTGACGGAAGGAAGCCGGCACCCCATCGGCCAGCGCCATCTGCACGGTCTTGCCGGCTGCCTGCAGCGCTAGTCCCAGTCCTAGCAAGGAGCCGACCGCATCGCCGTCGGGCCGCACATGCGAAACAACCAAAACGCTGTGCGCCTTGGCAAGGCGCGCCTGGATTTGTGCATCAATGGAATGGGTCATGTTTGCTTTTGTCATCTCCGTACTGTTTCATTTCTCGCGCAGACGCGCCAACAAACGCTCGACTGCATCGGCATTCTCAGGTGTAGGATCCCAATGAAAGCGCAGGCGGGGAAAAGTCCGCAATTCGATGCGCGCCGCCAGCGCGCGCCGCAGGAAACCGCTGGCGCTTTCCAGTCCTGCAAGGATGTCTTTGGAACGGTCGGCCCCCTCTACCGCCGAGACGTATATATCCGCATAGGCCAGTTCCCTGTCTACCTCTACGTCCGTAATGAAGATGAGTTGCAAACGCGGGTCTTTGACCTCGCGAATCAGCATCTCCGAAAGTTCCTGCCGAATACGGTCGGCAATACGCTGCAAGCGAATTCCAGTAGGCATGATTCTCTCTATATCAACACTTGCTGCCGCTTATGGTGCCGCTTTTTCTACCACATAGCACACCAGTTCGTCGCCTACTTCGATATCGTGGAAGTTGCGCAGTCCTACGCCGCATTCGAAGCCGGTGCGCATCTCGCGGACATCTTCCTTCTCATGTTTGAGGGAAGCCATTTCGCCCTCGAAGAGAATCTCGCCTTTGCGCAATAAGCGCACCCTGGCGTTGCGGCGCAATTCGCCTTCACGCACGCGGCAGCCGGCCACCTTGCCCACTTTGGAAATCGGGAAGACGGCCAACACATCGGCTCGTCCGATGACTTTTTCGCTCAATTCCGGTTCCAGCATCCCCTTGAGGGCCTTCTCGATATCTTCTGTCATCCGATAGATGACATCGTACAGACGGATGGAAACGCCCTCGGCTTCAGCCAGGCGGCGCGCTGCAACATCGGCCTGAGTATTGAAGCCGATGATAATTGCCTTCGAGGCCGAAGCCAGCATGACGTCGTTTTCGCCGATATTACCCGTCTCGGCGTACAACACTTTGACGCCAATCTCACCCTGCCCCAATTTCTCTAACTCCATCATGATCGGCTCCAGCGAGCCTTGCACGTCGGCCTTGACGATCAAGTTGAGTTCCCTGGCCTCGCCTGCCTGGTAAGCGGCGAACAAATCTTCCAGAGAGGCCTTTTTGGCGGCTTGCTGGGTCTGCTTTTGCGCCTCCAAGCGTTGATTGACGATATCGCGCGCCTCTTTATCAGAATTGACAACCCTAAACAAGTCGCCTGCCGCCGGTACATCGTTCAATCCCATCACGCGCACCGGCGTAGATGGGCCGGCTTTCTTGACAGGCTTGCCGCGGAAATCGAACAACGCCCTCAACCGGCCATAAGCGGTGCCGGCGACGATAATATCGCCCGCTTTGAGCGTGCCATTCTGTACCAAGAGCGTTGCCACAACCCCTTTCGTCTTGTCTAACTCAGCCTCGATGACCGTTCCAATGACGCGCCCATTGGGATTGGCACGAATATCGGTGTTATCGGCTACCAACAAAATCGCTTCCAGCAAATCATCTATGCCCTGCTTTTGCTTGGCAGAGACCGGGATGACCATCGTGTTGCCGCCCCAATCATCGGGGACGAGTTCCTGCTCGGCCAACTGCTGCTTGACGCGCTCTGGGTTGGCATTGGCTTTATCCATCTTGTTGAGCGCTACCACAATTGGCACTTGGGCGGCTTTGGCATGAGCAATCGCTTCTCGCGTCTGCGGCATTACGCCGTCGTCAGCCGCCACTACCAGAATGACGATGTCGGCCCCCTGCGCCCCGCGCGCCCGCATAGCGGTAAAAGCCGCATGACCAGGCGTATCCAGGAAAGTGATCGGCCGTCCCTTCATCTCGACTTGATACGCGCCGATATGCTGTGTAATACCGCCTGCCTCGCCGGCCGCAACATTGGTTTTGCGGATGACATCCAACAGCGAGGTCTTCCCGTGATCTACATGACCCAGAATGGTCACCACCGGCGCACGATTGACCAATTTGGATTCATCTTCGTCGGCGATCATTTGCCGCCAAAGCGGTATTTCGCCATGCTCTTCCTTGACCGCTTCTTTGGCTGCCTCAGGCGTGGCTTCGAAGCCATATTCTGCGACCACAACGGCAGCCGTGTCGAAGTCTACCGTTTGATTGATGCTCGCCATGACGCCGTTGGCCATCAACTTCTTGATAATGTCAATCGGGCTCTTCTCGATTTTCTGTGCCAGATCGCGAATCACAATATGCGCCGGAAGTTCAATCTTTCGCCCATTATCGCTCATAGCAGCCTCCTCATAAATCAATTCCACCGCTCCGCTCCCCGCCTGCGCGAAGCCTTCATCAGGACGGAAAAGACGCCTCATGAGCGACAACGTCCCATTGGGGTCGAAAACCCCTGGGGGATGGATCTATCGTCTACATGTTCGCCTTACCGTCCGTATCCATGGCAACGGACTCTGTCGGAAGCGTCTCCAGGAAGGCCTGTAACCGCTGCCGATCTTCAGGTGACAAATTCACTTTCAAAGCATGAGCCAATGCGCCCTTCAAGGCTCGTTCCCAGCATGTGCGCCGGTCGTGCAAGTAAGCCCCGCGCCCGGCCAACTTGCCGGTCGGATCCACCTGGACGCCAGCCGGCGTACGCACCAGACGGATGAGTTGACGCTTGGGCAACACCGTCTGGCAGCCCACGCAGGTACGCTGAGGAATATGCTTTACTCGTTTCGTTGGTTTCCTAGTCACCTGGTTCCGCCTCTCCCCTTACCCCTTCGAGGCAAGATACAACTTGCCCCAAAAAGTGGAAGAGGGCCCAAAACTACCACGCCTCGTCGAAGTCTTCATCTCCACGTTTATGCTTCTTGCGGACAACCACTTCACCCAAGTCTTCATCGAACTCGATCTCGACGTGCTTTTTCTTTTTCTTCTTGCCTTTCTTTTTCTCTTCAGCAATCTCTTCCTCGTTTGCCTCGACGGTTTGGAAAATTTCCTTCAAAGCAAACATATCGTCTAGCGATACGGAATCCTTCACGCGGTCGAAATCTTCGATCGCCTCCGGCTTTTTCTCCTCACGGACTTCCTCGACGGCCGGCAGCGTGGCCTCGGCCAATGGCTCCGCGCCCGCTTCCGACTCACCCGCGCCTGCTTCCGTTTTCCCGGCTTCTTCCACCGCTTCGGCCTCTTCTGCCGCCGGCTCTGGCGCAGGGAACTGCAAAGCCGACAACGTCTGGGTGATATTCTCCATGGCTTTGGGCCCAATGCCCGGCAGCCCAAGCACCTTGTTCGGATCCAACTTCATCGCCAGCATCAAATCGCCCACTGTCTCGATCTCGGCCTCTGTCAAAATGGTATAAACATGCTCCTTCAAGCCAGCCTGATCAAGCGGCATCTGGAAAGCGGCCGGCGGAATATCCGCGCGAGCAGCCGATAGACGCTCTTGCTCTTCGCGGGCGGTGTCTTCTTGAATCTGAATGGTGCGGCGTTCCACACGGTCCACGAACTGCGCCAGCATGCTGTATTCTTCGGGCGTCACCGGGCGTCCTTCGGCCTTTTTGGCCAGCACCTGCTCCACTGCCGGAATGTTTTCCACCATCCCAGGCAAGAGCGCAGCCAATTCGGCATCGGTTTGCAACTTTTGAATGGCTTCACCGGCGGCTTCGATCAACGACTTGATGTCTATACGCCAGCCGGTCAACTTAGCCGCCAGGCGGGCGTTCTGTCCATCACGACCAATCGCCAGACTCAACTGGTCTTCTTGCACCACCACTGTTGCCGTGCGGCCCGCCTCAGACGTATCGGACAGATACACCCCGCTGACGCGCGCCGGGCTAATGGCTTTGGAAATATACACCACCGGGTCTGGGTCCCACTGAATGATATCAATCTTCTCGTCGTGCAACTCTTTGACGATGGCCTGGATGCGCACCCCCTTGATGCCCACACAGGCCCCCACCGAGTCCACGCCGGGCTGAGTAGCCATCACGGCCACTTTGGCGCGCTGCCCCGCCTCCCGCGCTATTGCGCGAATTTCTACAATACCATGATAAATTTCCGGCACCTCGTTCTCTAACAAACGGCGCAGGAAATTGCGATGCGCGCGCGAAAGGATGATTTGCGGCCCGCGCGAACCATCTTTGACCTCCAACACAACCGCACGGACGCGGTCATGCAAGCGAAAACGCTCACCGGGGATGCGCTGATTGGCAGGCATCACGCCCTCGGCTTTCATGTCCAAGCCAATGGTCGTATATTGATTGTTGGTCGCCTGCACCACTCCGCTGACAATCTCGCCTACCTGGCGCTGGAAATACTCCATCTGCGCAGCCCGTTCAGCCTCGCGGATGCGCTGTTGGATGACCTGACGCGCCGTTTGAGCGGCCACGCGGCCAAAGTCGGCCGGCGTGGACTCAACGATAGCCATATCACCCACCTGGGCCTCAGGATTGAAGCGACGCGCTTCTTCGAGCAATACCTCAGTACGCTCGTCTTGCACATCTTCCACAACTTCTTTTTCAGCGTAGATGGTCACTCGCCCGCTTTCAGGATCCACTTTGGCTTCGACATGCTGCGCATTGGAAGCGTTGACCGCCCTCCGATAGGCCGAAACCATCGCGGACTCGATAGCCGAAACGATCACCTCTTTCGGCAATTGTTTTTCTTCCAACACTTCGTTGAAAGCCAGGGTGAATTCATTCTTGGTCATCCTCTTTCTGCTCCAATTCTACACAAGGCATCCTCTCGACAACCCACGCCGTCCCTACAAGCAGAAAAGTGGGGGTTGCCCACTTTTCGACGCTTTCGGTATTGGCGTTCGTTGCAAGCCAAATTTTAGCATATCTGTATGAAAGATGCAAGGTCGCAAAGGTATTTTCACGACCATCTCTCCAGCACCTCCTTGACCTTCGCCAGGAACGCATCTGCGCTGGCCCCGTCCAGGATGCGGTGGTCGAAGACGAAGGAAAGATAGACCATCGGGCGAATGGCGATGGAATCGTTGCCATCGGCGTCGGTGACTACCACCGGGCGCTTTTGAATCGTCCCCGTGCCGAGGATGCCGCATTGCGGCTGGTTGATGATGGGCATGGCAAAGAGCGAACCCGCCGTGCCGTGATTGGTGAGGGTGAAGGTCGCGCCCTTGACCTCGTCGGGGGTCAGTTTCTTCGAGCGGGCACGCGCCGCCAGGTCATTGACCGCTCGCGCAATCCCCAACAGCGAGAGATGGTCGGCGTTTTTGATGACCGGCACGAGGAGTCCCTCCTCGCCCAGCGAAGTGGCCATGCCGATATTAATGTCGCGGTGCAGGAGCAGGCCCTCGTCGGTCCAGGTGGAGTTGACCAGCGGATTAGCCTTCAGGGCAGTGACGATAGCAGAGACGAAATAGGCAGTAAAGGTCAGGTTGACGCCTTCGCGCTCGAAAGCCGCCTTGTTGGCTGCCCGGTGTGCCACCACCCGCGACAGGTCGGCCTCCATCACGGTCAACACGTGTGGCGAGATGCGCTTGCTGGCAACCATCCGCTCGGCAATCTGCTTACGGACGGTGGAATGCCGGATGAGTTGGTCGCCCGGCGCGGGAACGACAGCCGCAGCCGCCTGTTCCATCCCTGCGCTCTCCCCTCTCTGCTCACTCCTCTCTGCTCTCTGTTCTCCACTCTCTTCTCTCTGCTCTCTCCTCTCCACAAACTCCAACACATCCCGCTTGGTAATCCGTCCGCCCAAACCCGTGCCGCGCACTTGCGACAGGTCCACGCCATATTCGGCGGCCAGTTTGCGCACGATCGGGGAGAGGAACGAGGCTTCGCGTTGTTCGAGGGCAGGAGATGGCTGCGGTTTCCCAGGTTCCGGGCGGGGCGCCGCTGCCGCGCTTACGGCTGAGACCGTTGTCTCCCTTTCTGCCGGCGCGCCGACTGTTTCGCTTGCCTCGCCAATCCACGCCATCACCTCGCCGACGCGGGCGGGCGTATTTTCGGGGAGGGCAATTTGCAGCACCACGCCGCTGGCCGGGCTGGGGATTTCGGTCACCACCTTGTCGGTCTCGACCTCCACCAGCGGCTCCAGTTCCTTGACTGGCTCGCCTTCGCGTTTCAGCCACCTGACAATGGTGACTTCGTCAACACCTTCTCCCAAGCGGGGAACGAGAAATTTTGTAGGCATGGGTCCTCCTGTGGTCAGTGTTCAGTGATCAGTGTTCAGTGATCAGTTGTCAGTGATCAGTGGTCAAAGTCGGTGGTGAAGAAGTCGTCAGAGGTGAGGTAGGGAGCAGGGGATTCGCGGATGGAAGAGGGAATCTCGCCACAGAAGAGGGAGGCTTTGTCCATCATACTGCCCAACATGCGCCCGATTTCCAGACATTGCGTCGTCAGGCGTTCACAGGTCGCCCTGTCTATGTAACCGCAGTCCAGCGCAACGCCGAGCCAGTGCTGGGTCTCCATTTGCTCGCCGTCGGCGTCAGTCAATTTGCTGATGAAGTGCTTCTCATAACGGCGTTTGGCCCACGCCTCGGCCAGGTTTGCACCCACCGCCCGCGACGAACGGCGAATCTGGTCGGTCAGTGAAAATTTCTCATCCTTCGGAAACGAGGCGGTCAACGCCCGGATTTCCTGCGCCAGTTGCCTGCTTTTCTGATACACCACTAACTCCTGAAAGCTCCTGGCATGTTGCAACCCACTCATTTCAACCTCCTTACACCGATTACTGATAACTGCTCACTGCTCACTGACCACTGATGACTGGAAAACTCCCCGGCTTCGCCTCGTGCATCATCGCGTACACCGCGTCGAAAATCGCCTCGGCGTTGGGCTTCGACCAGTAGTCGCCGTCGTTGCCTGCCGCCGGACGATGCGCCGCGCCGGGCAGGGTGCGGGGAGCGGAGTCGAGCCACTGATAGCCGCCCTGGACTTCGAGCACCTCGCGCATCATGTAAGCCGTCGTCCCGCCTGGCACGTCCTCGTCCACGAACAGCACGCGCGAGGTCTTCTTGAGCGACTCGACGATGCGCCCGTGAATGTCGAACGGCAGAAGCGACTGCACGTCAATCACCTCAGCCTGGATGCCCACCCCGGCCAGTTTCTCGGCAGCAGCCAGGGCAATGCGCACACAGGCCCCGTAGGTGACAATGGTCACATCCTCGCCCTCGCGCAGCACCTCCGGCACGCCCAGCGGCACGGTCAACTCGCCGATGTTCGAGGGCATCCGTTCCTTGACGCGGTAGCCGTTCAGCACCTCCACCACCAGGGCCGGCTCCTCGGCCTGAAGCAGAGTGTTGTAGAAGCCGGCCGCCCGCGTCATATCGCGCGGCACCAGCACGTGCATTCCGCGCACCAGATGGATGATGCCCGCCATCGGCGAACCAGAGTGCCAGATGCCCTCCAGGCGGTGGCCGCGCGTCCGCACGATAACCGGCGCCTTCTGCCCGCCTTTGGTGCGCCAGAGCAGGGTCGCCAGGTCGTCCGACATCAATTGCAGGGCATAGAGCAGGTAGTCCAGGTACTGGATTTCGCACAAGGGGCGCAGACCGCGCATGGCCATCCCGATCGCCTGGCCCAGGATGGTCGCCTCACGGATGCCGGTATCGGTCACCCGCAGCGGGCCGTACTTCTCCTGCAGGCCGCGAAAGCCCTGGTTCACGTCACCCAGTTTGCCCACGTCCTCGCCGAAGGCGATGAAGCGCGGCTCCCGCGCCAGAGCGGCGTCGAAGGCGGCGTTGATGACCTCGAAGCCCATCACCAGCGGCGCGTCTGGCGCGTAGACCGGCTTCACTTCCGGCACGCGCAGGGCCGAATCGGCCAGCGGGGAGGTCAGGAAACTATCGTAGCGGTCGGCTTGCTGCGCCTCGAGCGAACGCTTCCAGTCGAGCAGTTTTTGACGGGGAACGGAGGCCGAGTCGCGGGTCAGGACGAGCGCCTCGTGAACGACCACGGCGATGTCGCGCCGCGTCGGGTCCGGCGCCGCTTCGAGCCGACCCCGCGCCTGCTCCAGGTCCGCGGCGTTAGGCACGGCCTGAGCCAGTTCCGTCAACAGGCTCACCACCTGACGCCGTTCCGCTTCGATGGGAGCGCGGCAGGCCTCCCAGGCGCGTTTGCGGGCATTTTCCACATATTGACGCTCTTCCTCTTCGACCTGGTCGAGAGTCTTGGCGTCTGCAATCCCGTTTTCCAGAATCCATTCCCGCATCTTCTTGATGCAATCCCATTCGGCCTCCCAGGCCAGACGCTCCGGCGACTTGTAGCGTTCGTGCGAACCGGATGTGGAGTGGCCGAGCGGCTGGGTGACATCGGTGACATGCACGAGGGCCGGGATGTGATACTCGCGGGCGGTCTCCGCCGCGGCCTGGTAGGTGATCAGCAGGGCGCGGTAATCCCAGGCCGGGACGGTGTACAGGTCGTAGCCGCGGTCGCACTGTTCGGCCGGGCAGGGGTCGCGCTGAAAGCCCTGCAGGATAGCGCCGATATTTTCCTTCACCATCTGGAACTGGTTGGGGACCGAGATGCCGTAGCCGTCGTCGAAGATGGAGATGACCGCCGGGGCGTGCAAGACGCCGATGGCGTTGATCGCTTCCCAGAACATCCCCTCGGCAGTGGAGGCGTTGCCGATGGTTGCCCAGGCGACTTCATCGCCGTTGTGCGAAAATTGGGTGAAGGGTTTGAGAGTTTCCAGGTTGCGGTAAAGCACCGAAGCATAGGCCAGCCCCACCAGGCGCGGCATCTGCGCGGCGGTCGGGGAAACGTCCGCGGCGATGTTGTAGAGTTCGGTCTGATCTTTCCAGGAGCCGTCGGGGTTGATGTAGCGCGAGACGAAGTGACCGACCATCGAGCGCCCGGCGGTAGCCGGGTCGGCTTCCACGTCGGCGTGGGCATAGAGTTGGGCAAAGTAAGCCTGCACGTCCAGCACGCCGAGCGCCATCACCCACGTCTGGTCGCG
>DAOUCM010000078.1:0-18693 GCA_034431895.1 Anaerolineales bacterium
CTGGTGCGCGGTAAGGGCAACCCCGATTCGCTTCAATCTGCTTCACACGGGGCAGGCCGGCTGATGAGCCGCAAGGCAGCCATCAACACCATCAGCAAATCGGCGCGCGATGCCTACCTGGCAGAGCGCGGCGTCACGCTGCTAGGCGGCGGGTTGGACGAATCTCCCCAGGCCTACAAGCCCATCGAGGAAATCATTGCTGCTCAGGCCGACCTGGTGGAAGTGCTGGGCCGCTTTCAGCCGCGCATTGTCCGCATGGCAAATGAGCCAGGCGATGTATAAAGACGAAAAATCTGATGATTGCCCACATCTCTATTCTCTTGCTGTGCTAACGTACCGCCGACCTGTGGTCGGCTTTGCCAGACCAGGCAGAGCCTGGTGATACATTGTTTGCACCTGCCTGCTGGCGACTGGAGCGAGATTCCAGCCTGCTGATACGAATATGTGGGCAATCACCAGGGAAAATCTATTTGCCTGGTACAAACTTGGGAGTATAATCCAATCACTATATTCTCGAGAAATGGAGGAAAGTACCATGGCAAGTGTAACGTATGATCACGTTTACAAACGATTTGGCGACATGGTCGCCGTCAACGATATGAACATTCATATCGCAGACAAAGAATTCCTGGTGTTGGTCGGGCCTTCGGGCTGCGGCAAGACCACCGCTCTGCGGCTGCTGGCCGGCCTGGAAGAAATCAGCGAAGGGCAGATTCGCATTGACGATCGGGTGGTCAATGATGTGGCTCCGAAAGATCGTGACATCGCCATGGTCTTTCAGTCCTACGCTCTCTACCCGCACCTGTCGGTGTACGACAACATGGCCTTTGGCCTGAAATTGCGCAAGACGCCGAAAGAAGAAATCAAACGCCGCGTCCACGAAGCCGCCGAGATCCTGGGCATTCAAGACCTGCTTGACCGCAAACCGCGTCAACTCTCTGGCGGTCAGCGCCAGCGCGTGGCCGTTGGGCGCGCCATCGTCCGCGAACCGAAAGTGTTCCTCTTCGACGAACCGCTCTCTAACCTGGACGCCAAACTCAGGGTGGCCATGCGCGCCGAAATCAGCAAACTGCATCAGCGCCTGCAAACCACCTTCATCTATGTCACCCATGACCAGGTCGAGGCTATGACGATGGCAACCCGTATTGCGGTCATCAACAAAGGCATTGTGCAGCAGATAGACAACCCGCAAAACCTCTACGACCGTCCTGACAACCTCTTCGTAGCCGGCTTCATCGGCTCGCCTGCGATGAACTTCTTCCCGGCCAAATTGCGCAAGGACAATGGCCGGCTATTCGTGGAAAGCGAAGGCTTTGCCATTCCGATACCGCAAGAGAAAGCGCAGCCTTACTTTGCGTACGAGGGCAAGAACATCATCTTTGGAATTCGCCCGGAAAACATCCACGACCCGCATTTTACGCCCCCTAACATCCACGCCGAAAACGTCGAGGCGCTGATAGACGTGACCGAATTGATGGGCAACGAAATCTTCCTGCACTTGCTCAGCGGAAAGAACAACTTCGTAGCGCGCATTGACCCGCGCTCGAAACTGCGCGTTGGGGAAAAGGCGCAACTGGCCTTCGACATGGACAGTTTCCACATCTTCGACGCCGAGACCGAAAAAGCCATCCGCTAACTGGCACTGGTCTGCGCAAAAAGCACACAAGCAGGGCGGTCATGGACCGCCCTGCTTCCTTGAACCCCACCTGAACAGGCTACCACCATGAACATCCCCTCCTGGGTCCCCGACGCCATCTTCTACCAAATCTTCCCTGACCGCTTCGCCCGCAGCACGCGCCTGCCCGACCTGGGCTTCGAAGCCTGGGATTCGGCCCCGACCGTGCATGGCTTCAAGGGCGGCGACCTGTACGGCATTGCCGAGCGCCTCGATTACCTGCAAGACCTGGGCGTCACCGCTCTGTACTTGAACCCGGTCTTCGCCTCGGCCTCCAATCACCGTTACCACACCTACGACTATTACAACGTGGATCCGCTCTTGGGCGGCAACGACGCCTTACGCTTCTTGCTGGATGAATGTCATCGGCGCGGGATGCGCCTCGTCCTGGACGGCGTCTTCAATCACGCCTCGCGCGGCTTCTGGCAATTTCATCACGTGCTTGAAACCGGCGCCGCCTCGCCCTACAAAGACTGGTTTCATTTCGACCCCGACCGCTTGAACTGGAAAAGACACTGGGGCGCCTACCCCACGCCGCACGAACAACAGGCCATCCAGCATGAAGGCAGTCTGAAGGCCATTGGCTACCAGGGCTGGTGGGACCTGCCGGCGCTGCCCAAATTCAACACCCAGACTCCCGCCGTGCGAGAATTCCTGTTCGAAGTAGCCGAGCATTGGACGAAGTTCGGCATAGACGGCTGGCGGCTGGACGTGCCGGGCGAGATCAACGACGACTCCTTCTGGCAGGAATTCCGCCGCCGCGTGCGCGCCATCAACCCCGAAGCCTACATCGTAGGCGAAATCTGGCATGAGGCGCACAGGTGGCTGCAAGGCGACCAGTTCGATGCCGTGATGAATTACCTGCTCACCGCCGCTTTGCTCAGTTTCTTTGGCGGGCCGCGCTTGGACATGGCCACCGTCAACCAATCCGGCGGGTTGCAAGGCCGCGTCCACCCCTCCATGGGGGCAGACGGCTTTGCCAATGAGATAGACCGCATCTTCCACCTCTATCCCCGCGACATCGCCTACGCCCAACTCAACCTGCTCGACAGCCACGACATGCCGCGCTTCCTCTCCTGCGTCTCTGGCGACAAGACCGCCCTGCGCCTGGCCTGGCTTTTCCTCATGACCTATCCCGGCGCGCCCTGCCTCTACTACGGAGACGAAATCGGACTGGACGGCGGACACGACCCCGACTGTCGAAAAGCCTTCCCCTGGGACGCTTCGCGCTGGGACCCTGACCTGCTTGCCTATGCGAAAAGCGTAATCGCCCTCCGCAAAACGCAGCCCGCCCTGCGACGCGGTTCCTACCAGCGCCTGTACGCTGCCGATGGCGTCTTTGCCTTTGGCCGCAGGCTAGATGATGAAGCGTACGTCATCGCCTTCGACGTGAGCAACGCGCCCAAAACGGTCGAGTTCCCCATCGAAGCCATGGCCCCCCAATCCAGGCCGCCAGAACATCTCTTTGGCCCGCAAACGAACGCCCAACGCCGCGAAAACACCCTGCGCCTGGAAATCCCTGCCCGCAGCGGCATGGTCTTGAAAGTGTAGCGAGGCAGTCACTCGACCTGCTTGTGCCACCTGTGCCATGAAATGGCACGAATGGGCAATCGCCAGAATTATTACACTTGCGGTCTTATAACTCGGATGATAAAATATTCATAAGTAGATTGACAATGTCACATTAAACATTTGTTCTAAAAACGCTATGTTTTTTGTCACTGCGAGCGATAGCGAAGCAGTCTCCCGGTCTGCCAGGAGATTGCTTCGTCGCAAAGAACGCTCCTCGCAATGACAACTATGCGAAAATGTGACATTGTCAAGCTATTTAGCGCGTGAATCGAGTTCGAATGTGAACTTAGAGGGGTAATAATGAAGCACGCGCCTGTCAGGGAAAGCGCGCACAAGTTCCTCGTCTGCCTGGTCGTTGCGGTGAATGGCAAAAATAAACGGGGTATCCAATTGCGCGTTTTGTAATTCGAGCAAACCGCCGTATTCCGTCCATTCCTTCTCCCAATGCACGATGACCAGCGCCGGCGTATAGCGCAAGGCCTCTGAGGTGGAAAACGGCTCTAGCATGGAGCGCGTAATCTCATACATGCCGTGCATTTTCCACAACCGCCCTGGCAGGTAAGTCAACACATTCCCCCCAACCAGCACGATGATCGTCAAGGCTGCCAACGCTTTACGAAGACGTCCCCTTTCTCCCCCCAGCCAGGCGACCCCCGCGGCGCTCAACACAACAATCGAAATCATCCCTTCATAGTAGTAACGCGGGCCATACTGCCAGGAACCAATCCAATACGGCACATAGGCCAACAGGGTGCCGGGCAAAATGCCGGCCACGATCCAGGCAGCAGGCTTGCGCCGCAAAGCCCACAACCCAAACGGTAGAAAAATCCACCACAAGTTGCCCCATCCCAAAATATCATCGCCTGTACCGTTCGGCTCCGACAAACTGTAAGTCAAGTTGTACCAAGCATGGGACAGGTTATGCCCGTCCTCCCAGCGACCATAGCCAGGCCCAAAACCGACTTGGTCGTATCGCCACCACAAGGTATAAGGATTGCGCAGCGGGTCGCCCGTCACGGCAAACTGCCAGGCCAAGACCAGGCAGCCCACCCCCGCCGCCAGCAGGCCCACGCTCAACACGCGGGCCCGGGTGGACGAATCGCCGTGCGCCAGCAAGACCAGGCCGTGGACGAAGAACGGCAACCCCACCCCTACGGCTGACATCGGGCGCGTCAATGCCAGGACGCCAAGGCTGAGTCCCGCTATGGCGGCCGTCAACCAGGGCGGGACAGAATCCCGCGCCCCCTTGTCCGAAAACGTGTTCAGCCACGCCAACGCAAAACCCAGCGCCAGCGCCAACGACCAGGCGTGCGAAAGCAGCGACGCAGAGAGCAGCCAAAACATCGGCGAAGACAACATCAAAATAACAGCCAACAGGCCGACGGTGGGGGAAGAGAGGCGTCTGGCAAGCAGATACAACAGCCAAAGACCCCATCCTGCCAGAAGAGGGTTGACCCAGTCACGCCGTCCGCTCGCAATTCCAAGCGCCAGCGCCGTCGGCCAACCAGGCGGGTATTTGCTAAAACGCTGTCCGCGATAGTCAATGACGAAAGGCGTCAAAAAACTCTTGGGCTGCGGGGGAGAAGGCAGCGTCAGGCGGCCGCTTGCAATCACCTGCGCCTGCCAAACGTAAGCCATCTCGTCCTCGAAATGCGGTATCCGCTCGTAGACGCGGTCGGACACGCAGTAAACGGCAAAGACCGCAAAAATGGACAGTAAGAAGGCCGCCAGGTCAGGAAGAGGAATTTTACGCACAAGAGACATGATGTAATCGAACCTACGCTGCCGGGACGCCACTCAGATCGTAGGCCATGGCCCCGCTGATGCGCACGGGCGCAATCTGACCCACTTCGAGTTTGCCATCCACCAAAACCAAGCCATCTATCTCCGGCGCATCGCGGTAACTACGCCCAATGGAAATGCCGTTGTCGAAGCCTTCGATCAATACATCCAGCGTCTTCCCTACAAAAGACTGGTTGATTTGCAGCGAAATGCCCTGCTGGAGCGCCATGAGGGTTTCGTAGCGGGCCTGTTTAACGGAGGCAGGCACGGGGTCGCCCAGAGGCGCGGAGGTCGTCCCCTCCTCGAAGGAGAATTGGAACGTTCCCACACGATCGAAGCGCATTTCCTTCACAAAGTCCACCAGCGTGCGGAATTCTGCCTCTGTCTCGCCAGGATAGCCAACGATGAAGGTGGTACGGATAGCCAGGCCAGGCATGGCGGCGCGCATTTTGCCGAGGGTCTTGTACACCCATTCGATATTGGACGGTCGCTTCATGCGGCGCAGCGTATCAGGATGGGCATGTTGGAGCGGAATGTCGAGATAAGGCAAAATTTGTCGGTTGGAAGCCATGACTTCGATGAGGCGCTCGGTGACGTAGCCGGGATAGGCATACAAGACGCGAATCCAATCCACGTCGGGAACGGCCGCAACGAGACCTTGCAGCAGGGCAGCCAGGCCGTCTTTCATGCCCAAGTCGTGGCCGTAGTCGGTGGTATCCTGCGCAATCAGGATGAGTTCGCGCACGCCGGCGTCACGCAGGCGGCGGGCTTCGTTCAAAATCACTTGGAGCGGGCGGCTGACGGCCGTTCCCTTGATGAGAGGAATAGCGCAAAAGGCGCATGGGCGACGGCAACCATCGGCAATCTTGAGATACGCGCTGGCGCCGTGTATGCTGGCGCGCAAGGTATCTTGCTCGTCCAGGCCAACCGTGCCAGCGTCATCGGGCAAATGATAGAGCGGTTCAGGGTGAGGCGACTGCCGCAGTTCGCGGACGACCTGCACGATGTCCATCCAACGGCGGGTGCCAAGGATGCCATCCACCCCGCGCACTTTTTGGGCCACTTCTGCGCCGTAACGCTGGGTGAGACAGCCAGCCGCAATCAGCAATTGACCGCTGCGCTTGTTTTCAGCCAACTCTTGCAAAACCGCCAACGATTCTTGTTTGGCCGGGCCGATGAAGCCGCAGGTGTTGACAATCAACACGCCCGCCTTGCGAGGATCGTCGGTAAAGCGGTAACCATCGCGAAGGAGTAACTGCGCCATCGAATCCGAATCGACCGTGTTCTTGGCACAGCCCAACGAAACGAGGTGAAAGGTCTGTTCAGATTTCATCAAAGCGAATCACCGGCAGGGGAGGCCGTTGGCGAGGGCGTGGGAGAGGGCGTGAGTGACGGCGTAGGCGTGATAAAAGGCGTCAGTGTAGGAGTGAGCGAGGCAGCCGGCGTTGGCACGACAACTTGGTCTATCGTGTAAACATAGTGAGCCAGTTGCCCAAAGCCGCCCAACATCCCCAAGTCGCGTTGGTTGTAAATGACCCGCAGGGCAGCAGCGTTCCCGGCTAGAATTTCGATGCTTTGCTCGGCCTCGAAGGGATAGAGCGAGCCGGGAACGGTGCGACCCTCGAAGGCCACCTTGCCATCTACCACCACGCGCAGGTAACTGCGCTCGATTGCCACGATGTTCACCTGCACATTGGCGGTTTGGGCCGCCGTCGGGATTTCCAGCGTCCCTTCCACCGCCGGCAGAGGCGTATCTTCGACAGGGACGGGAGTAGGAGAGGCCACGATGGTCTCTTGCGGCGTTCCAATCAACACCTCGGAAATCGAGGGCGCCGTGACTTGGGCAACCGCCCGTTCAGCGCCTATCTTTGCCACACGCGAAACGCCCCACGCCACAAAGACGATTAGCAAGACGAGCAAGCCCACACCAAAGAGCAAGTCGCCGGCAACGAACATTCGTAGACGCGGCACACTTTGGGAAAAGTTCGGCTGTGCGCGCTGTTGCGCGGCGTTCCTTTCGGGATACCGTTCACGGTGCTGCGCTTGAAGCGCATCGGCAAAACGCAGCAACAAGGCGTCAACGTCTAGGTCTAGAAAGGTTGCATACGTAGACAACATGCCTCGCGTCTGCACGGGCGAGGGCAAATCTTCCATACAGCCCTCTTCCAAAGCGGCCAGGAACTGCGCCCGCACGCGAATATGGCGCTCGATTTCGTCCAGGCTCAGGCCCAGGATTTCCCGCCGCTGATGCAATTGACGACCAAGGGCCTCGAAAATCTCCTGGGGCGAGAGCGGACGTTCAAGGAACTCGGCAGGCGGCGCCGCGACAGGGGCTTCTGCCTTCGCTTCGGACTCGGGGGAGGCTGCTTGCGCTTCGAGAGGCTGTTTCTGCCGCGAAAAACGGATTCCCCATCCCTTCACGACGGCCCGCGTCGCCGCAAAAAGCGAGACCCTCGTCTCGTTCCCCAGCCGCTCTTTTGCTGATTCCACAGACTCATCCGAGGCCGGGGAAACGCCTGGTGAGGGCGGGGCAGGTTCGGGTTCCGGCGTCGAGGCGGGCGGCGCTTCTTGGGAGGCGGTCGGCTTTTTTTTGCGTCTGGCAGTGCGAGGCGCAGACCGAACGTCTTTTTCCGCCGTCGAACCCAGGGGCGGGAGACCTGGATCGGCCAACGTGGAAGGCCGGCTGACCTCTCCCTCGAAAACAACCTCTTGCGGGGCCTCAGGGCGCACAGCAGCGCTTTGCAATTCGGCAAGGGCTTGTTCGAGATTGACCCCCAGGTAATCGGCGTAATTGCGCAAGAATCCGCGCGCTTGCACCGGCGAGGGCATAACCGAAAAATCATCCGCCTCCAAAGCCTGTAAATACTGCAGGCGGATGCGCGTCACTTCCGCCGCTTTTTCCAATGTCAGGTGGCGATATTCACGGGCGCGCTTCAATCTTTGTCCAATGGTTTCTGGCATGAGAAATGGCTCTTTCTACAGGGCGACGCTTAGCAAGTTGAACTCTGTAGGGCCGATTATAGCAAGGAATAACTCTCTGGTGATTATCCACTTTGCGCTACGATACTCCCCTTCATCCTTCCATCCTGCTAGACGCCGCGACCAGGGGTCAAAAAAACAGGATAGAAGGATGCAAGGATTTTATCGGTGCGCCAGTTCGATGGCGTTGTTCTACACCGCCGCTCTGGGCGGGTGGCCGGATTTGTCGTAACCCTGTTGGAGGGGTGTTGAAGGGTTTACGAGTTCATCAACAAAATTTCAACTTGGCTATACGAAATTCCGCGTCAGCAAAGTAGCGACTCGTCAGGTGTATTTTCGGATCGCCAGCACGGCGTTATGCCCGCCAAAACCAAAGGCGTTGCTCAGCGCCAGCGTCACTTTTTTCTCGCGCGCCCGGTTAGGGACGTAATCCAGGTCGCATTCGGGGTCAGGGGTTTCGTAATGGATGGTTGGCGGCAGAATACCCTCGCGGACGACTTGCACGCAAAAGATGGCTTCCAACGCGCCGGTGGCGCCCATCATGTGACCGGTCATGGATTTAGTGGAGGAAACGGGTATTCGATAAGCCAGTTCTCCAAAAGCGCCCTTGATGGCCTTGGTTTCAGAGATGTCATTCAACGAGGTGGCGGTGCCATGCGCATTGATATAGCCCACGTCTTCCAGCCGCGCCTCAGCCGCACGGAGCGCCTGCCGAATGGCTTCTGCGCCGCCATCCCCGTTCTCGTGCGGGGCAGTGATATGGAAGGCATCGGCGGTGGCGCCATAGCCGGCCAGTTCGGCCAGGATGTTCGCGCCGCGCGATCGAGCATGGGATTCGCGCTCCAGCACCAGTATGGCCGCGCCCTCGCCCATCACCAGGCCATCGCGGTTTTTGTCGAAAGGTGCTGGGGTCATCGAATAATCTTCGTTGCGGCGCGACATGGCGCCCACCCGGTCGAAGGCGGCTATGCCGGTGCTGGTGATGGTCGCTTCGGCGGCCCCGGCCAGGCAGGCATCGAGCATACCGGCGCGCAGCATCATCCACGCCATGCCAATCCCATCTGCGCCCGAGGCGCAAGCCGAGGCCACCGAGAAGCACGGCCCCTTGATGCCATAGTCAATGGCGGCCAAGCCTGCTGCCCCATTGGACATCAACATCGGAATCAAGAACGGACTGACGCGGCGCGGCCCCTCTTCGTGATTCAGGATGACCGCATCTTGCAAAGAACGCAAACCGCCAATGGCCGAGGAGATGATAACGCCCACCCGCCCGGCGTTTGCCTCTGAGATGGTCAGGCCAGAAGAAGTCATGGCCTCTTGCACGGCAGCGGTCGAGAGTTGCTCGAAGCGGTCACGGCGGCGCGCCTCGCGCGCTTCCATGTAGTTTTCGGGGACGAATCCTTTGACCTCGCAGGCAATTTTGACGAGCAAATTGGCCGGGTCGAACAGGGTAATCGGGCCCACCCCCGAAACGCCCTCGACCGCATTTTTCCACGCCTCAGCCACATTCAAGCCCAAAGGGTTGACCGTCCCCATGCCAGTAATAACAACACGTTCCTGCATTTTGCCTCCTTCGATGCTGGCTACACCCCTCTCCAATAAGAAAGGAGCAGTTGCCGCTTTTTGACTATTCCGCACAGCCGGACTGCACTCACTCGCAGTGCAACTGCGCACAAACAGGTTACTTTGCTGGCTTTACGCTGTAATACTAGAACCCTTCGCCTGCCTGAGCGTGACGGAGGCGGCCATGCGACATCGAAGAGAGCCTCTCATGCAGCGACCTGACCCGGCAGGGAAACGCGCTCAACCGCCGCTCACAGGCGGGAAGAGGGCAACTTCCGCGTTGTCAGGGATGACGGTTTCGTCGAAGGCATATTCGCGGTTGATGGCAACCAGCGCCGTTTCCATCGCCTGAGTCAGGTTGGGGTTGGTCTGAATCAAACGCTCTTTCAAATCTTTCACGCTTGCGCCTGGAGGCAGGTCTAAGGAAAGAGACTTGACGCCGGCCCGGTCGCGTAAGGTTGCAAAGAATAAGACTGTAATTTGATTCGAATGGTCACTCATTCATCACGTCTCCGCTGCGGCCGCCATGTTTTTCGACCAAACGAATGTTCTGGATGCGCATGGTCTTCTCGGCCGCCTTGGCCATATCGTATACCGTCAAGGCTGCTACCGAAACAGCAGTCAGGGCTTCCATTTCCACGCCAGTTTTGCCAATCGTTCGGGCGGTGGCGGTGATGCGTACGCCGGGCAGGGAATCGTCCAATGCCAGAGAGACATCCACTTGGGTGAGGGGCAAAGGATGACATAACGGAATCAGGTCCGCGGTCCGTTTGGAAGCGCTGATGCCGGCAATTTGGGCAACCGTCAACACGTCGCCTTTTTTCATCTGGCCGGCCCGAATCAACTCCAGCGTTTCGCGGCGCATGTGAACTTCGCCCCTGGCGATGGCCACGCGCTCGGTATCGGGTTTGCTCCCCACGTCTACCATATGGGCGCGGCCGCTGTCATCGAGGTGGGTGAGAGAAGAGGCAGTCATAAGCAGATTATAACGCAGGCGCGCTTATGCTGTTATAATCATCTCCCATGAGCGGAATCCTGGGTCACCAAACCAGCGGCTATACGGTGCAAATCCCGGTCTATGAGGGACCGTTGGATTTGTTGCTCGACTTGATCGAACGCGCCGAACTGGACATCACCGCCATATCGCTGGCGGCGGTGACAGACCAATATCTGGCCTATTTACATCAACTGGAAGAGGCCCACGCGGATGAAATTTCGGCTTTCCTGGTCATTGCAGCCAAATTGATTCAAATTAAGTCTGAGGCCTTGCTGCCCCGCCCGCCGGCCCGTGAACCCGGCGAAGAAGATGTGGGCGAGGCGCTGGTAGAACAATTGCGCTTGTACAAGCGTTTCAAGGAAATTGCCAATCTGCTTCAGGAACGCGAAGAAAAGGGGTTGCGAACCTATCTGCGGCTTGCGCCCCCGCCCAAAATCGAAGGCAAACTAGACTTGTCGAATATCACGCTGAACGACTTGCTCGAAGCGGCGCAAACTCTGTATGCCAAAGAACAAGAGAAATTGTCGCTTGGGACCGTCATTGCGGCCCCCAAAGTGACCATCCGCGAGAAAATCGAGTTGATTACCCGCAGGCTCTCTGTCAGTGAGCGCGCCTATTTCAAGGAACTGCTGGGCGACCACCCTACCCGAATCGAGGTCGTGGTCACTTTTCTAGCCCTTTTGGAACTGGTCAAACGTTATCGCGTGTCTACCCGGCAAGAGGGGCTGTTCAGCGATATTCAAATCGAACGTTTGGAAGAGTGGGATACAGAAGAAGAAATCGAGATCGAATTCGAGTAAACGACGCTCGCGCTATAGTATTACTCTGCAGAATCTATCACGTTTGTGAAGATTTTGTGGCGTGGCATTCATGCCGTCTTGGGTTGCGGGATAAATCCTGCGCTACGTCTTGCTCAATGTCACGAATACCATCGGTCGGCGTTTGGTTTCGTTGAACAAGTACGACTTGACGGCGCTGGCAATATCCTTTTCGGCATCCAGCCCGCCGTTGTTGACGATTTCCATGATACGCTGTCGCACGCCGGGGATCAAAGCATCGGCGTCTTCTGGGGAAAGAAAGCCGCGCGTGATGATTTCTGGCTCGTGCAGCAAACGGCCGGAATATTTATCTACGTTCAAGTCAATCAAAAAGATACCGCTGCGCGCCAGTTTTTCGCGCTCGCGCATCACGTCGCTGTCTATGTCGCCAATGGATTGCCCATCTACAAAGACATAGCCGCCAGGGATGCGCTCTCCCAGGCGCAACTTGCCTTCGGACAACTCCACCACATGACCGTTTTCCACCACAGCAATGTTCTCTTGCGGAATGCCCACTTGCTGCGCCAGAACGGCATGTCGCTTCAACTGGCGCAGTTCGCCGTGAATGGGGATGAAATTCTTGGGGCGCACCAGGTTCATGAGCAATTTCTGTTCTTCCTGGCTGGCATGACCGGAAACATGAACCGGCGCAATGGCATCATAGATGACCTCCGCGCCGCGTCGCAGCATTCGGTTGATGGCCCGGCTGACGCTTTCTTCATTTCCTGGGATGGGATGCGACGACAACACCACCGTATCGCCAGCCTTCAAGTCGAACTGACGATTTGTGCCAGAGGAGAGGCGGCCAATGATGGAAGATGGCTCGCCCTGCGAACCGGTACACATCAAGACCACTTGCTTGGGATCCATGTTCAAGGCCTGCTCCAGCGGTACCAGCGTCGTGTCGGGAATGTTCAAGTAGCCTAAATTGCGCGCAATCTTGGCGTTGTCCACCATGCTGGTACCCGCAAAGGCCAACTTGCGTTTATGTCTCACGGCTGCATCGGCCACTTGTTGCATGCGCGAGATGAGAGAAGCAAACGAAGCCACGATGACCCGCCCAGGCGCATTGGCAAAGACGTTATCCAGCGCCGGACCGATGACCCTCTCCGAAGGCGTCCAACCTGGGCGTTCGGAATTGGTCGAATCTGACAACAACACGTCTACGCCCCGCTGCGAGAACTCGGCCAGTTTGGCGTAATCGGTTGGCCAGCCATCTACGGGTGTGTGGTCGAACTTATAATCGCTCATGTGGACGATGAGGCCGGCCGGTGTGGTGATGCCCAAACCCACTGCATCGGGGATGGAGTGGCAAACATGGAACAATTCCACCTGGAACGCGCCCAGTCGAACGCTCTGGCCGGCTTCCACAGTGTGCAGAGAAGCCTTGCTGAGGGCATTGTTGCGCGCCAGTTTGGCCTCGATCAGGCCGCGCGTCAGAGGCGTGGCGTATACCGGGGCCGGAATCTCATTCAAGACATGGTGGATTGCGCCGATATGATCTTCATGGCCGTGGGTGATGACGATGCCTACCACGCGCTCTGTTTTGTCACGCAAATACTCGAAATCAGGGATGATATAGTCAATCCCCAACATATCGTTTTCAGGGAACATGATACCGGTATCTACAACCAGAATATCACGGCCGTATTCATAAACGGTCATGTTCTTCCCCACTTCCCCTAACCCTCCCAGGGGAATGATTCTCAATTTTGGTTTCTTACTCATGGTTTTCCTTTTCGTTAAAAGATAAATTCACCGCCCAAAGCGGACAAAGTCAATATAGAAAAACACCCCGCAAAACTGGCTGGACGGGGAGTTCTTGTTGCACACACACTCACTTGCTCGAAACTGCCTGATGGCAGGTAAAGTCATCAACCAACGAAAGCAGTATAGCAGGCAAAACAGGATTTGTCAAAGAAAATCTGGCTGAATTTTGGCTTTTCTCTTGCCAACTTCACCAACTTATTGTATAACTTTTCAAGAACAGCATCCTCGATCTTTGTAAAGCGGAGGTCTTTATGAACGGAACATCCCTTTTCATCCTGGGCTTGCTGATCGGATGGCTCATCGAATGGATCATTGACTGGCTATACTGGCGGCGCAAACACAAAGCCTGCCAGGAAGAAAAAGCCCGCCTCCAGGCCCGCATCGAAGAACTGGAAAAAGAGGCGGCAGCCCAACGTGCCTATAGTCTGGCAGTCGAGCCATCTCAGGCCACAGAAGATGATTTGACGCTCATCAATGGCGTCGGACCGGTCATTGCGGGGATGCTGAAAGAGGCCGGCGTCGACACGTTCGAAAAATTAGCGGCGCTGCCCATCGAAAAACTACGCGAAATTTTGGGCGACCTGGTCGAGAGGCTGGTAGATGAACAAAGCCTGTTGGATCAAGCCAAAGAATTTGCCAAAGAGAAACGCCTGACCGGTCAGCCCCCTGCGCCTAAAAAGAAGGACAAGGGCAAAAAGGGTAAAAAGGGTAAAAAGGGCAAGAAAGGGAAATCGAACAGTCAGGATGAAGCAAAGGGATAAGAGGTAGAAAATGAACGCCCTCTCCACCCGAAACTATGATTTGTTCAAACTGATTGTTGCCCTCATCTTGCTGGCGCTCTTGCTCGTTTTTCTGTTTTCAGGGAAACCTGCACAGCCAGCCACGCCATCGGTCACCGAAGCACCGCCCCTGGCAACAGAAGAACCCGAGCAGACCATGCCTGCTCCCCCAACGGCCACCTCTCAACCGCCAGCGACGGAGACGGTTCTACCTACCGCGACAGCGACAGCAACAGAGACGGTTCAGCCGGCCCCTCTGCCTGACTTCCCCGCTTCGAGCCAGACCTTGAGCCTGGACACCGCCAACGAGCGTTTGCTCGACCCCAACGGCAATCCCGTCTACGCTTTGGACGCAGAGGCGGCCACATGGGTACCCATCATTCCCGAGGAGGTCGCCGCTACCCTGCCCGAGGGGTATAACCTGACCGAACCAACGCCAGACCACTGGGAAATCCACGCTAAGGAGAATGACGCCCTGCTGCTGACCTGGGATCCAGACGCCCTGACCTGGCAGGCCAGCGCCGAAAGCGCTGCGGCAGCCGAAGAACCAGACTGCCCCCTGGCCCTGCCACCCCGTTTGAAAGTGGGAGGCCAGGCAAGGGTGATTACCAACTTGAACATGCGCTCTTCGCCGGGCATCCAAAACAATTGGATTCTCACCAATCCTGCTAGAACGGTCTTGGATGTAATCGGCGGGCCGGTTTGCACACTCTACCAGGGCGGCGCCTTCTTATGGTGGGAAGTCAAAAACCCGGCCGGAAAGACCGGCTGGTCGGCTGAGGCGCGGCAACAGGGAAATTCCTACTTCCTCGAACCACTGCCCTGAGCCATATCCACATGAACATTGACCTTGACCTGTACCGCCGCGAAATCCGGGTATCCTCCCGTCCATTGGTGCGCCTGTCTGCCATTGACATCTCGCCCGACCGCCCGCAGCGTACTTTTCTCTTCCTGCATGGCTTTGGCGGGCAGGCCAGCCAGTGGAAATATCAATTGCAGCGTTTCTCGCTGGAAAATCGCGTCATTGCGTTAGATCTGCGCGGACACGGCGCCTCGGACAAGCCCGCCAGCAAGTACGACATGCCTCAGTTGCAAGCCGATCTCGAGGCTGCGCTGGAGGCGCTCAAAGTGCATGGGCCATTCGTGCTGGCAGGTCATTCCTTTGGCGGCGCAATTGCCACCGAATTTGCCTTGAATCACCCGGAACAGGTCGAGGCGCTCATCCTGATTGCCACCGCCGGCGAATTCAAACTCAACTGGCTCTATCGGCTTGGCCTGCACCTCCCGAACATCCTGCTGCGCCTGATCGCTCCTCTCACCCGGCAATGGCTCTCGGCACCGCCACACGCGCTCAAACCCTTTTACCTTCATGCTCTTTCGAAGTGGGTTGGCTGGGAACGTTTTGCCGCTTTACAAGTTCCGACCCTGGTCGTGCGCGGCCATCGCGACCTGGTGTTCGAGCGCCCCCTGTTCGAGAAGGTGGCTCGATCCATTCCAGGCGCAGAAGAGGCTGATATAAGGGTATCCGGTCACATGGTCATGCTAGAGCGAAGGGAGGCCGTAGACCGCGCCATCGAGCGATTCTTGGCCGGCGAGTCCCAACGTTCCTGGCGCGAAGAAAAGCCTGCTTCCGCTAAACCGGGGCGCGAGGCCCTGCGGCGGGAACGTCCCTGGCTCAATTTCTATGAAAGCGGCGTCCCGTACACCATTGGTATCCCAAGCATTCCCGTGCATCACTTACTGCGCTCGGCAGTGCGGCGTTTCCCACGTCAGGTCGCTATCCTGTTCGAGGGCAGTCGTTTGTCGTATCGCCGCCTCAATCGCGAGGCCAACCGCTTTGCCAACGCATTGCTGGCGCTGGGCTTGGGCAAAGGCGCGCGCGTCGTTTTGTTGATGCCAAACATTCCGCAAATGGTCATGGCCTTCTTTGGGACACTCAAAGCCGGCATGACAGCCGTCTTCATCCCGCCGCTGACCGAACCGGAAGAATTGATTCGCATCTTGAAAGAAGTAGAAGCCAGCGTGTTGGTTACTATCACGCCGGCGGCAGGACTGGCACACCAAGCGCAGGCCAATACCGACTTGCCTTTCATCGTCCTGACCGACCCGGCTGAATATCTTTCCCTGCCCAAGAGATTGCTCTCGCGCTGGCGCAATCGCGGACTGAGCGTGCCGGGGGCTATCCGCTTTCACCGCTGGCTGGCGGGCCAGGATACGCGCTCGCCCAGCGTGGAAGTGGCGCCCGAAGACCTGGCCGTCATCCAGTTCACAGGAGGCACGACCGCGGCCGCCAAAGGTGTCATGCTGTCGCACAGGAACCTGGTTGCCAATGCCCTGCAAACCCGTCACTGGATGCCAGAAGCCCAAGAAGGCCGCGAGCGTTTCCTGTGCGTCTTACCTTTCTCTCACATTTACGGGCTAACCACCGCCTTGACGGTGCCGGTTACGCTAGGCGCGACGCTCATCCTGAAAGCCCAGTTCCAGGTCAAGGATGCGCTAAAATCCATCCAAAAGCACCACCCTACGATCTTCCCTGGCGTGCCAAGCATGTATGTCGCTATCAACGGTTTCCGAGGCGTGCGCAAATATGGCATCCGTTCGATCAAAGCCTGCATCAGCGGCTCTGCTCCTCTGCCGGTAGAAGTGCAGGAGGCTTTCGAAAAACTGACCAAAGGCCACCTTGTAGAAGGCTATGGTCTGACAGAAGCCTCTCCCGTCACCCACGCCAATCCGCTGAAAGGCTCCCGCAAAACAGGCAGCATCGGCATCCCGCTGCCTTCCACTGAAGCGGCTGTGGTGGACCTGGCGCGCGGACGTAAAGAAGTCCCGCCTGGGCAAATTGGCGAACTGGCCGTGCGAGGCCCGCAGGTGATGATGGGCTACTGGAAAGACCCGCGATCCACTCGAAAAGTCCTCACCCGCAACGGCTGGCTGCTGACCGGCGATGTAGCACAAATGGACGAAGACGGCTTCTTCCGCATCATTGCCCGCAAAGCCGACATGTGGTACCCGCAAAAACCCGGTCAGCCGGCCTTCCCGCGCGACGTGGAAGAGGTCATCTACGAAATCCCACAAATCAAAGAAGTGGCTGTGGTTGCCATTGCCGGTCATCCCTTTGCTTTCGTCATTGCCGACCGCGAGCGCCCCACTCCCGAAGCCATTCTTTCTTATTGTAAACGTCGGCTGCCGCCGTACCTGGTGCCGCGTTTCGTCATCTTCATGGAGGACTTCCCGCGTACTTTCATTGGCAAGGTCTTGCGGCGCGAACTCGCAAGGAGATATGAAAAACACGTTACTGAAAAATGAACTTACCGACCAGTATGAAACGCGAATGACTCCCATGGGTAAAGTTCATTACAAAACCTGCGGAAGCGGCGCGCCGGTCATTCTCATCCACGGCCTGGCCGCTTCGCTGCACGATTGGGACGCTCTGCTGCCTGCGCTGGCTGCCAACGGCTACGCCGGTTATGCGCTCGACTTGCTTGGCCACGGCGAAAGCGCCAAACCCGATTCGCGCGCCTACCACATAGACTGGCTCTTCGACCACCTGGCCGCCTGGATCGAATCGCTGGCGCTCGACCAACCGCCGACCATCGTCGGCCACTCTCTAGGCGGATACCTGGCGCTTGATTACGCTCGTCGCTTCCCCCAAAAACTGAGAGCGTTGATCCTGGTAGATCCCTTCTATCAACTAGAGCAACTGCCCGCCATTTTGCGCTTTTCATACCGCACGCCGGCACTCAACACCACTTTGATGGAACGCATCCCCCAATGGGCCTTCCGGCTCATCATAGACGTAACCAGCCTCTCGCTCGGTCACACCGGCGGCTCGCTCCATAGCCTGCCAGAGCCAGTCCGCGCCCAAACGGCATTGGACTACAAGCGCACCGCCCCCGGCGTCTACAACCTACCTCACACGCTTCGAGACCTAACCCCCTGCCTGCCCTCCTTGAACCTGCCGAGTCTCGTCATTTGGGGCAGCCGCGACCCAACCCTGGACCCCGCCTCTTTCCAACGGCTGATTCGAACATTGCCAGAGGCGCGCGGTCTTGACCTGCCCTGCGGACATGTCCCCCATCAATCCAAAGCGGAAGATTTCAACCAGGCCGTCATCGAGTTCCTTTCCGAAATATTTTAAGGTTAATCACCCAATAGTCCTCTTGAATTGACTCCATAAATGTGCTAAAATCTGGCTCACTTTAGCCATATATACGGGGATGCAGAGCCTTGACGCCCATATATGGCGGCAACAAATGTTCTAAGTATGGAGTGACCCAGATATGCGGTGTCCCTATTGCCAGGCCGAAGAAACCAAAGTGCTAGATACCACGCACGATAGTCATGGTGGCATTCGCCGCCGCCGCGAATGTAACCAATGCGGGCAAAGATTCAGCACACATGAACGCGCCATCCTCGCCACCCCCCTCATCATCAAACAAGATGGTACGCGCGAAGAATTCGACCGCGAGAAATTGGCGCGGGGTGTAAGAATTGCCTGCGCCAAACGCCCTGTCTCGGCAGCAGACATCGAACGCCTGGTTGGACAGGTCGAATCACAATTGCAAAAAATGGGGAAAGCCGAGGTGCCGTCGCGGGTGGTCGGTGACCTTGTCATCACGGCCTTGAAAGAACTGGACCAAATCGCCTATATCCGTTACGCCATTGTCTACCTGCGTCTGGATGACCTGCGTTCTGTCCGCAATGAAATAGACCGCCTGCTCGAAGGCTAAACTACACGCAGCGGCGACCGCCTCTTCC
>DAOUCM010000079.1:0-21265 GCA_034431895.1 Anaerolineales bacterium
GCCGAATTCGAAGCCATTATGAACGCGCCTCGAAAAACCTTTTGGGATTACCCTTCTTACAGCCGTTTCGTGGAAGGACCGCTCATGCGCGGTCTCTACACCCTGGCGCGCGATTGGTATCGGGCGCGCATGAGGCGCCAGCACCAGGTCGGAGGGTGAAAGATGCGCATTGCCTCCATCAGCCTGCACTGGTCGCGCACCAAAGATGGAGGCAGGCGAAAAAGCGCGGCCGATTTCGGTTTATAATTTGCCTATGTATGAGATTCGGTACATAGCCGAAGAGATGGCGGATCTAGCGGCGTTACGAAAATTCGACAGCAAAACCATCCTTGACCAGATTGACGCATATCTCAAGTATGAGCCTAATATTGAAACCCGCAATCGCAAGCGTCTCGAACCCAATGAAATCGCGGATTGGGAATTGAGGCTTGGCAAGTATCGTGTTTTCTACGACATCGAAGAAGATATAAAAACTGTGACTGTTCTAGCCGTTGGTGTAAAGATAGGCAACCAATTGTATATCAGAAACGAAAAGACAGGCTTATGAAACCTACCATTGTTCCTCGTGAAGAAAAGACCTTGAATGCTTTGTTGCAAAAAGCGCGCCGCCGAAATGTGATCCTTGAATCGGCGGATGGTCAACGTTACGTGCTGGCTTCCATTTCCAACTGGCAGGAATTTGAAGTTGGCAATAGCGACGATTTTGCTGAGGAGGTCAAGCATACCGCGCAAAACAAGGAACTTGCGCGATTCATGGCAGAGCGAAGAAAGGGAAGCAAAGGAAAGCCAATTTACACCGCCGCCGAAATCAGGAAGCAACTGAGATTGAAATAAGGGGCACCCTGCCAATCCCTGTATCAACTTTGCCTATGGATGCGCGTCGGAAAACCTTTTGGGATGATCCTTCCTACAGCTGCTTCGTTGAGGGACCGCTCATGCGCGGTCTCTACACCCTGGCGTGCGATGGGTATCGGGTGTGCATGAGGCGCCAGCACCAGGTCGGAGGGTGAAAGATGCGCATTGCCTCCATCAGCCTGCACTGGCCGCGCACCAAAGATAGCGGTGTGGGGAAAAAACTAACGCGGCAGATCGAGACCTGGCAGGCGGGCGGACATGAAGCCCGCCTCTTCATGCACACCAGTCGCCCCGTCTCGCTCTCGGGTGCTTCGACTTCGCTCAGCACAAGCCTCGTGCCTGCGGAGGTCGTCCCCTACGACTCGGCCGGGACGGTTTCTACTGAACTTGCACGCAGCCGTGCTGCCCGCCAACTGGTAGAGGCCGTCCGCGCCTGGCGGCCCGATATTATCTACCTGCGCCTGGCGATGTATGTCTATCCCATTCACCGGCTGGCGGAAATTGCTCCCTTGGTGGGCGAGGCCAACACCAATGACTTGACCCAGCACGAGGGCCTGGGCAAGGTTTATGCGCTTTACAATCGTTCGACGCGCGGCCTTTTGCTCCGCCGCCTAGACGGGCTGGTGACCGTCTCGCGTGAACTGGCCGAAGCCCCAGCCTTTACCCGCTATCGCAAGCCTACCCGCGTCATTGCCAACGGCATCGACCTGGAAAATTTCGAGCCGTTGCCGGCGCCCTCCAATCTCACACCGCGCCTGGCCTTCATCGCCAATCCCGGCTACCTCTGGCATGGCGTGGACAAACTTGTCACGCTGGCGCGTCTCATCCCAGATGTTCACATTGACATCATCGGCTACGACACGGTGCCTGTAGGACGGGATTTTATCCCCTCGAGCCAGCCGTTGCCCGAGAACTTGCATTTGCACGGCTACTTACCGGCCTCGGAATACAAAAAAATCCTGGCCAATGCCGATGCGGCCATCAGTTCGTTGGCCTTGCATCGTATTGGCTTGGAAGAGGCCTCGCCTCTCAAAAGCCGCGAATGCCTGGCGCTTGGCCTGCCGTTGGTGCTGGCTTACACGGATACGGATTTGCGCGGCGTGGAGGCCGATTTCTTGTTGCAGATTCCCAACAAAGAGGATAACATTCGAACACATGCCGGCGCCATACGAGAGTTCGCTTATCGGATGCGCGGCAGACGTGTGCAGCGGGCGTTGATTGCGCCGCTCGACCAGAAGGTCAAAGAGCGCCAGCGGCTGGTTTTTTTTGAAGAAATTATTTCGAGCAGGAGAAGAGATGCCTGTGAGTGAGCAGAAGGAAAGAATAGATTGGAGCCGGCAGAGCGCCAACATCGTTTTGTTGGTTGGGTGGGCGTATGTATTGGTACGGGCCGGCATCGAGTTCTTCAATGTTGCCTGGGGAACAGGGCATTGGTGGGGAGAATTTTCGCTCAAATGGGCAGCGTTTTTTGCGGCCTTTGTCGTTTTTTGTCTGTTTTCCTGGCTGGGGGCGGCGCTGGCGTTGTGGAAGCCGAAAGTCTTTGGTCGCCTGCCGGAGCGATTGATTGTATTTCGCGAGCGGACGGGTTTGCTGCGCTGGCTGGTGGTCTTGACGTTGTTATTGCTGCCGGTGTGGTTCATGCAGTACAGCCCGTGGGGGATTGTGTTTTGGTGGCCTTATGTCCGGTGGGTAATTTGGATTTATTCGGTGCTTGGGCTGGCGGTCTTTCTTCATTCGGGCGTGCGCTTGGGGAGTTGGATCACTTTGCTGGCGGCCATTCTTTTGACGACGAGCGCCTATTCCATTGCGCTGGCTTTCATCAATGTGAGCGATTATCCTTTTTCGCGCGGTTGGTCGGAAGGCAACCGCATGTGGGATTACTCGATGCTTTTTGGGCGGCATTTGTACGATTTGCCGCCTGGCAAAGACGTGTATGTCTTGATAGACATTGGCCGGCAATTCATAGGTGGCTTGCCCTTCTTGATCCCCGGCTTGACCATTCAAGCCGAACGCTTTTGGATTGCGCTGACCGGTATTTTGCCCTATTTTTTTCTTGGGCTGGCGGCCTTTCGAGCCGATGCCCAGCGCAAGACGGCCTGGCTGCTGCTGGCGTTGTGGGCCTTTATTTTCTTGAAGCAAGGCCCCATCCATCCGCCGTTGGTGATGTGCGCGTTTGCGACGGCGCTGGTCTGGCGCAGTCCTCTTTGGATGGGGATTCCACTGATTTTCCTGACCGGCTATTTTGCAGAGGAGAGTCGTTACACCTGGCTGTTTGCGCCTGGCATCTGGATTGTGATGTTGGAATTTGGAGGTGCGGCGCTGCAAGAGGGTCGCTTGAGGACATCTGCCTGGCTGCGCAGCGTGGCGTTGGGGATCTCTGGAGCGGTGGGCGGTTATTTTGGCCCGGCTCTGCTGCGCTGGCTGATTACCGTCGGCGAACATCTGCGCAGCGCTCCGGCTGCTGTGGGAACTCCCTATCCGCCGCCTGTGAGTGTAGCGCCTTCGGTGAGTGTCGAGGCGGTGACATCAGAAGCCTCTTCCCAGCCCCTGCTGTGGTATCGCTTGTTTCCCAATGCTACGCACCATACAGGCATTCTCCTCTCCTTGTTTGTCGCCATTGCGCCGTTGGTGGCTGTGTTGTTGTATCTATATTTGGCGAAGAAATGGACGCTGAACGGTTGGCAGAAGTGGTCTTTGGCGCTGCCGTTGCTGGCATTCCTGATTGTTGGTCTAATCGTTTCTGTCAAGATTGGCGGCGGCGGCGACTTGCATAACCTGGACATGTTCCTGATAGGCTTGTTTTTCATTGCGGTCATTGCCTGGGAAAACGGCGGCCGAGACTGGCTGCGGGGCGTAGACGCGGCTCCGTTGTGGGTAAAGGGAGCGCTGGTCTTGTTGATGGCGCTGCCGGGCAGGTATCCTATTTCGGAATTGCGCGGTTATCATTTTGCTGAACAGGCCTCCTGGCTGGTCACGTTGACGGATGTGGGCGACGCTAAGTTCCTGGAAATGCTTCCGTCCGAGGCAGAAGTCGAGGAGGCGTTGCAGACCATTCGTCGGGAGGTGGAAGCGGCCAAGTCGCATGGAGAGGTGTTGTTCATTGACCAACGTCAACTGCTGACGTTTGGGTACGTCCGGGATGTTCCCTTCGTCCCCGAGTACGAGAAGAAAATCTTGATGAACGAGGCGCTTTCAGGAGAGGCGCATTACTTCCAATCATTTTATGCCGACTTGCAGGCGCGGCGCTTTTCTCTCATTGTGACCGAGCCGCTCAAATCTCCCGTCCGCGACAGCGATTTCCAATTCGGTGAGGAAAACAATGCTTGGGTGACCTGGGTGGTGGACCCGCTGCTGTGTTATTATCAGCCCATTGCCACTTTCAAGAGCGTGCAGGTGCAGTTGTTAGTGCCTTTGCAGGAAGAGGTGGATTGCTCTTCTGTTTTGCCGGTTTCGCTTCCCGCTGCTCCCTGACGCCTCTCGCTTGTCTCTCGACTTGTTTGCTTGTTTACCTCTTTACTCGCCCTCCATGCCACGCCTGGTGTCACGATGCAAAAACTGTCCGAATTTTTGAGACATTACGAAAAATGGATTCCGTTTGCACTGTTCCTGGTTTTCTTGCTGGTCACATTGCCCGGCATTGACTGGGGCGCTCCTGACCTGTGGAATCCTGATGAATTGGTCTGGCGTGTTATCAAGGCGCTGGACGGGGAGATGAAGTTCGACGAGACCGAGCCAGACTATAACTACCCCTCCTTGCCCAAATACGTCATGTATGGCGTGATGGGATTGGCGCGCGCGCTAGGCGCTTCTCCGAAGGCTATGTTGGTCTTGGCGCGCCTGATCTCTGTCCTGTTGGGTGGCTTGACGGTGTTGTTGATTTACAACATGATGAAGGCTGCCGGGGCGCATCTCTATACTCGTATCTTCTCGGCTTTCCTGGCAATCTCGAACACGGCCTTGGTCCATAACGCTCGCTTTGCGCATAATGACCTGTACCTGCTGTTTTTCGTTACCTTGTCTTTGTTTGCGGTCATTCGATACGGTCTCACTGCTAAACGCCTCTGGCTGTATCTGGCTTTCTTCTCGGCTGGCTGCGCGGCTTCGAGCAAGTACACGGGAGTCAGCATTGTGGTTGTTTTGCTGGTCGTGTTCTTGGTTACAGAGTGGAGGAACCTGCGGCAAGATGTTCTGCGTCAGGCAGAGACCCTGTTCATTGCGGTGGTCTTGACAGTGGCGGGTTTTGCGCTTGGCACGCCAAAGGCGCTTTTGTGGGCTGCTTTCTACTTCAAGCGCATGATTCCGGCTGCCTTGCGTTTTGCCAGTTACGGACGTGGGCCTGACAGCCTCATCGGTTTATATGGTCAGTGGGACGTCTTCCGTGAAGCCGTTGGCGCGTTCGTTTATTTCCTCTTCTTGGTAGCCTTTGCGTGGTTTGCCCTGTCGCTGCTCTTCCAGGTAGTAACCGCCAGCCGCCGATCCAAAATCGAAAATCTACAATCGCCAATCCAAAATCCAAAATCCAAAATCGTATCCATTTTGCTGGCGGCCATCGTCATCTTCGATTTGCCCTTCCTGATGTCGTACAACTATGTGCCGCGCTTCTTCCTGCCCTTCTTGCCCATGTTTGCCGTCCTGGCCGGATTGTTCGTAGAAGAGGCGGTAAATTTTTTGCGCACAAAAGGCTATCTTTCTGCCGTTTACTTGCTCGTCTTGCTGCTTGTTCTCGTGCTGGCGGCCTCCTTTTTGCGCGTGGTCAGCGTTGCCTTATTGTTTGCCAACGATGCCCGCACGCCGGCCGGCGCTTTCCTCAAAACCCTCCCGCCTGGCACGTTATTGGAATTCACCCTCTACCCTCCCACAGTGCCAGAAGGTCACTTCTCCAAAGCCCGCAACTACCCCATCTATATGATCAAGTATCCTGGCGAAACTGTTCCCACCAACAAGCCCTACCTGTACAATCAGGGCGAGAACGGACTGTACGAGCGTCAGGTAGATTACCTGGTGGTAGATAGTTTTACCTACAGTCGCTTCAGCGACGCCTACGTGTGCGAGACCAATCCGGTCGAGTGTCAGTTCTTCAACCGCTTGCTCGCCGGGCAAACCAGCCTGCGTCTGCTGGCCTCTTTCGAATATTCCCTGCCGCCTTTCCTGCCGCAAATTTCGCTGGCAGCCGTCAACCCGGCCATCAAAATCTACGCCGTGCCGCGCTAACCGACATGACCCAACCCTCCCGCCTTGTATTCTGGCGCAGCCTGTTGACCATCAGCGTTGTGCTGACCTTCCTGGCAACCTGGCAGTTGCTCGACCTGGCGCGCGAATTGGACGTGGCGATTCTTGCCAGCAAATCGTGGATGAGTTTGCTCATCGTTCTTGTATTGATGGGACTCGCATCATTTTTGATGCTGATATTTTCCCTGCCGCTTACGTTTCACGTTTCACACTTCACCTTTTCCTGCTCCCGTACGCGCGAGCGGATTCTCCGCTGGTTGGAAGCCCCCGCGCTCCTGCGCTGGCCAGGCGTCTTTCTCCTCTTGGTAGCCTTGCCGGGCTACACGCTTCTCTTCCTTCTCCCCTCTCTTCGAAATTTCCTCGGCGGGTTGGGATGGGTTCGCGGTCTGGTCTTTTGGGTTTTCAGTTTGATGGGGATGTACGCCCTCAAAATGCGCCGCGCTGGAATGCCCTGGCTTTCAGCCTGGCTGTCGAGCGTCGGCTTCCAGACGGCGTTTCATCTCGTTGTCACTCATCTGACAGCGATTACCGACTATCCCTTTGCTATGGGATGGTCGGAAACCAGCCGCTATTATTATCCGTCCCTCTTCCTCTCCAAGAGCATTTTTGGGATGCGCCTGCCCTGGCCGATCCTGCATCCGAGTTTGCACCTTTTGCTTGTCCCGCCCTACTGGTTCGACGCGCCGTTATGGGCCCATCGTGCCTGGCAGGTCTTGTTGCGCTTTGCTCTTCTAGGGCTGACTGCTCTCATGCTCTTACGGCGTCTTCCTGTTCAGGGATACGCCCGGCGCTGGCTGGTCTGGGGTTGGATGACACTGTTCCTTTTCCAGGGACCGCTCTACTTTCACTTGACTATCCCGTTGATTCTGGTGCTGGGGGGCTTTTCTGTTCGACATGACCGTCGTACCTGGTTGGTGGTTATGTTGGCTTCGGTGTGGAGTGGATTGAGCCGCCTCAATTGGTATCCGCTGCCGGGCCTGCTGGCGACTGCCTTGTTCTTACTGGAAGTGCCTTATAGGGGTAGGCGTTTGTGGCCTTACTTGCTCAAGCCGGCTGCGTGGACTCTGCTGGGCGTTGGGTTGGCTTTTCTCGCCCAGCGCGTCTACATCGCGCTCTCTGGCGTTCCTGACCCGCGTTATTTCTACACCAGCCTGACCTCCAGCCTGCTTTGGTATCGCTTGCTGCCCAACGCTTCTTATTTTCTAGGGGTCCTGCCTGGCGTTATTCTGGCTTCCCTACCGGCCTGGATAGCCATAGGGTTAGCCCTGCGCCATGCGTGTATTCATCCCTTGAGGTTGGTTTTGCTTGGTCTCATCCTGCTCACTTTGTTCTTGGGAGGATTGTTGGTCAGCATGAAAATCGGCGGCGGGGTGGATATTCACAATCTGGACGCTTATCTCAGCCTGTTGCTGGTTGTATTGGCCTATCTCCTGTCTGGACGTTATACATCCGAAGGCGGTCAGCCTGCTCGTCCTATTACCTTGCCCTGGAGCCTGGTTGTTTTTTTGGTCGTCGTCCCGGCCTGGTTTTCCCTACAACTAAGCGGCGCCTTCAAAATGTATGATGCTGTGCGGACGCAATCGGTTTTGGCCGAATTGCAGGCGCGCGTAGATACAGTCAATGCGCAAGGCGGCGAAATCCTGTTCATTACTCAGCGTCATCTGGTCTCTATGCACATGTTACAAGGCGTGAGAATGATCCCGGAATACGAGCGCGAGGAACTGATGGAAATGGCTATGGGGGATAATCAGGAATATCTTGCAACCTTCCGCGCGGATATGGAGAGTCAACGTTTCGATATGATTGTAGTAGACCCTCTTGCTTATCGCTTACTTGGGAAAAAGTATGCCTTTGGCGAGGAGAATAACGCTTGGGTCAAGCGCGTGATGAAACCCATTCTATGCAATTATCGTGAAGAAATGCTCTTTCTTGAAGACCAAATCGCCCTCTATGTCCCGCAGCAAGGAATGAGGCTTTGCCCATGAATAAAATGGATGAAACGCTCGATCTGGTTGAGGAAATCCGTGCTGTCTGTCTACGTTTTCAGGGCCT
Organism: Anaerolineales bacterium; assembly: GCA_034431895.1. Taxonomy (GTDB): domain Bacteria; phylum Chloroflexota; class Anaerolineae; order Anaerolineales; family Villigracilaceae; genus JAABUE01. Next base: position 8,137 of record DAOUCM010000079.1, read on the forward strand.
AGAAAGGCTGTATTTGGCCGAGGCGATAGATGCCAAACGGATGCAGAATGCCCGCAAAGCCATGCGTATTCCGCCCCAGGAAACGATTATCTTGCTGTACGATGACTCGCTGTTGGAAAATAACAAAGTAGGCTTTGCCGTTTGCGCAGGCGGACTATACTGGCGGAACGATTGGTCGGTAAACAGCCGTCGTAGACGTTTGTCCTGGGAGGAATTTGCTCGCCGCAAGCGTATCGAGGAGAAGGATCTGGCTGTAGACCTCACCCGAGGTGACCGTATTGGGATAGCCGTTTTGGGCGAGCAGGAACGGGCGCGAGTGATTGCCATGTTGGGGGAAATTCAGGCGGTGTGTAAACAGAGCCTGAATCTTTGAGTCGCCGCAGCGCCGGTTGACTTTACGATTCCTGACTTTTGCCATTGCAGGATAACCTTCTTGGTTGGCACCCGTATTGTCGGGTAACTTTCCGTTTGCATGCAGCCCCCCCAGATGCTATCCCCAAAGGGGACGCTGTTGCGGTCATTGGGAATTGACGTGATACACCCCCAACCTGTTCCCTGGCGCTCAGCAGGGCAGGCTGGCGTCAGGCCAGGGTTCTGGCGGAAGTTGTATTGCCGCCTGCCAGCAGTACGAAAGCGCCTAAAACCAGACAAAGGAGGAATGAATATTTCTTATTTTCCTTGACAAATATTTATATAATGTTATAATATTGAAAAATTTTCACCGTATAAAATAAATATTATCAAACATAGTTTTATATTTCGAGGAACTCCATGCAGAATCCTGCCCGTCCCCTTCCCCACAACTGGGCTGCTCGCTTCTTCACCATTTGGAGCGGCCAATCGTTTTCGCTGTTTGGCAGTGCACTGGTGCAGTTTGCCCTGGTCTGGTATTTGACCCAACAGACTGGCTCGGCTACGATATTGGCTGTTGCTACTCTGGTTGCCATGTTGCCACAAATTGTCATGGGGCCCTTTGCCGGTGCCCTGGTAGATCGCTGGAATCGCCGCGCCATCATGATCGTTGCTGATGGCAGTATTGCCCTATCTACTTTGGTCTTGATTTACTTGTTTGCTGTGGGGCAGGTGCAAATCTGGCATATTTACGCTATTTTGATGATTCGCTCCTTGGGCGGTGCGTTCCATTTCCCGGCTATGCAGGCCTCCACGACTTTGATGGTGCCAGAGAAGCATCTTACCCGAATTTCTGGCGCAAATCAGACCTTGCAAGGCGCAATTAGCATTGTAGCCCCTCCTACCGGCGCGCTGCTGCTTGAGACGCTGCCGATGCAAGGCGTCTTAGCAATAGATATTGCCACTGCGTTTTTGGCTATCTTGCCGCTGGCTTTCTTTTCGATTCCCCAGCCTGCCCGCGCGCGGATAACAGACAAAACCAAAGTACAGACCGGTTTTGTGCAGGAGTTCCGGGAGGGGCTGCGCTACGTGATGGCTTGGCCGGGACTGCTAGCCATCATGGCCATGGCAACTGTCATCAATTTCCTGCTCACGCCAACCAGCGCATTGATGCCGCTGCTGGTGACCAAGCACTTTGGTTTGGGCGCACTGGAATTCGGCTTGATGGATTCGGCCTGGGGTTTTGGAGTCATCCTGGGTGGGCTGGCGTTGAGCGTTTGGGGTGGTTTCAAGCGCAAAGTAGCCACTTCGATGCTGGGCATCATCGGCATTGGTCTAGGCGTGACTATCGTTGGCCTGACGCCAGCCAATGTCTACTGGCTGGCGGTGACCGGCATGGCTTTTGCCGGCGTCATGAATCCCATTACGAATGGGCCGCTGTTTGCCCTTATCCAATCCACTGTCAAGCCGGAGATGCAGGGGCGGGTGATGTCGCTCATCATGAGCGCAGCCGCGGCCATGTCGCCGCTCAGTTTAATGGTGGCAGGCCCCGTGTCCGATTTGATCGGCATCCGCACCTGGTTTTGGGTGGGCGGCTTGCTCTGTCTACTGATGGGAGGCGGCGCTTTCTTTGTCCCTGCTATCATGAACATCGAGAGCAACCACTACAACCAACATCCAACATCGAGCGAGAAACCGGCCCTCTCCAGCATTGCCGATTGAAGCAGATAGGCCGGCAAGAGCGGGGTATTTTTTACAGCGTGATCTTGATAAATTGGGGGACGGGGTGTTTTAGGCGTGCGCAATACGTCTGAAACACCCCGTTCTTTTTTGAGAAGACGCTTTTGGAAATTTTCATGAAATGATGATCAATTCTTTACATATGTCCGATATACTTCCCTCACCCGTATCTTGGAACGGATTTATGCGTCATAAAGGATGAAAATCGTGTCGGAAGAATCTCGTTTGTTGGACGCCGCTCGCCAATTCGAATCGCAAGCCTTGGCGCAGATTTATGATATGTACAGCCCGGGTCTGTATCGTTATGCCATGCGCCGACTGGGAGATGTTCAACTTGCAGAGGACTGCGTGGCTGAGACTTTCAGCCGTTTTCTCCATGCTTTGCGTTCATGGCGCGGACCGCGTGATCATTTGCAGGCTTACTTGTACCGCACGGCTCACAATTGGATCGTGGACTGTTTTCGGCGCGAGCGGCCCAACGCAGAATTGACAGACGATTTACCTAGCCAGACAGAGGACACCGAACGAGATGCCGGCCTTCATTTGCAGCAGGTGCGGGTACGTGCAGCCATGCGCCGCCTGACGCCCGACCAGCAGCAAGTGGTTGCATTGAAATATCTGGAAGGCTGGGAAAACGAGGCCATTGCGCAGGCGTTGGGTAAGCCGGTCGGAGCAGTCAAATCCTTGCAACACCGTGCCCTGGCGGCGCTGCACAGGCTTTTGTTGGATGAGGTAGAATAAGATGAACACACAAGATGAGACTGAATCGAAAGTTCTCGCCCTGTTGAAGGCCCTCGAGCCGCTTCCTCCCCGCGACCCTGCTATGGCCCGGCGCGCCCGAGCAAAATTCCTGTCTCAGGCCTCTGAAATGCGTCAGGCCGTATCTGGCGGCGCATGGCTGCGTCATAAGGTACAGAACCTGATCCCACGAAAGGAGAAATTTGCAATGAACATCCTGGTTTCTGTACTTTTGGCTGCTGCTCTGTTGATGGGAAGCGGAGCCACCCTCGCCTCTGCGCAGGACGACTTGCCCGGCGAGCCTCTTTATGAGGTGAAGTTATTTGCCGAGGACGTTGGCTTGTCTTTGCCTGGCAGCCCCGAGGCCAAAGTCGAACGCTTGATGGAATTGGCGCAGGTGCGCACTCAGGAGATGGCTGCGCTGGTAGAAGATGGTCAGGCTGTGCCAGAAGCGGTTTTTCAACGGCTGGAGCAGCACATCCAGCAGGCGTTGGAGACTGCCGCCGCTATTGAGGACGATGCTGATTTGACCCGCACCCTCTTACAATTACGCGACCGTCTGCAAAGTCAAGATCGTCTTCTCTTGCAGTTGCAAACCGATGCCGAGGTACAAGAAGAACCGTTGCTGACACGCACCCGCGACAGGCTCCAAGACCGCCTATGCCAGGTGGAAGACGGGCTGGCCAATCTGGACGGTTTCCGCTATGCTATGCAAAATCAGATGCGCTACGGACAAGATGACAGCCTCGAACCGGCCCCCAACCGTCAAGGTGAGCCTGGCTTCCATCAGAACAGCGAGCCAACCCTGGTTCCCACCGAGCCGGTCGAGACCGAAACCCCTCCCGCCGAGCCTACTCTCGATGCAACCATTCTGAATGCGCCTGGCTATCAACAAAACGGGAATAGCAATGGGGCGGGAACTCCCCAGCAAGGCGGCAATAGCCCTGGCGGGGGCAACGGCGGACACTGATCGCTAACTCATCCGTGAGAAAAGATAGGACAACTCTGAGGAGTTGTCCTATTGATTTGTGTTGGCAGTGATTTTAGGGTTCATTTTCAAGAAAACCCTGGCTTGGAACTTGCACCACAATTTCCTCCAACGGCTTGAGCGTCTTCTCTTTCAGGTCGTCATTCGCGTAGCCAAGAAAGAACATGGCCTGTGGCTGCCAGGTTTCGGGCAAGTTCAGGGCGGTGCGGGTCTGCTCCTGTGCGTAGAGCGGCCAACAAATCCAATTGCCGCCCAGACCCTCGGCGTGCGCCGCCAGCAGGAGATAGGTGGCAGCGTTTGCGATGGATTGAATGGACATGATCTCGTCTTGTTGCTTGTGTTCGCGAACAGCGGTCACGTCGCGGCAGAGCAGGATGACGACGGGCGCGTCATTCAGCCGTTGGAGCGAGCGCGTTACTCGCGCCTCGATCTCTGCCAACGGCGCGCCTTCGGCGATCATGTCGCGGCGCATGGCGGTGGTGAGGGCGAGGCCAAGTTGTTCCCTGCCGGATGGGTTGGATAGCACGGCAAACCGCCAGGGCTGTAGGTTGTGAGCGGAGGGGGCGTAGGTGGCCGAGGTGAGAATCCGCTCGATAACGGGAGCAGGCACAGGGTCCGTTTTGAAGCGGCGGATGGAGCGGCGAGTCCGCAGAAAGGCGTGGAGGTCGTTCATAGGGTGATTATAATTCGGTCTGATCTTCCCCATCGAGGCATGGTGAAAAACGAGCATCGAGCAGTTAGCGGAACATGTCCTGTTCCTTTGGGCGCAGGAGTTCTTTGAACGAACCTTCGCGCAGCGGATAGGGGAATCCGCGCACGTGGACGGCGGGCGTGCCTTCGGCGGCTTGCCCCATCACCAGGCTGGCGGCGGCGGCCAGTTCGTCTGCCACACCCACGATGGTGATTTTCAGTTCGTAGCCAAAGAGGTCCCTCCAGCCGCGCTCGTCCATCACGGCGGGGATGCCGCTCAGACCGATGCACATGCCCACTGTGCCGATGCGCCAGGCGCGCCCGTGCGAATCAATGATCATGACGCCGATGCGTTTGCCTGTTTGTGCTTCGATTTTTTCTCGAATCTTTCTGGACGATTGGTCGGGGTCGCGAGGGAGGAGCAGGACCCCCTCTTCTCCCCTCAAATTCGGAGAATCTTGGGGGAGATGGAGGGGGGCAACATTCGAATGGTCAATCCCGGCGTTGGCGCAGACGAAGCCCAGACGATGTTCGACGATGATGACGCCTGGCCGCACGCGCAAGATCTCGTTGCTCTCTTGCAATAGGAGTTCGACCAGGCGCGGGTCTTTCTCTGCTTGCCGGGCCAGTTCGCGCGCGCGTTCGCTCGGTGTGACGGTTGCCAGGTCCACCAGCCGCCCTTCGGCTTTGCTGACGATTTTGGAGGTGATGACCAGGATGTCGTTGTCTTCCAGGGTGAGACGGGTGGTCTGTAACGAGCCTACAAGAATATCCGCCAGGTCGTCGCCTTGGCGGATGAGGGGGATGCCATGGAGGGGGGTCAGGCTGAGGGTCACTCTTTTAACGTCAGTTCGGGATAACTGCCCCGAAGGCTTTTTCGAGCAATTGTATGGGCGAAATCGAGCCTTCGGGACTTATCCCGAATTCAGGTTATTTTACGCCAGTTATCTTGATTCCTGCATGTGTGCTGCCATATTTCTTGTTGATGCCAATCAGCACGCTGGTCAGGCCTTCGACTACGACCGAGTTTTCCAACGGGCCGGCATCCCAGCCTTTCAGCCCGGCGGCTTGCACCAGTTCGAGCGTTTTGGCGCGGGCTTCTTTGCTGGAGCCGGTGACCAACACGTCGCACTCGATTTCATCGTCCGCAAGCAGAAGTTCGTGAGAAATGTTCTGGAAGGCGGCGCACACTTGCGCATCCTCGCCCAGGATTTGTTTTGCCTCTTGAGCCGCCGAGCCGGCAGGTGGCATTTGCACGGTGGCTACTTTGGGAGGAACGAGCGGGACGGTAACGTCAATCAGGATTTTGCCGCTGAGCGCCTCCTTGACCGCTTCGAGCGTGGAGGCGTGCGCGGTATACGGCACGGTCAGTACGACGACCTGAGCCTGCTTCGCCGCTTCGACGTTTTCCATGCCCATAAGGGAGGCTTGTCTGTCTAGCAGCCCTTTCAATTCGGCAACTGTCTCTTGCGCTTTTTGGAGAGTGCGCGAGCCAATCAAGACGGTGTAACCCGCTTTCGACCAGCGGTAGGCCAGGCCTTTTCCTTCTTTTCCGGTGCCGCCCAGAATGGCAATGGTGGGAGATGCAATGTGTTCCATAAGGGTTCCTCGATGTTTCATCCAAGTTCAACTGGTTGGGATGGAGAAAGTTCGATGCCGCTGGCCGCCAGTTCACTCAGAACTAAAAAGGCGGCTTCGCGCAGTTCGGGGTCATCGCTTTGAATGGCTCGATACAAAGCGGCAATGACATTATCTTTAGGATGGCGTTTCAAGTAAGGCAACACGCCCAGGCGTTCTTCTTCGCTGCCGTTCTGCAAGGCGCTTATCAAGATTTCGATCGCAGGCGAGCCTGGAGAAATGCCATATCCTTGCTTGCCGGCAAATTCGAGCAGCCAGGGTGTCTCGGAGGGAGGCGTCAGCGGACGTGGAATGCGCGCATTGGGGGCGCTCTTGCTATCCAAAACTTCCGTAGCGGCGTTGCGCACCACCCATTGCTCATCGTTGACTTGTGTATCGCGTAGAATTTCGGTGGCCCATGCTTCGTCCACGCGGCCCAGGCCATATACCACAGCCCGGCGCAGCAGGATGTCTTTCAAATGAATGCCGTCTTTCAGCATGGCATGGCCTTCATGAGAATCGTTGGCCAGGGCTTCGGCAGCGGCGCGGCGTAAGTCTTCTTCCCCTTGCAGCAGGGCATGGGCTACCGCTTCCATCGCGTTAGTATTGCCAATGGCAACCAGCGCCAGGCAGGCGGCCCTTTGGCACGAAATACTGGGCGCATACAGCACCTGAGTAATGAGTTCTACGGCCTTTGTGTCGCGGACGGCGCCGCAGCCCAATGTCGCCAGTTGCAATTGTTCGAAAGACGTGGTTTGCAGGAATTGACGGAACAGCGGCGCAGCGCCGGCATCTCCGCTATAGGCAAAGGCAGTTACGGCTTGCGCCCGCAGTCCAAGCGGGATGGCCTCGGTTTGCAACAGGGCTGCCAGGCGGGCAAAGACTTTTCCACGCCAAACGGCATTGCGCGGCGCATCCCGCAGCCAGCGTGCTGCGATCAACAACGGGCGATATAGAGGCGGTTTGGCCTGTTGCAAGAGCGCCTCGACCAATGCGCTGGCATCTCCATATGCAGCCAGGTAGCGCATGGTGATGAACTTCCCGCTCCAGTCCGGTTGGCTGAGCAAGGCCTGATCTGCTTCGAAAGCGGCCAGAGCGCGCCCGGCGAGATAGCCACCCAAGACAGGGTGCAGAAAACGCATCCGGCTATTGATATGCGATATCAACAGGCCGCTTTCGGTTAATTTGCCCAACAGCCCGCTGGAGGCAGGCAGGGCCGCGCTCTTGGATTTTTGGCCGAGAGGGCCGGTCTTTCCTGCTTGCCCCAAGGGGCCGGTGCCGGTTCTTTGTGTGAGCGGCCCAGTTTGTTTCTTTTCGCCCAGGGGGCCGGTTTGCCTGCGCAAGGGGCCAGTTTGTGGTTTTGCACCCTCCTTTTCCAGGGCCTCTTCGGCAGGTCTCTCCTCGGGTAGTTCGAACTTTTTCACCCATTCACGCGCAGACCGCGAATCGAAGATGGGCTGGGCGGACAAAATGACCTGCATTCCTAGCGTTTCTAAGGCGGCCAGCGGAATGTTACCCGGCGTCAGTCGGCGGATGTGCGTTGCAATCACGTCCAAGATGCCGGCTCCCAGCCCGTCGCCGGCATACCCTGCCCACACCTTGAGAGTCAGTTCCAGCGGTGTAAGCCATTGATTGTCTGTGTTGAGCCAGGCGTTCAGCAGTAGTGGATCCACTTGCTCAGGACCGGTTTGCATCCAGGCCTCGACTGCTACTGTTTGCATCCACAATTGTCCCCACTTCTCCAGGAAATGACTGCGCTGGCTTGCTTTCCAGGGCATTACTGTCAGGGGAGTAAAGCCCAGCGCAAGCAGGCCGTCTAGTTGTTCGGGGCAGCCAGCCATCGCTACACGAGTTTGAGGATAGGCGCCTAGCAGCGTCTCGAGGTAGGCGGAGACTTTGCTTTGCTCGGCAGGCGTAATTTCATCGAAGCCGTCCAGCAGCAGCAAGGCGCGCCCGTTTTGGAAGACGTTCTGGATGAAATTGGGCAGGCGAGTCATGTCTATCATAGAAGCATGTTCAGAGGCCGCTTCGATGATGACATGAAGCGGATCCTTGCCTTCTGCTTCGGACAGGCGTAAATCAGCAATATGGTACAGGAAAGGAACCGTCTCGGCCAATTCGCCGGCGCGCGCGTCGCGATTGGCTACCAGCGAGGCCAAATGCGCCAGGCAAACCGTCTTGCCTGCGCCGGGCTGCCCCGTGATGACCAGGTTGATCCCGCCGCTCAAGGCTTGCGTCAAGGTAAGCGTTGGCGCGCCATACAGGGCCGCCAGTTCAGGCCAGGCAGGCATGTAAGGGAGGGTGCGTGATACGATGTCTTCTGTCACGAGCGGGCCGCCCGGCTCTACCCGCGCCGGCGGGGCTACCAGTAAAGGCGGCTCCAGAATTTCGTCCAGCGCAAAGAGCGGCGCTGCCAGGTGCATTCCCTGAGCGCGGCGCAAAGTGGCGCGGCGGTGATTGTCCTCCACGCTGGTCGTGCGGCGCGCTTGGGCTTCCTCTTTTTTCTTTTGCCAGTTGGTTTGCAATTCTTTCCAGGCCGGCCGGATGCGAGCAACCAACCACCAAAAGATGGTGGCTGTCACGAAGCCGGCCAGGAAAGCCAGGGAAGGGGCGATCGTCCAGAACCTCATGGCAATCAATGAGCGTACAGAATACGTCCGCAGGTTGGGCAGCGGTAAAGTTGCGAGGTAGAGTGGGCGCTTTGTTGTTGCGAAGGAGTGAGAGTCGTGCCGCAGGCTGCACAAGCGCCTTCGTTGACAAGAGCAACTGCCAACCCGTTGCGTTGTTGGCGCAGGGTCTCGTAAACGGAAATGGATTGAGCGTCCAGCGGAGCAATTGCAGCGTGGCGCTCAGCGGTCAATCGGGATAGTTCTTTTTCCAAGTCGGTTTGTTCTTGCTTCAAAATCTGCGTTCGACCGGCTAAATTTGTCTCAACCTGAGCCAGGTGTTCCTTTGCCGCTTTCCAAGCCTGCTCTGCTGTTTCTTCGGCAAGCATGGCCTCCAATTGTCGTTCTTCCAGCGTCGTCAGATGTCGCTTGAGCGCCGCAGCCTCGCTTTGTAGGTCTTGCAACTCTTTGGGATTCTTCACGTTGCCGCTATATAGATTGATTTCGCCCTGCCTGATTTTCTCTTTGACCTTTTCGGCCTCTGCCTCGGCTTGTTTGAGCGCATGGATGGCAGCGTTGTGATTTGACTCGGCGGCTGCCAATTGTTCTTTGGCGGCGCGCAGAGAAGCATCGTTTTCCAGCGCGCAACGAATTTGGTCCAGGCGGGCGCGGACCTCATCCATGCGGCTATCCAACAATTGCAGGCGATATAGACCAAGCGAAGCGCTCATATCCTGATTATATACGAAGATGTTCTCAAGGTTTTCTGGCTTTTGTTCGACACATCTATTTTACTGGCTCGACAGGTTGTAGTAGTTGTACGTGATTTGCGCTAGATTCGCAAACAAGGCATTGATGTTGTCGAAGATGATTTGTTGTGGATGGTAGGTATAGACGGTCAAGACGTAATTTCCGCCAGGGGTGTAAATGATGGCCGCGTCGGACACATTCTTCATGTAACCGCTAGTCGTATCCACAACCCAGCCGTGCTTGTGCGCTACCTGGGTGCCGCCTGGCACGCCCGCCTCGAGCAGGACGCCAATCTTGTCTTGCGCCAGGAACGTCACGATTTGCTGGCAGGAGGCCTGGTTGATGCGATCGGGGAAGGCCGCTACCAGCGCCCCGCCGCCGGTGGTAGCGCATTGGTAGATGTCGCTCAACAACATGCCCATATCTGATGCGGTGGTTTGGTTATAAGGGTCAGGATCGGTATATACGTCCAAGCGTTGGTTGGCCGGAGTGACGATGCGGTCGAGCAGAGGGGAACCCGGTTCGAAAAAACCGGCCAGGAAAGTGTTCGTCAGGCCAATTTTTTTCATATCGGCGGTAACCACCAGCGGGCCGCGCAAGGGATCCAATTCTGCCATCAATGCATCCGAGGGTGGATTCTCGGATTTTTTGATCATGTTCGTAATCATATCTGTTGTGCGTGTATCCAGCGGTTTCGTTCCGTTTTTGAGCATGACGGAAACCAGGATGGGGATTTTGATGGTGCTGGATGCAGTCACGGCTACATCTGGTTCGGTCTCGATTTCTTGCTTCTGGTTCAGGATGAAATGAATCTCCTGACCATTTTGTAAATCCAACATGTAGAGAGAAACCAGGCCGTCGAAATCACTGATCTGGATGGTTTGTTTGAGCAAAATTTCCAGGTTTCCCATGCTGGGTCGAGCAGGTGCGCTGCGTTTGAAGGTCAATGAAACGCTGCGGTTGGTGGGGGAACGCAGCGCGTCTTCGATCAAAATCACAGCGCGTTCGATGTCCAGTTCCTGGCCTGGACGGCCTGCCGTGAATCCGCCGCCGGGGATAGGCTGGGCCGGCTCAGGCGGAATGTCGTAGCGGGGGGCAATCTCGTTTTGTAAGTAGGCGCGCAGGCGTTCTTCGGAGACCGTAGCGCGTAAGGGAATGGCCACCGGCGCGCTTTCGCGATTCCACAAGTAGTTCCAGAAGCCCCCCCAAAATGATCCGCCTGTGCGCGCCAGGTCGGCAGCGGCCAGCATGGCTTCCAGTTCTATTTCGAAGCCGACCGCGCTTGGCTCGATGTGTATGATGGCGCCGGCATAATTGGCCTCGACAGGCGTATTATAGATTTGTAGAATGCGTTGGGAGGCCGTTTGTGGGTCTACCCCGCCGACCGGCACGCCGCCAATGGTCATGCCGGCCGGATAGTTGTTGCGCTGGCGGCTGTAGTCAATGAGAGAGATGATGGTCACGATCAACGTCGCGCTCAGGAAAAGGATGGAGATGATGCGAACTAAAGTGGATGTGCTGCGATTTCTCACTCGTCCTCCAGAAGGATACAGATAAATTCATTCTTTAGCCAGCAGTGCCGCTGTAGTTGAGATATACAAAATCCAGGTGAGATCTGCTGTGAGCAGATGGATGATTTGCATGAAAATAGGCGCTAATAATACCAGATTGACCAGCCCGGCAGTCAGTTGGAGAAAGCCGGCGACTGTCAGCCATAGCAGGAGTTTGCGCGCCAGACCATGCGTTTTTTCATAGAGCGTCCGTATCAGGTAGAGCGAATAGGCTGCTACCAAGACAGCAATGATGGGATGGTAAACCCGCAACCGTATCAAGAAGTGGGCATTTTTGTCTAATTCCTGTGCAATGCCTTCGGCCAACGAGCCAGCCGGGAAGAGTGTATCGCCCAGCGCCGTGACGGCTCCGCTCATCCCAATCAAGATCATGCCCAACAAACCGGCTGCAAGCAGCCAGGTCTTACCGCTTCTTCCCTCGACTTGTATGGGCTTCCCGCCGCTGGCCCAATAGGCGGTCATCGTCAGGCTGGCTAACAGGAGGAAAGTGTTGGCCAGATGCAAGGCTACGGCGATTGCGCGTGCCATAGACGAGTTGCCGGCCGTCAGTTCGAACAAGACCAAACCGGCGCCGAGCAAAGCCTCTAATACCAAGAAGAATCCCGACGCAAACAGCCCTTTGCGCAAGGGGTGTCCTTGAGCGGCAATCCGCAAGCCCCAAACCAGCATGACAGCCACCAAGAGAATATCTATGCCGGAGAGAAAGCGATGAGTAAACTCGATAGCCGTTTCCTGGCCAGGGGTGCGGGGAAGGATTTCACCGTTGCACAATGGCCAGTGCTGTCCGCAGCCTGCTCCGGAACCAGTAGCGCGGACGTAGGCGCCCCATAGGATGACGAGCAAGTTCCAACCTAAGACGACCCAGGTAAATAGAGCAAAACGCTTGTATTTCATATTGCCGCTTCGTGGAGAAATGGTGACATTAGTCACCCAAAGAGTATAACACAATCAACCCTGCCATTTGTGCTAGAATAGATTCATCACGTATCATCTCAATCAATCGGGGTGCGGGGTGATTGGGGCGTGTGTAGCACGTTCGAATCATCCCTTTCCCCCTTCTTCGAGAAGATACTTGATCACATATCTTCTGGTCGAAGGATGGATTTCCTATGCTTCGTTCATTTCTGATATACCTGTCCAAAGCCGGCTGGGCCCAGCGCACCGTCACCGGTTGGAAATTGGCCTGGAAGACCGCCTCCCGTTTTGTGGCTGGCGAACATGTGGAGGATGCTATTCGCGCGATTCGCGACTTGAACGCCAGAGGTATACACGCTACTTTGGATCACCTGGGGGAGCATACGACTACTATCGAGGAAGCAGCCCAAGCGACGGAAGACATCATTGCCGTCTTGGATGAGATTGATAAGGCGGGCGTCCAATCGAATGTTTCCATCAAGTTGACACAAATCGGCATGGGTTTGGATGACACCGTCTGTCGTCAAAACCTGGCGCGTATTCTGACGCGCGCCAAAGAACACAAGAACTTTGTGCGCATTGACATGGAGGATACGCCTTATACAGATATGACCATTGATCTTTTGAATGGCGCCCTGGATTCGAACTTCAACGTCAAAACGGTTGGTCTGGTCGTCCAATCCTATCTTTATCGCACGGAGCAAGATACCCGCAAATTGCTCGAGCGCGGCGTACGTTTTCGTTTGGTCAAAGGCGCCTACAAAGAACCTCCCGACAAGGCATATCCTAAAAAGGCAGACGTAGATGCCAACTTCGATTTGTTGACGAAAATTCTGCTCGATGCGGCTTTAGCGGCCGGCTCGCCCACTTTGAGCAAGGATGGACGCATTCCGCCACTTCCGGCCATTGCCACCCACGATGAGAGACGGATTGCGTTTGCAAAACAATATGCAGAGAAAATTGGGCTGCCCAAGGAGGCGTTGGAATTCCAAATGTTATATGGCATCCGCCGAGACCTGCAGGAGCAATTGGCTGCCGAGGGCTATCCGGTGCGTATCTATGTCCCATTTGGCACTCATTGGTATCCCTATTTCATGCGTCGCCTGGCAGAGCGGCCAGCCAATATCTGGTTTTTTGTCTCGAATTTCTTTCGCAAATAGTAA
>DAOUCM010000080.1:0-10019 GCA_034431895.1 Anaerolineales bacterium
GCAAGAAGGCTACGCCGCAGGCGAAATCATCGCCTACCTTGTTGACGCCGGGCATGTAGCCTTTGGTGATGGCTTCGAGCGGGTCGAGGCCGGCTGCCAGGGCTTGCCGCGCCAGGTCGGCAGAGACTTCCTGGTCGCCGTCTATGATGCTTTGCGCCATTTGTGCGAATAGTTCTTGAGACATCGTTCTCTACTCCTTGTATGGTTTTGGGATGGGGCATGCGAGCCTCAGCCCGCAGCAAAAGACGCGCCAAACAAGCGCGCCTTGGATTCCAAAAGTTCTTTTTCGACCTCCAGGAAAGACACCAGTTCCTCTTTCAAAGTGTAAATATGCGTGCGCGCGCACGCTTCGGCCTGGTCGGGGTCGCCTGCTTCGACGGCCTCGATCAACGCCATGTGTTCCTCATATTCCTTTTTCAGGCTGCTTTCCAGCGCGTCGGGATGACGAAACAAATACTCGTACAACATCCAATCGGGAAACTTGTTGATTGCCATCTCGTAGAAACGGTCGAGCATGGCATTGTTCCCCATGGCTATAACGGATTGATGGAACTGGCGAGACAACTGCCGCAGCGCGGACATATCGTCGAGTGAGACCAGGGCCTTCATCTGGGACAGGATACGCTTCGACGCTGCCACCCGGACCTGCTCCCGCTCGAGGGCCGCTGCCCTGGCCCCGGCCGATTCCAGCAAGAGACGCATGGCGTAAGCCTCGGCAATTTCCTCTGCGCTGGGCTGCGGCACGCGCACGCCGCGATAGGGGACTCGTTCCGCCAACCCTACCGACACCAGCAAATCCAGCGCCTCACGGACGGGCGTCATGCTCACGCCCAGTTGGGTGGCAATGTCTTCCTGCCGCAGCCAATCGCCTGCTTTCACCTTGCCGGCGATGATCTTGTGATGCAATACGGCAAAGATTTCTTCGCGCAGTGATTTGCGTTGCAGGTTTTCTAACTCGGTGGGGGTATCAAGGGAAAGAAGCATCGGATGAACTCGATTGTGATTTTATACATTATGTATAATTTTATCACACTCTTGAGACCGATGACGAACCGTTGGGCTATTCGCACAAAGGCAGCTCATTCCCGTAATCCCGTACCACCGACCTTTGGTCGGTGCGGCCAGGCAGAGCCTGGTGATACGCTCGTACCACCGACCTTTGGTCGGTGCGCCAGGCAGAGCCTGGTGATACGCTGTCTGTGCCTGGAGGCGGTTTCCAGCCGGAGCCACAAGGAAGGTTACCGAATTAACCTGAGTTTAAGCCTTCGAACCGTCCCGAAGGCTCGATTTTGCCCATCCAATTGCTCTAAAAAGCCTTCGGGGCGGTTATCCCGAACTGGCGTGAATTATTTTGTTATCTATAGCGAGCCTCCTGCTGCAATAAAACTGGCGTTGCGCCGCAGTTTCCCGGACAAGCGTCAGGACAAGTAACTGCGGAGCGAACAAGATTTGCGCGGACAATGCAAATGTTGAGCGGTAATACTATAAGCCGCCTGGTCCGCTTTGGGCGATTCTGCGCTGCGAACCCGTCGAAAAGTTGTGCCACATCTGTCCCTGTCGAGTATGTTGCCGGTCTGGCATGTTTTTTGTATACTATAGTTGGAGTGAGCGAGGAGGTTGCCTATGTTCAAAAATATACTCTTGGGCGTGGACGGTTCCGAACATGCACTTCGGGCGGCTGAAACTGCTGGCCAGTTGGCGCGCGCCGTGCAAGCCGAAACCTTGCGCATCGTGATTGCTTACGAAGCGATTCCCTCTTATTTGGGCGAACCTAACATACAAGCAGCGATCTCAGCCCGCCTGAAAGAGGCGGAGACCGTCTTACAGGCCGCCTTGTCGAAGGTTGGCGAAGTGCCGGCAGAGGTGCATACCGAAATTTTGGAAGGTTCGCCTGCCGAGGCGATCATCGAGGTAGCGCGCACACGCAAAAGCGATGTGATTGTGATGGGCGCGCGCGGGCTGGGACGCATTGCCGCTGCCGTGCTGGGGAGCAACAGCCAAAAAGTAGTGAGCCACGCGCCCTGTCCGGTGCTGATTGTCAGATAGTTTCTTGTTGGGCGAGACGCTCGGCTTTGATAAATTCTTCGGGGGTGTTCACGTTCCAGAAGGCCCGCCCACTTGGGTCGAGATGGCTGACCTCAGCGGGCGTCAACTCGCGCACCCTGACCTGTGGGAACCACGAGATGACTTTCCACTGGTCGGCGGCGATCGAGGCTTCGATGGCGGGAAGGCAGACGGTACGGCGGTAGACGGCATGAAGGGGCTCCAGTCCCTCGCTCGAGGCGGGGATGACCACGTCCGCTTCTTCTTCGACCAGCAGCCTGCTCGCCGCTTCGAGGAGCGTTGCGCTGGCGAAGGGCATGTCGCAGGCCACCACGCCCACGACCTCACAGGTGGCAGAAGCCAATGCGGTGTAGAGTCCGCCCAAGGCGCCGCGACCCGGATGGAGGTCCCGAAAGAGCGGAAGGTCGAGGAAACGGTAATCGTCTGGGCGGTTGGTCGTTACAAGGATTTCGTCTGCAATCGGCTTCAGGCGTTCCACTACGCGCTGGATGAGCGGGCGTCCGAGGAAGGGCATGAGGGCTTTGTCCTGTCCCATGCGGCGCGATTGGCCGCCGGCTTGGATTACAATAGAGAGCATAGGCTGATTATACGATGAGTACGCTGGCAAATGTCTTGGATGGGTTGACGAAAACAGGGGAATTGTACGAGCGCCTGGAAGGCGGCGCGGTACGCTGTTTTGCCTGCGGGCATCGCTGTCTCATTCGCCCCGGTAAGCGCGGGGTGTGTCAGGTACGTTTCAATGCTGGGGGCGAGTTGCGCGTGCCGTTTGGCTATGTGGCTGCGCTGCAGGCTGATCCGATCGAGAAGAAGCCGTTCAATCACGTCTTGCCGGGCGCCACTGCGCTGACCTTTGGGATGCTCGGTTGCGATTTCCACTGCGGTTTTTGTCAGAACTGGTATACCTCGCAGGCTTTGCGCGATCCGGCCTCGGCTTCTTCGGTCAGCCTGATTCGCCGCATTTCGCCGCAGCAAATGACGCAGATTGCGCAACAGAGCGGCGCCTCGGTCATTGTTTCTTCGTATAACGAGCCGCTCATCACCAGCGAGTGGGCAGCGGCAATATTCAAGGAAGCCAAAGCCGCCGGTTTGAAATGCGCGTATGTCTCCAATGGCAACAGCACGCCCGAAGTGATGGAGTATTTGCGACCGTATCTGGACGCTTATAAAGTGGACTTGAAGTCCATGAACGACAAAAACTATCGCAAGTTGGGCGGCGTTTTGCAGAACACGCTGGATGGCATTCGACGCGCTTACGAGATGGGGTTGTGGGTCGAAGTGGTGACGCTGGTCATTCCGGGCTTCAATGACTCTAATGAAGAGTTGTGGGACGCGGCGCGCTTCTTGAGCGGGCTTTCCCCCGACATCCCCTGGCATGTGACGGCTTTCCACAAGGATTACAAGATGACCGAGCCTGCCAACACGGACGTGCACACGCTCCAGCGCGCGGCAGATATAGGCCGCGAGGCGGGGTTACATTTTGTCTATGCGGGTAACTTACCGGGGCGGGTGGGTGAATACGAGGACACGTTCTGCCCACAGTGCAATTACAGGCTGATTCGCCGCACCGGCTATGTCATTACGGATTATCAACTGACTGCCGAAGGCGGCTGTCCACGCTGCGGTGCAAAGATACCCGGCTTGTGGACGGACGATCCGCGCCAGGTTGCCTTGCATGGTTGGGGTTTCCCCCGACGGGTGATTTGAACGGAGAGTTCCGAAGTCATCTGTGACATCGGCGGATTTTTCTCGTCATTGCTGACCTCTTTTGCGCGGAGGCGAGCATTGCTGTTACTCTTGATTTTTTATTATTTTGTTCTACAATAAAGATAACTCATATCTTCTTGAAACACCCTGCTTCGTTGGAAGGATATGATTCTCGTTCGAGATGTAGTAGAAGGAGGAAATCGCCATACGAGACGCGGGCTTTGGCAGCCCCTTTTTCGGCCTTGCAAGATGTAAAAGGAGAATACCATTATGCTTACAGACAGCATACTGCGCGAACTGTTGGACTATACCAGCCCTGTCCCCGTGTTGAGTGTGTACTTGAACACCGACATGACGGAAGGAAATGTGGAGGCGCTGAAATTGCGCTTGCGCACACTGTTGAAGGAAGTGGATCTGCCGCAAGACGAGGCCGCCATTCTCAACTATTTCGAACTGGAACGCGAGTGGACCGGGCGGAGCATAGCCATGTTTTCATGCGCGGCGCAAAGTTACTTTCGCGCGTTTCCAATTGCTGTGCCGCTTCGCAGCCGCGTTTTCGTGGGCAACCAGCCGTATGTCAAGCCGCTGGCCGATTTGTTGGATGCTTACGGGGGCTATGGCGTGGTATTGGTAGACAAGCAGGGGGCGCGTTTGTTTCGTTTCCATTTGGGAGAATTGAGCGAGCAAGAGGGGATGTTGGGCGAAGAAGTGCGCCATACCAAGCGCGGCGGGGCTTCGAGTAAGCCGGGACGGATGGGCGGCGTGGCCGGCCGCACGCGCCAGCAAGAAGAAAAAGTGGAACGTAACCTTAAAGAAGCGGCTGAGTTTGCTGCGCGATTTTTCGAGGAAAATCATGTGCGCCGCATTCTGATTGGCGGCACAGAGGAAAACGTACATCCGTTCAAAAATTACTTGCCAAAGGCCTGGCAGAGCCTGGTTGTGGGAACCTTTCCTATTGCTATGACGGCTAACGCGGCCGAGGTGCTGGAAAAGGCCCTCGAAATCGGCCAGCAGGCTGAACGTCGGCGAGAGAAGCGGTTGGTCGAGAATATCGTCACGTTGGCCGCCAAAGGAGCGGGAGGCGTCGTCCGCCTGGAGGATACGCTGCGCGCTGTTCACGAAGGACGGGTGCAAACCCTGGTGGTGCATGAAGGTTATCGCGCCCCAGGCTATCAGTGCCAGGGATGCGGCTACTTGACCACAAAAAACGGCCACGATTGTCCGTTTTGCGGTCAGAGCATGATGCAGATCAAGGATGCAGTCGAAATGGCCGTTCGCAAGGTGATGAAAGATGGCGGGGAGGTGGAAATCGTGTACGAGAATCCCCCCTTGCGCGAAATAGGAATGGGAGGACTCTTGCGATATTAGCGGAAACGAACATCCCGAAGGTCGAAAACCTTCGGGATGTTTCTCAACCGAAACGTTCTTCTTTCCAAATATCGGCGCGGTTGTGATAGCCGGCTTGCTCCCAAAAGCCTTTGCGGTCGTGGGTCATGAATTCGAGCGCGCGCAGCCATTTGGCGCCTTTCCAGAAATAGGGCGTTGCCAGGTCGGGGCGCGTGGGGATGAAACCGACTACGCCGCGCAAGGGATAGCCATGTTCGGGCGACAGCGGCTCGCCGTTGAAGTGGGTGGCCAGCAAGAAGTTATCTTGCAAAACAATTTCGAGGGGCAGGTTAGCGGTAAAGCCATATTCGGCGTGTTGCATGACGTAGGCAGCGCTTGGTTTGATTTTGATGAGACCTTGTTCGACCAGGGTTCTGACCGATACCCCCTCCCATTCGGTGTCTACTTTGCTCCAACGGGTCACACAATGGATGTCCATCACGATTTTGGTGCGCGGGAGTTGGTTGAATTGCTCCCAATCCCAAGATTTTTCTTCTTCCACTTCGCCCCAAACTCGAAAGTTCCATGTAGCGGGGTTGAAGATGGGAACGGGACCGTAATGCAGAACCGGAAATTTGAGCGTGAGCGCTTGACCAGGCGGCAAGCGATTTTCGAGCCGAATGCGTTCCTCTTCTTTTCGGCGGTTGGGGCCTTCCATAAAAAACATGTTACACCTCTAAACGGATGATGAATACAACAGCGGCGCAACCTCAATTGGGTTGCGGCCCTGGTCTGATGAGGCTGCGTTACGCCTCGAAGCACAGCATATAGCGGCATGGTATAGACTACTCATGCCGCCAGGATATTCCTTCACGCGCCAAGGGGAGGTTAGAATTCCAGGCTTTCTCCTGGTTTGAGTACCATCACTCTGGCAGACGTTTCTTTTTCTACGCGGCTGGCCCAGGCATGGGGGTCCTGCTTGATGATGTCGAAGGTGTTATAGTGAATTGGCACGACCATCTTGGGTTGGAGCATCTTTACAGCGCGTAAAGCGTCTTCGGGCCCCATGGTGTAATTGTCGCCAATCGGCAAGACGGCCAGTTCGATACCCTCTTCGCCGATGAGTTTCATGTCGCCGAAGAGACCGGTATCTTGCGCCATGTAAATTTTCTTACCGTCGTTGGTGGTGAGCAAGAAACCGCACGGATTCCCCCCGTAGGTGCCATCTGGCAGGCCTGAGCCGTGCAAGGCCAGAGTCAACTTGAGGTAGCCAAAGGGATGTTTGTAGCCGCCGCCCAAATGTTGACCGTGTACCTTGTCGAGTCCTTGCTGGTTGAGCCAACCGGCAATCTCATGATTGGAGATGACCAGTGCGCCGGTCCGTTTGGCGATGGAGATGGCGTCGCCCACATGGTCGCCGTGTCCGTGACTGATCAGGATGAAGTCCGCCTCTACCGCCTCGGCGGAGGTCGAAACGGCCGGATTCCCGCTGAAGAACGGGTCAATGAGTAGTTTGTAGGCGCCCGTCTTCAGCCCCAGGGTAGCATGTCCGTACCAGGTAAAAGTGTTTGTCATGGCTGCTCCTTTCTGAAACCTTTGATACAAGTATAGCGCGAAGTAAAAAAAATGGGAACTGTTCAGGCTTTCTGGAAAATCGAGATGGACTCGATGTGAAACGTTTGAGGGAACAGGTCGAAAGGTGTTACCTGTGCCAGGCGATAGCCGCTCGCCATCAACCGCGCTGTGTCGCGCGCCAGCGTCGAGGGGTCACAGGAGACGTAGGCAATAGTAGCCGGCCGCAGGCGCAGGAGTCCCTCCAGAACTGCCTTTTCCAGCCCGGCGCGCGGCGGGTCGAGCAGGACGATGGGCTGCTGCGCTTCGAGAAAGGGAATCACGTCCTCGGCCGCTGCCTGGTAGAGTTCCACGTTGTCGAACTCGTCCAGATTGACGGCAAAATCGTCACATGCCGATGGAGAGACCTCGATGCCAATCAACTGCTTGCATTGCGTGGCCAGGAAGGCGCTGAACAGCCCTACCCCGCAGTAGACATCCAACACGGCGCTGGTTGGCGACACAGGCAAATATTCCAGTACATGTTCTACCATCTTGCCGGCCATCGCGGTGTTGACCTGGAAGAAAGAGCCTGCTGAAACTTTGAAATTGCGTCCCAATACCTGCATGTAGAGATGATCGTCGCCCGCCATGACCAAAGCATCCTCCTGGCTCAAGTGGACGACCGAAATGTCGGCTTCCAGTTCGAGCGCGGGGGCTTCGATTTCGTCCGATTCCAGGATGAGCATCAAGTCGTTCTCGACGCCGACGCGCAGGCAAACGCGCTGCAAGGGAGGGTCCGGCTCGAAGTCCAATTGCGGCCAGAGGGCGCCAATGGCGGGTTCGGGTAAGAAGCACTCTTGGACCGGCAAAATATCGTTCCCATCTGCCTTGACAAATCCCAGTTGCCCTTGTCTGTGCAGGTGGAACTGGACGTGATTGCGATACTCCCAGGCCTGGGGAGAGGCCACGATAGGCAGCAGCGGCGGATTTTCGATTTTGCCGATGCGCTGTAACTGATTGCGCAGAATGTCGGCTTTGGCCGTCAATTGGTCTTCATAAGAGAGATTCTGGTAATGACAGCCGCCGCATTCGCCAAAGTGTCTGCATTTGGGCGCAATACGCTGTGGTGCAGGCTCCAGTATTTCGAGCAATTTGGCGCGCGCAAAGTGTTTCTTTTCTGTCATGATTTGCACACGCACACGCTCCCCCGGCAGCCCAAAAGGGACGAACACAGCGCGAGAGTCGGGCAAGCGTCCCATGGCTTCGCCGCCGTAGGCATGGCGCTCGAGTAGAATGTCGAAAGTGGTCGGCTTGGCAGGCATGTTGTCATTTTATCATTGACTGCCCTGCAAAAACTTTGAAGATTCACCCGAAGGCACGGCGTCACGGGTTTTTCTTTCTGAGGGATTGAAACGTTTTTGGGCGGGTTTGAAACCTGCCCAACATTGTTTGGATGGCCTGAGTCGTGAACAGGCAGGATGTTATAATGGCTGCATTCTCATCTCCCCTTTCTTTTTGTGAAGATACGAATTCGGCAGGCTCGAGACAGAGAGTTGGGCTTGCCCAAGGTAGGAATGGAAAGCAAACAACATGCACATTCTTGTTACGAACGATGACGGCGTGCAGGCGCCCGGCCTGCTGGCGTTGGCGCAGGAAATGAGACGGCTTGGCAATGTAACTGTCTTCGCGCCCGATAAGAATTGGTCGGCCTCTGGGCATGTCAAGACAATGGACCGTCCTTTGCGGGTGCGCGAGGTGCGGCTATCTGATGGTACGCCGGCCCTATGCACTGATGGCGCTCCCTCCGATAGCGTGGCGTTGGCCTTGCTTGGGTTGGTGAAAAAAGTAGACCTGGTCATTTCTGGCATCAACCCCAATGCCAATATCGGCCATGATGTGACCTACTCTGGCACGGTTACAGCGGCTATGGAAGCGGTCATTGGCGGCGCGCCGGCTATTGCTGTATCGCTCGATTCACCGGAAAATCACGGCGGCTTGTTGGACTATTCCACGGCGGCTATCGTGGGGCGGCGGGTGGCAGAAAAGGTGGCAATCCATGGGCTGCCAGAAGGGGTGCTGCTCAATGTCAATGTGCCGTATCTAAAGGAGGAGGCCCTCAAAGGCTACCTGGTCACGCGCCAGGGGTTGCGCGTCTACCGCGATGCGCTCGATAAGCGCATAGACCCGCGCGGCCGTCCCTATTACTGGATTGGCGGCGAAGCACCTACTGGCGTGAATGAACCCGGCACCGACTTTGGCGCGTTGAAGGCAGGCTATGTCTCGATTACGCCGCTGCAATTGGACCTGACGGCGCACGAGGTGATACGAGTGGTGGACGAATGGGGTTGGGAGAAGTAGGATTTACGTTCGAGTCTGTTTATTGGAGTATTACATGGCGAGGGAATGAACTGATGTGGAAACGAAACCGCAAAAATTCTTCCAGTATGAACGTCGCCGAAGAGATTTTGAAAATGATGTTCATACAAGGCAAGGCTCAATTGGGCAATGCCATGAAAGGCTTTTGGCTCTATGACGGCGACTAGGGTAAAATTCAGGTGCGGTGTTAACGGATAGCGCGCAACCTCATCCACTTATCCGCTACCTATCCGCTGGTCGCTACGCGGCGAAACATCCCATGCCGATGGGATAGTTTTTTACTGAAAGGAGTAGAAATGAACTCAAATACTCTCGCTTCACAAGATTTAGTCCGCAAGGCGGTCATTGAAGTGGCGCAGTTAGAAGAGAAAGAACTTCTCATCGTGATTGAGATGGTGGATACTCTAAAGAAACAGCGTGCCCGCCCAAATAAAGACTTGGCAGCCTCAATTGTTGCGCAAGCCAAAGCCCGCGCAGAAGAAGTAAAATACCTTTCACGAGATGATGCAATGGAGAAGTTTGGCAAAACCCTCAACGCAATTCGTGAGGATGCCATACTACCTTGTGACCTACGACCCGCATTTTGATTCTCTGCAAGGAGAATATCGTGGCGTGAAAATTGTCAAAGCCATTCCGTTCCTGGATGTGTTACGGAAATGAGGTCTACGCCGCGAAATATCACATGCCGATGGGATGAATATCTTCGATGGTCGAGAAGGTTGATATCATTTTGAGAAGACTATGCCAGGAAAAAAAATAAAAGAAGAAACGCAGGTTGCGTATGCCGTTGACCGTCCCGCAGGGATGCCGTTTTGGAACGAGATTGTCTGCGGCGATAGCATGGATTTGCTCAAGCGAATTCCAGCGAACAGCATTGATTTAATCATTACGTCGCCGCCGTATTTCCAGCAGCGCGAGTATGATGGCGGCGGCATTGGAAACGAAAAACGCCCCGAAGAGTATATTGCCGCGCTGATGAATATATTTCGCGAATG
>DAOUCM010000081.1:0-1643 GCA_034431895.1 Anaerolineales bacterium
AAAAGTTTCTTTCTGTGGCAAGCGGCAGTTACTGATTGATGTTACGCACCGTCCCGAAGGTTTGGACAAAATCCAAGTCTGATTTACGTGAGCCTTCGGGACGTTTTGCGTAAGGTGAGTTACTGAGTAAAAACGAAGGCAAGAAGAGGCAGCGCCAGGCACAAGCATAACGTCAGGTTGGCAAAGACCAGACTGAACCATAAGCGCGGCATGGTTCTGGAGAGGTCTGTTTCCAGCGCCGCATCGGAGGGATTTTGCGGGTCGTAATAGACCGTCACCGGCGCGCCGGGCGAATATTTTGCAACCAGTTCGCGCGCCCGGCTCGAGCCGCTCACCGGGCCGGGGCTGATGCGTTTGCCCGTGTAGGTTTGCCCCATCACGTTGTATTGATAGACAATATGCGGGTAATAGATGCGTCGGTTGCCCCTTCTTCGGCTGCGCAATTCCGATTCGACGATGTTCCCCGGCGCAGAGGGCCAGGTCTGCATGGCGCTTGCCTTTCGACGGGCGGAGAAGATGTTTAACAGAAGGGCGCCGTTGACGAACAGCATCAAGACGACGATGAAACCGCCAAATAACAGGGTGGTGAGGAGATTGGAATCCATGCGTTTCTCTCCTGTCCATCAGCGTTGAAAATACATGGTCATCGGACCGTTCTTGGTGTTGATTTCCAGTTCCAGGCGGTTCTCCCAGCAGCCGTAGGCTCCGGTGGAAGCGGGGAGAATGGTCACCACGGGAAATGTGCATGGTACGGAAAACACTTGTCCGCCGCTGCCTCCCTTGCAGTCGAACATCTGGCTTTGCGAAACTTGCGTGTCGAAGGTCAGCATGTGCATGTCTGTGGTGTGGCCTCCACTGTTCTCGAAGAGGGCGTGTCCTTCTGCCCATGAGCCATCTGGATTATTGACGCGCATGATGAAATCGCCGGAGTAGGTGAAGGCAACGTCGGTGAAGGTGAGTTTGAGTTGCCCGGAGGGGATGCTCAGAAAAGGACTGGATTCAGGAACGACGGACGCCACGAGCAAATCCAAACTACTTGCGGGCATGATCCAGGTGCCTTCCAGACAGGGATCGCGCGGGGCGTTGGGCGGGATGGTGGGCGCGGCAGTGCCTTCTACAGGGATGATGATGGGGTCGGATTCCGAATCCGCTGAATGCGCATCGGGGGGCGGCTCGCTGGCGGGGCGGCCTGGCATGTTACAGCCGGTCAACGCTATCAAAAGAACGCAAAGAAACAAGCGGTACATGTTCGAGCGAGTCATCTCTTTGTTCTCCTTCTAAAAAAGTCACTGCTTACTGCTCCTCTCCCCAGCCATCTCGAATGGGAGAAAGGGAATGCGATGTGGGAGATAGAAATTAACTGATGTTACGCACCGTCCCGAAGGTTGGACTGGAAATCAAGCAAAAATTACGAAAACCTTCGGGACGTTTCGCGTAAGGTGAGAAATTAACTTCAATTCAGGGTAAACAACGCAACCGTCCCGAAGGTTGGGTTTTGTGCCTGAAAGTGGGCTCTGTCACACCTTCGGGACGGTTCAATCGAACCTTCGGGATGATTGTTCACGGCAAAGCCTGATACGGCTGGTTGGAGGTGATTTGATACTTGAATTCTCCAGCGTTATCGCTGTAACAGGTGGAGGGAC
>DAOUCM010000082.1:0-1703 GCA_034431895.1 Anaerolineales bacterium
CGGCAATATCACAGGCGAAGATTGGAAACGTCCGGAATTGTGGGAACGATATGCCGGATACTTCTCCCCCTACTTGCAGCGCCGTATCGAAAGGCTCCAGGCGCTTGCCCGCCCACCCATCCAGGTCGAATTATCCGTCTCCGTTTGACGTTATTTCTCCTGGCGTGGCTTTGGCAGGACGGCCCTTCCAGGCCGTCCTGTTTGTTACTTGGAGGGAGAGGCTCTTTTTGGGCTTTCTCCCAGCGAAGAACTGCTGGGTTCACGTGCTATAATAACCTGAATTTGGGATAAACCTTCGAACCGTCCTGAAGGTTCGATTTTGCCCATACAATGGCGCTAAAAAGCCTTCGGGACGGTTATCCCGAACTGGCGTTATAATAAGTTCATGAACGTCGTCCAGATCCAAACCTCCTTATTCCCAATCTTCCAACGATCCCGCATCGAGAAGGCCATCTTGTTGGGGTTTTTCGCGCGCGAGGATAATTCGCGCCGCAGCGACGTGGATCTGATTTCGATAGCAAAAACGCGAAAAAACAATTTGAAGGCGGCTCTCGAAGCCGCCTTTTTCCAAAGTAAGGAGACTGAATGACCCAAACAGTGGACCTGATTCTCACCAACGCGCTCGTGCTAACGATGGACGAGGCTTTCGACCAGTATGACCCTGGCGCAGTGGTCATCCACGGAACAGACATCCTCGCCGTCGGGCCGGCAGACGAGATCGCCAAGGCATATTCCGCCCGCGAAACGCTGGATTGCGGCGGCAGGGTGCTGATGCCGGGCCTGGTCAATGCCCACACCCACGTCCCCATGACGCTGCTGCGCGGCCTGGCCGACGATTTGCGCCTGGACGTGTGGCTGATGGGCTACATGATGCCGGTAGAGCGCGAGTTCGTCTCGCCAGAGTTCGTTCGCCTGGGGACCAAACTGGCCTGCGCCGAATTCATTCGCAGCGGCGTGACCACCTTTTGCGACATGTACTACTTTGAGTCCGACGTGGCCGCCGCCACCGCCGAGGCCGGTCTGCGCGCCGTGTGCGGGCAAACGGTGATGAAATTCCCCGCCCCAGATGCGGCTTCTTACGATGACTCGCTGTCGCTGGCGCGCGATTTCATCCAAAAGTGGAAGGGACACCCGCTCATCACCCCGGCCGTCTCGCCGCACGCGCCCTACACTTGCACCGACGAAATCCTGCGCGCCACCGCCCAACTGGCCGCCGAGTTCGACGTGCCGCTGCATACCCACCTGGCCGAGACGGCGCAAGAACGTGAGAACATGCGTAATGAAAAGGGGATGCCGGTCATCCCTTACGTCAAAAAACAGGGCTTGTTTGAGGCCAAAGTCATCGCCGCCCACTGCGTCCATGTAGACGTGGGTGAAATGCGCACCCTGTTACACGCTGGGGCGGGCGTGGCGCACAATCCCTCTTCCAACCTGAAACTGGCCTCTGGCTTTGCGCCCGTGCCGAAGATGCTGGAAGTGGGGCTGAACGTGGGCATCGGAACGGATGGCCCGGCTTCCAATAACGACCTGGATATGTTCGAGGAAGTGCGCCTGGCTTCGTTCATCGCCAAAGCCGTTAGCAACGACCCCACCGCTTTGCCGGCCCCGCTGGCGCTGGCCATGGCAACGCGCATCGGGGCGCAGGCGCTCCATCTTGGAAGCGTGACCGGCTCCCTCGAACCCGGCAAGCGCGCCGACCTGAT
>DAOUCM010000083.1:0-33837 GCA_034431895.1 Anaerolineales bacterium
GTTAGGCATTAATTCCATAGGAACAGAGGCTCACCCATTTGTTTACCGTATTGCGCGCGCAAAACTCAATTGGGATATTGATGAAAAGGCAGTTCGTGAATTCTCAAAAATTGCCGATGCGCAGTTGGAGAAGAAATCAAAGGCGTTGCAAGAAAAGAAATTACGTAGTGAATTTCCAGAGTTGATTTTAAAATGTTACGGAGAGAAGACAATATATGATCTTTGGGCGCTAAGAGAATTAGCCAACGAAAATTTAAGCGAAGGTAGTGCCAAAGAATTTTTCTTTGTTGTTATAACTGCTCTGCTTAGAAGCGTTTCCGTTGCCGCTACAGGGTGGCCATATATCGCGCCTAATAAAAAGAAATTAACATCCATAGATAAAGATGTCTTAACTGAATTTTTGCGATTAACTCATCAAATGTTTGGCGATATTCAGGCTATTAAGGTTTGGGCAAGTGGAAGACATCAAAACACAATACATCATTTGATTAATGGCGATTCCCGAAATATGCAAGAGTTTATCGAAGATTTATCGGTAGATCATGTATTTACTTCGCCTCCGTACTTAAACAATTTTGACTATGCTGACAGGACCCGCCTAGAGTTGTATTTTTGGGGCGAAGCGAAATCTTGGGGAGAAATTAGCGAAAAGATACGAACTCAACTAATGACATCTGCCACGACGCAAATCAACCGTTTGGATACGCGTTATGAAATACTGAGTGATTTTAAGAAAGACTGTCCCGGCGTCACCAGTTTTATTGAAGAATCGGTTGACAAATTAATGACCATTCGGAAGACCAAAGGTGGCAAGAAAAGTTACGACCTGATGGTTGCTGGTTATTTCAATGATATGTACCAGATAGTAAGAGACATATTTCGGGTTCTTAAACCAGCGTCAAAAGCGCTGTTTGTGTTGGGCGATTCGGCTCCTTATGGAATTCACATCCCTACCGACAAACTTATTGGAGATATTGGAATTTCGCTGGGGTTTGCTTCATACGAAATCGAAATCCTGCGAACGAGAGGAGACAAATGGAAAGCAAATCCACAACGGCACACAATACCTTTACGTGAAAGTATTGTGATTCTTAGCAAGTGAGGGATTCATGGCAGACAACAAACAACACGGCAGAATCAGTCACGTTGGGCAATTGATTGGCGAGGCATTCGAAAATGCAGTTATCAAGTTAATCAAATCTCATTTGAGGAAGAATCACCCCACCTTTATTTTGCTAAGGCCAGAGGAGGGAAGGAAATTGTTGACTCTGGACATGCCTGGAGGCATCAAGCGACAGCTTGACACAGTCGTTGCCCCGATAGATTCCGATGACCCTGTCGCGCTGCTCGAAACAAAATGGTTAAAGGATGGTCGCCATTGGAGCGATAAAGGCGCTTGGATTTTGCAATTGCGCGAGGTAAGAAAAAACTATCCTACCGTTCGGGGTGCCGCAGCAATTCTCGCAGGATATTGGAACGAGGGCGTTCGGGTTTTATTGCGAAATGAGGGAGGAGGAATTGAAATGATTCTGGTAGCAACGGATGAAGAAGTCTACAATTCCATCCAACCTTATTTGGATAAAGCACTCGGAGAAAAAACTTTCAGGTTAAATGCGCGCCAAATTCGCGGGCGTTTCCCAGAACAATATGTGGATGTGTTCGACGATTTTCTAGTTGCCCTAAAGGAAACGGGGGAACTGAACAAACTGGCAAAGCAATGGCTTATATTTCCCAGAACGGATTTAGATGGAAGCCAGACGAATGGGCAGGAACTTATTCGAAGAGCTCTTGATAACATGCTCCAGCCATTACCTGCAAACCCGAAAATAAACAACTTTGAGATCACCCTTGAAGTCGAAACTGGCAACTTGATTTACAGAAAGTTTAGGGACGTGGAAGAACTTCTGGATTTCATCAATCAAAACGTCACTGACCCTGCAAGAATACTTGACGAAATCAGTCCCAAACCGAGTAAGAGGAAAATCGGCGAACAAATGGGGTTTTATGATGCAGACGAAGACGATGAAGATTTTTAGGTAAAAGTTATTCTCATCTTTATTTGCCAGCATGGAATAAAACGTCTCCATCCCGTATCGAATGAACGGAATCCACTTGGGATCCGCTTACTGGTTGCACAAAGGTCAGCCCTGGCTGTAAGCATTGCTACGCGGAACGCATGGCAAAGCGTCTGCAAGCGATGGGACAGCCGAATTACGTCAACGGATTCAAGTTGACCATGCACGAGCATGTCCTGGAAGAATGTCTGCTTGGGGAGGAAAGAAAAGTCCACAGGCTCTCCATGCTATCATCAACACTATGCAAGTCGGCGATATCCGCTTTTACAAAGAACACTGGAAAGCCGTGCAGGAGATCGAACGGTGGAAAATAACCCAGTATGGTGCAATGGAACGAATATTGATTCTTTTTGGCATCAAGAAAGACAACGGGGTTGATAAAATGCAAATCATATTACGTTGGGCGAAAATAAAGGATTTTTTTGAGCGGGAAAAATTGAAGAAGTCCTAATAAGCGATCCAAGGCAGGCACCACCAATCACGGCGTGGCAGGGGCGCGGCTTTGGGAAGCGACGACAGGCTGGCGTTTGCCCGCAGAATGGTGAAGCAAACAACGCCAGTTCGGTTGCGGCGGGCGGCGCTATGGAGGCGGAAGGAAATCCCAGGGATTGACTTTGAAAGACGGGGTCATCAACTCGAAGTGCAAGTGCGGCCCAGAGGAACGCCCCGTGTTGCCGATGGCGCCAATCGCTTCACCTTGCCCTACGCTTTGGCCGCAGAAACGGTAGATGGCGCTCAAATGGGCGTACAAGGATTGCCAACCGTTTCCGTGATCCACGATAATCATGTTGCCGTAGCCGTAATTGTTCCAGCCGGAGTAGACGATTACGCCAGCATCCACTGCGTAGACACCCTCGCCCTCGGAGCCGGCAATGTCTATGCCCCAGTGATTGGATTTGGGGGAATAATCATATCCTGAAAGGTAATGTTTGTTCGTTGGCCAGACGAAGGCGCCATAGCCGACTGCTCCGCCGGTCACAGGATCGCAGGCGCCGGCGCCCAAGACGCGCGCTGTGGCCGGGTCTTCGCGTGTTACGCCCAATGGCGCGCTCCAGGAGATGAAATCCCTTTTGCCGCCTGGCACGAACAACCAGGTGCCATCAGGGATGTTGGGTTGCGCATAGTCTCCAATCGTTGCCGGGTCGAGATTGTTGGCCGGGGCATTGACGATGTCTTCTGGGGTGACGCCAAAGAATTTTGCAAAGCCAATCAGTCCACCTTGATTTTCCTTTACCCATTCCCAGTAGACGCCGTCTGAGGGCATAATCTTCAACTCTTGTCCCGGTTGTAGCGCATGGGGGTCGTCTAATAGGATGTCGTAGTTACCCCATAAGATGGTTTGAGGCTGCAAGCCGTATTTTTCGGCAATACCAAACACGGTGTCGCCTTCTTGGACCACATATTTGACGATTTGCTGGCGCGGTCGCGAGGGGATGACTGTAAACGGTAGTGTCAGGCGCGGGATGCCTTCATAGGCGTTGTTTTCGGCCAGAGCGACTGCTTCCATGGCGACCTGTGGCGTCGACGCCACGCTTGGCGCTGCAGCCGCGCTGCTTTGCAGGGAGGAGGGTTCGAAAAATGTTCTGGTCAGCCAGACAACAAGCGTAATGACCAACACGGACGAAATGCTCGATCCAATGCGTAATAAGGATTCGCCCAATCCCATTTGAAGCAGGGCTTCCATCCATCGAGAGAGTGTACTTTTCCTGTCGGCCGTAGATGTCCTTGTGCCTTCTTCCTGTATCTCCGGTGTGGCGGGTGAGTCTTCTGGGAATTCACGATTCATGCAATCACATTCTCCATGTCAATGAAAGCATGATAACATGCCCTGAAAAGCCGCGTCAAGACGGCCTGGTAAACGCTTATCCTGCCTTAAGCCTATGGTTCCCATTGAGGCTGCCAATCAGGTTCGGGGTCGTCCGTCAATTGGCGTTCATCGCTGCCGTCGGCGCGGATGATGTAGATGTCGGCTTGACCGCCGTTGCGCAGGGAGTTGTAGGCCACCCACTTTCCATCAGGTGAAAAGGCCGGGGAATTGTTGTTGCCTCCATAGGTCAAACGTTGGATGGTGTTGGCGGCCAGGTTCAGGAGGAAGATGTCTTTATCTCCTGGCGGACCGGCGGAAACCAGCAAGGATTGGCCGTCTGGTGACCAATCGAGGCTGCCGGTGAGGCCCAGCAAGCCAGTATGTAATTGGCGCGGCGGCTGATTGTCGTTGGCGTTGATGAGAAAGAGGTCGTATTCGAACAGTTGGGTGGTGCTCATGGCAAAGGCAATGGTTTGGCCGTCGGGCGACCAGGCTGCGCCGACAATGGAAGTTGGGCCGGCGTAGTTGGGACCTGCGTAGAGCAGACGCAGGTTTTCGCCGCTGCGATCCACGATGTATAGCGAGGTTTGGCCTGTTTCCGCGCGGTTGATGAATATCACCTGTTCACCGTTGGGGGAGAAATCGGGAGAAAAGGCATTGCCAATTTCATCGGTCAATGGAATGATGGAGGAAGTGCTGAGGACCATGAAGTACAGGTCGAAAGTGCCTAAACTGCGGTTGGAGGCAAAAGCAATGGCGCCTCCCTGAGGAGAAAAAGCAGGATAGTAATCGTTGGCAAATTGATCCGTCAGGCGCAGTAAGCCGCTGCCATCCTGATTGACCATGCAGAGGTGGTTATAGTCGCCACGTGTGCAGGTAAATATGATGCGCCCGCCGTGCAGGCCGGTGGGCAGGGGGGCAGGGGTGTAGGTGGGCGGAGGCGGAGGGGTGGCTGGCAGAGTGCGCGTTGGCAAAGGGGTGAAGGTTGACGGGATGACGATTTCCTCTGGCGCGTAGGTAGGCACCAAAAAGAACAATAGGGCAATCAATCCAATCAAGATGAGGCTGAGGGGCAGCCGCCGGCTTTCTTTTTTGCTGAAAATCTTTTTGGGGCGGTTGCGTTGGAACATAGAACGTTTTGCGAGGGTAAGGGCAAGCCTGACACGCGCCTTACAAGGCCCAGGCCAGCATCAGGCCTAGAATGGCGATGACCAGCCCCACGTGCAGGAACAAGTTGGATTGCGCTATCCAGTGCGGGTAGATGAACCATTGCAAGATGTAGTTGAAGATGATGAGGACGATTCCGAGCAAGGGGAGCAGCCCTTTGCGATGTGCCAGGTATTCCGAAAGAAAATCGAGTAATTTCGAAATCATATCGTCTCCTCTGCGGGGGAAAGGGGAGCCTCTTCGGTGGCTGAAGTGGTTCCTTTAACGGGAGCAAGCCAGGGTGTGAATTGAGCGAGCAGGCGGCCGGGGAGGCGTCCTTGAATGTTCACGCCGCCGCGTCCATGTTCGATACGTTCCACTTGTCCCATCTCATGGAAGAGCGATATGAGCGCGCCTTGCTGATAGGGTAGGTGGACTTCGATGGGGGTATATGTTTCGTACAATTCTTTTTGCACGCGACTCAGCAGGTCGGGAATCCCGCTTCCGTTCAAGCCGGAGATGGCTACCGCTTTCGGGTAGCGGGTCAGCGTCTCCAGGGCTTGATCGGGGTGACGCAGACGGTCGAGTTTGTTCAGGACGGTGATGACGGGGATGTGCGCCGCGCCGATTTCCTCCAGGGTTTGCTGGACAGCCTGGAATTGGTTGAGGGCGTTGGGGTGAGAAATATCTACCAGGTGCAGCAACAGGTCGGCTTGGGCAATTTCCTCCAGGGTGGCGCGGAAGGCGGCTACCAGGGTGGTGGGCAATTTTTGGATGAAGCCGACGGTGTCGGTGAAGAGCGCCTGGTAGCCGCCGGGCAATTCTACCCGCCGCGTGGTGGGGTCGAGGGTGGCAAAGAGTTGGTCGGCAGCATACACTTTGGCGCGCGCTAGACGGTTGAGCAAGGTAGATTTGCCGGCGTTGGTGTATCCTACCAGGGCAACGATGGGCAGGCGGGCGCGTTTGCGTTGTGAGCGGTAGCGTTCGCGATGGGCGCGCACTTTTTCCAGTTGGCGTTTGAGGTGGGCAATGCGCTCGCGGATTTGGCGGCGGTCTACTTCGAGTTGGGTTTCGCCAGGTCCGCGCAGGCCTACGCCGCCGGTCGAGCCAGCCCGACCACCTCCGCCGCCTGCCTGACGCGCCAGGTGTGTCCATTGACGTGTGAGGCGGGGCAGGTAGTATTCGTATTGCGCCAGTTCTACTTGTAACATGCCTTCGCTGGTGTGGGCGTGTTGGGCAAAGATGTCGAGGATGAGGGCGGTACGGTCGAGGATGCGAATTTGGCTGCCCAGGGCTTTTTCTAATTCGCGCTGATGACGCGGTGAGAGTTCATCGTCGAAGACGACCACTTGGGCGAGGGTCTCCTCGGCCAGCGCTTTCAGTTCTTCTACTTTGCCGGGGCCGATGTACGTTTCTACGTGCGGCCGGTTGAGTTTTTGCGTTAGTTCGCCGACCACTTCCAGGCCGGCTGTTTGACAGAGCAGACTGAGTTCGGTCAGCGAGTCTTCTACGCTCAACAGGCCAGGTTGCTGGTAGATTTCTACGCCTACCAGAAAGGCGCGCTCCACGAGCGGGGAGGTTGATTCAGGGGTTTTTCGAGCCATCGTGATTTGTTGGAGGGCTTGTTCTCTCTTCCTTTGCTTCGGTTGGGGATGGTTGAGGCGGCGATTACGAGGGGAAAAGTTTTTCCAATTTGGGGTCGGCTGCATTCTTGCGGATGGGCAGCAGGATGTGGAAGGTGGAGCCAGGGCAGCGTTTTTCGTCGTAGCCGGGCGATTCGGCCCAAATGGTGCCGCCGTGCGCCTCGATGATGCCGCGCGCAATGGGCAGTCCCAGGCCAGGCCCGCCGCCTTTGAATTTGGTCTTTCCGCTCGAATGCAGATTGGGTTGTCCCAATTGCCCAAATTTCTCGAAGATGGCCGTCTGGTATTCGGGGGCAATGCCGATGCCCGTGTCGGCAATGGTCACTTCGATGAAGCCCGGCAGGGTGCGGCCGCTGACGGTGATTTTGCCTTTGTCGGACGTATATTTGATGGCGTTGGTGAGGATATTGCGAAAAGCCTGGTATAGTCGCTCACTATCGGCGTAGATCCATGTGCGGCTGCCGGGGAATTTTCGGATTTGCAGTTTTTGCTTCCTGGCTTGCAGGAAGGTAGACAAGTCATTTCCGAGCACGGTCAAGATGTGCAAGACTGTCGTCCGCTGCAATTGCAGAGAGAGCAGGTTATTGTCTATCAGGGAAACGTCAATCATATCGTCAATGATTTCATGCAAGCGGCGGACGCCTTTGTTCATGCCGGCCAGTAGACTGTCGAATCGAGCCAACTCAGGTTGTTCTGCAGGGGAGGCAAGCATTTCGCGCAGCATGGCTGTATAGCCCTCGACCAGGGTGAGGGGAGTCTTCAGTTCATGCGCCGCTACCGAGATGAAATTGGATTTCGTGCGGTCAAGACGTTCCAATTGCTGTTGTACATTCAGAAGTTCGCGGGACATGTAAGCCAGGCGAGTTTCCATTTCTAGCCGCGCGGTTTTGTCCAACAGGTGTGTATATATGGGAAGCAGGGTGGTCAACAGGTGGAGGGCTTCTCTTTCGGACAGGTTTTCTTGCGCCAGTTCGTTGGTGACGCTGATCATGTGGCTCAACAGCAGGGTGACATTGTTTTTGCCTTCTTCCAGGTCAGAACGGGTGGGAGCGGCGGCCCACTCGGCCAGCAAGGGGTCTAGCCAGGCCGGGTTGCCGCTGGCTACGGCTTGCTGCATGAGGGTGAAGAATTGTTCGAGTTGCGCTTCGAAGTTCGAGCGCACCTCTGAACCGCGCGCGATGCTATGCGCTAGGCGGTGAATCCAGAGCGGACGAAGTTTTTCGAGTAATTGTTGCGCGTCCATGTACTTATAGTGTAAGCGTTCTGCCGCTTTTTGGCAAATCTGCGTGGTCCACAGGATACACTCGAACGTCAATTCTGTTGGCGAAGTGCGTAAACACCGGTCTCTCGATGGCCGCAGTTCCGAATATCATCTGCCATGCGTCGAATCAACGCGAGCGGTTTCCGCATCGAAAACAAAGCAGGGAGGGCGGCTCATCAACGCCGCAGCAGCCATTCTCGCAAGGTGTTGCCCACTGCGGCCAAACTCTCTGCCGAGACCTTATCGGGCGTATCGGCGGTGGTGTGCCAGGCGGGATAGTCGAAGTCAATGATGTCCACGGCGGCAATACCGGCCTCTACGAAAGGGGTATGGTCGTCGAGCATAGCGTATTTGGGTTCGGCGATGAAACGGTCGGCGTATCCCAGATCGGCGGCTGTTTTCCAAATTTCATTTACGAGAGTTGGGTCGGAATTCTTCTCGATATAGATTTGCTGGTCGGCGTCGCCAATCATATCTACGATGATGACCGCCTGTGGGCGCGTTTCGAGTTGCGCTACGAAAGCCCGCGAACCCAGCAGCCAATCCCAGCCGGGCAGGTTGCCGTTGTCCTCTGCGTCGAAGAAGACCAACCACAAGGGCGGCGTCTCTTGGGGTAGAGAGCGCGCCAGTTCGAGAAGAACGGCTACGCCAGAGGCGCCGTCATTTGCGCCGGGGACGGGTTCGCTGCGCTTGGCGGGGTCGGGGTCTTGGTCGGCAAACAGGCGCGTGTCGTAATGCGCGGCCAGGATGACCTGCGGCGGCGTGTCTGTGCGCCAGGCAATGAGGTTTTGGATGGGATGTCCTAGCATTCGAGCAGATTGGATGCGCGAATCCCAGCCGGCTGCCGCCAATTCGGCCCGCATCCATTCCAGGACCCGGGCCTGCCCGGCGGACCCGGGCGTTCGCGGCCCGAAAGCGACTTGTGTTTGCACGTCGGCCAGGGCGCGCTGCCCGTCGAAGATAACGGAAGCAGGTTGCGACTGAGTCCAGAACGCGAAGGCATACCAGCCCGTCACAACAGCGAGCAGGAGTCCAATCAAGGCAAGGTAGAGGCTGATTCGTTTGTTCGTCATTCTTTCTCTGTGAGAAGGTTGTCCAATGCGGCCAGGGCGCGCTCGGCATAGGCCTGTCCGCGCTCGCGTTTGCCCAATTTCCTGTCTATATGCTCCAGCGGCGGCAGGAGACCAAAGTTGGCTTTCATGGGTTGGAAATCTTTCATATCGGCTTGGGTGATGTAGTGGCACAGGGCGCCTAGCATGGTCTCGGGTGGCAGTTCGAGCGGCGGGCGGCCGGTGAGCAGGCGGGCGGCGTTGAGGCCCGCCAGCAGGCCGGTGGCAATGTTGCCCATGTACCCTTCGACGCCGGTGATCTGGCCGGCAAAGAACAGGTCGGAGCGGGTTTTGTGTTGCAGGGTGGGGCGCAGCAGTTTGGGGCTGGCCAGGAAGGTGTTGCGGTGCATTTGGCCGTAGCGCACGAATTCGGCCTGTTCCAGGCCGGGTATCAGGCGCAGAACGCGGCGCTGTTCGGAGAATTTCAAGTTGGTCTGAAATCCAACCAGGTTATAGAGATTACCCGCCAGGTTATCTTGTCGTAATTGGACGACGGCGTAGGGGCGGCGGCCGGTGCGTGGGTCAGTCAGGCCAACTGGGCGCATGGGGCCGAAGGCCAGTGAGTCATGGCCACGTTCGGCCAGGATTTCGATGGGGAGACAACCCTCGAAGAAGTGATGCGCCCCGGCTTTCACGCCTTGCCGGATGTCGTTTTCGAAGGCGCGCAGTTCGATGCGTTCGGCTGTGAGAAGGGCGCGAAGGAAGGTATCGTATTCTTCTTTCGACAAAGGACAGTTGATGTAATCGCCAGCCGCTTGTTCGCTTTGCCCATAGCGTGAGGCGCGGAAGGCAATCTCCATGTTGATGCTGTCTGCTTCTACGATGGGTGCAATGGCGTCGTAGAAATATAAGTGTTCTTCGCCGCTCAGTTCGGCCAGGGCTTGCGAGAGGGCCGGCGAGGTGAGTGGCCCAGAGGCAATGATGGTGGGAGTATTTGGGATGCAAGTCATTTCCTGGCGGATGATTTCGATGTTGGGATGGCTCTGGATGCGCTCGGTGACGGCTTGGGCAAAGCGGTCGCGGTCTACGGCCAGGGCTGCGCCAGCAGGCAAGGCGGTGGCCTCGGCGGATTCCAGCAGCATGGAATTCAGGCGGCGCAGTTCGTTTTTGAGCAGGCCAGAGGCGCGGTCGGGCAGGTTCGAGCCAAGCGAGTTAGAGCAAATCAATTCGGCCAGGTTGGCAGTTCGATGCGCAGCGGTGTTAGTTGCAGGGCGCATTTCGTATAGATGAACGGCCAGTCCCTGTTGGGCAGCCTGCCATGCGGCTTCGCTGCCGGCCAGGCCGCCGCCAATGACGGTGAGGAGGGGAGGTTTCATGCAGGGGATAATTGTACCATCTCGGCTTGCTGGACTCGTGTTGTATAATATAAGGAGGCGCGCGTAAAACTTGTCAGGGCGTCCACGCAAAAGGTGTTGGCAGAGTCAGGTGGGCGGTGGCTTTCATGGCCTTCGACGCGAAAGCCGCGAAACGGGCGAAATACGCGAATTTCTTTTTGTTTTGCGAGGGCCACGCGCTTCACAATGACCACTTTCGACGCATGGCAAATGATGTTCGGAATTGCCAGAGCAAGAGGCGTGTGTCTGTATTCCAGCCGCGACCAAAGCGACCAGCGGAGATGAAGCGGATAAGCGAATAAGGCGCTTCCATCTGTTTATTCGCTTAACATCTGTGGGTTACTCTCCACTGGCGTTGCGCCGCAGTTCCCTGGGCAAGTGCCAGGATAAGCAACTGCGGCGCGAACCCAGATTTGCGCGAACAATGCAAATGTCGAAAGGTAATACTATAGTATCCCCTTTGAGGCTGCTAGCGCACACGGTGATACAATCGGGTTGTTTATGAAAGAGTCTGGTGGCGTAATTTATCTTCTCAAAGAAGCAGCCGAAATTACCAATGCGGCATGGGCAGCGCATTTGGAACGTCAGAGCGGTGCGTGGC
This sequence comes from Anaerolineales bacterium, assembly GCA_034431895.1. Lineage (GTDB taxonomy): Bacteria > Chloroflexota > Anaerolineae > Anaerolineales > Villigracilaceae > JAABUE01. The sequence continues at coordinate 10,977 of DAOUCM010000083.1, forward strand.
GTTTTGTCCATGTATATCGTTTGAGCAAGGCTCGTATTGCAGCCTTGAGCGATTATCTATCCAGGGGGACAGTTGATGCGTGGTTGTGCGGCGCTTTGGGCAGCCGTTCCAGCCGTTCTCGTGAAGTAGCCATGCTATCGGAGTTGGGCTGTCAGCGATTATACGCCTATCCGGTTGGCAAGAGCGCCGATGTGCTGTTGGTAGGGGGCAGTGACCAGGACCGGCCGGCGCAGCGTGTCTGGAAACTGGTAGCCGGCGCATTGGCTGGCCAGGAGGTGCGGGAGGCTGAAGTGCTGCCGGTGGTCAGCGATGCGCTTGTCCCTTCGCTTCAAGAAGGCGTGCCGTTCGATTTGCCGGCGGCGCTGGATAAGATTTTGGCCTTGATTGCTCAGCAAATTCCCTGCCAGGGCGCTTGGCTGGGGGTGCGGCGCGGCGATATTCTGGATTTGCGCTCTCATTGGCGGGCGCCGCAATGTAAGAATGTCTCGCTGGCCATGGAAGCCTATGAGGCGCTGCGCGAAATCGGCTTGACGCATACAGGTCTGCGCTTCGAGCGTGGACAGCCGGGCTGGGCGCTCCTGCCGCAGATGGGCTTGAAGTCAACGACTGGCGCCTGGGGCTGTGTGCCGTTGGTGGTTGGGCGGCGGCTGATAGGGGCAATTGCTTTATGGCGTTTGCGGCCTTTCGCTGACCAGGAGTGGAGGCAGTTTCAGGAGATGGTGGCGCGTTCTGCGCCATCGGTCGAGGTCATTCTTACGGTTACCGAGTTGAGCGGCCATTTGCGGCGTTTGGGGTTATTGAACGATTTCGTATTGACTGTTTCTTCGGGCCAAAACTTGAATCAGATCGCCCGCCGTGCCTTTGCGTTGGTGGCGCGCGCCTTTCAGACCGAGTCGATTCGGATGTATCTGTTATCTACCGATGGGCGTATGATGCGCGAGTATTTGAACGATGGCGGGAAGGTGCTGCTACAAGCCAGCAGCGTTGGCGGGCATCCGCTTGCGCCTTTTTTGAAAATTGGTCATATCCAATCTTTCGACCGTGAGTCGGCGCCGCAGGATTTACAAGCCATGATGGGAGCGGCCCAGGCGATGATGCTGGTACCTTTGAAATATCGTGGGCGCAACAACGGTTTGCTGGTACTTGGGCAGGAGCGCGTAGACGAGTTCTCGGTATATGATATTCATTCTTTGACGGTTCTTTCTGGCTATCTAGCCGGCCTGGTAGAATACAGCCGTTTGCGCGAAGAAGCGGAAGGGCGCGCCAGGAATTTGGGCCTCATTCATGAAGTCGTGCAGGAAGTCATTGGGCTGGTAAATAAGCAGGAAGTGGTGCAGATTACTGCGGAGTTGTTGGTACAGTATTTCGGGTATGAATTTGTCGCCATCGTTTTGGTAGATGAACATGGAGGAGCCTCTTTGTGTGGGGTGAGCGGTTCCCGCGCTCCTTCAGCGCAGGCCATTTTGCAGGAATTCATATTGCCCGTAAAAGAAGGGTTGGATGCAGTACCGCGGCGCGTGCTGCAAACGGGAGAAAGTGTGCTGGTGAACGATGTGAGCCGCTCGGCGCTGTATCATCCCTTTCAGGGTTGGAAGGCCGGGTCAGAGTTGTGCATTGCTTTGAAAGAGGGAGAGCGTGTGATTGGCTTGATGGATATCGAAAGCAGTGTGCAGAATGCTTTTGGGCAGAATGACCTGATGGCGTTGGAATCCTTAGCGGGTATTTTGAGCAGCGTGCTTTCCAACGCCGACCAATATCAGCGATTGCAGGAAAACGTAGCACAATTGCGTCAGGTGCAACTCGAGTTGCAGACCCGCATCCAGGCGCAGATGGATGCAGAGCGTAAATTGATTCAGGCCGAAAAGTTAGCAGCGGTGGGTGAGATGGCGGCCGGAATTGCCCATGAGTTGAACAATCCCTTGACTACGGTGACGGGCTTTACCGAGTTGGTGCTGGAGGAATTGCCAGAAGGAACCCCCAATCGTTCTGACCTGGAAATGGTGTTGAAAGAAGCGCGGCGGGCGCGAGATGTCGTCCGCAGGTTACTCGATTTTTCGCGCCGCAGTGAGAGCGAGCGAACGCGGGTGGATTTGAATCAGTTAGTCCATGATGCTCTTTCGTTGACCAAACATCTGATGCATACCAGCGGGGTACAATTAGAATTGCAGTTAGCAGAAAAACTGCCCTGGGTATTGGTAGACCGCAATCAAATCAAACAGGTTTTCTTGAACTTGTTCCATAACGCTTTACAGGCCATGCCCGAGGGCGGAATTTTGCGTGTGAAAACGTGCTTGGGTGAACGGGATGAACGTCAATGGGTGACCGCGATAGTGGCCGATACCGGCTACGGGATTTCGGCAAGCGACAAAGAGCGTATTTTCGAACCCTTTTTTACGACGCGCGCCAATCAGGGCGGAACGGGATTGGGGTTGTCTGTGACCTATGGCATTGTTTCTGACCATGGCGGGTTGATCGAGGTCGAAAGCCAGCCGGGACAAGGTGCCAGTTTTACGGTGTGGCTGCCATTCTAGAAGTTTGGGGAGGGTTATGGCGGAGAAAATTCTCGTCCTCGACGATGAAGCAGGGATTACGTTGTTATGTGACCGCCTGTTGAAAAAAGAGGGCTACCAGGTTTTTGCTTTTACCGCCGCCGAGCCGGCAATTACCCATTTGCGTAAAAATCCGATTGATTTGCTCTTGGTGGATATTCGGATGCCCGATATTGACGGCTTCGAAGTCATTGATTTAGCCAAGCAATTGCAACCCGATGTAGCCGTCTTGGTGATGACTGGCTTTGGCACAGTGGAGACGGCTATCAAGGCGCTGCGTAAAGGCGTAGATGGCTTGCTGCTCAAACCCTTCGAGAGGGGCAGCGAGTTGATCGAAGCGGTCAAGCAAGCCTTGGCCGACAGTCAGAGAAAGCGCGATGCTGCGCGCATTCAAGCCTTGCGGCCTTTGTTTGCCTTAACAGAATCTTTTTTCTCCGAGACCCGTCCAGATCCATTGCTGGCTTTGATCATGCAGGCGATTCGCGGTCATCTGCGCTGTGCTTATGCGGGTTATTATGATTACGAAGGAGAGCGCTTGCGTTTGTTGCTAGGCGATGGCAAGGCGCTCGATCCACAGCGCAGTGCAGCAGAGGCAAAACTATTGGCTCGCATCGAGGCGATGGGCGTCCCGCTCATGGTCAATGAAACGGGGCCGGGACATCCTGATTTGCAGGCAGGCTTGCTACATTTTGGGGTGGGAGCGGCGCTCTTCGTGCCGGTGATGCGTTCTAAGGTGCGCAGTTGGTTATTTGCCGGTCGAGAGGCTCATGATGTCCCCTTTCGAGAAGCCGATTTGGAGATGTTCCTCATCCTGGGCAGTCAGGCTGCGATGGCGCTTGAAAATGCTCGCCTGTATGCTGAGTTGCGAGATTACGTCAGGCAAGTCGAAGAATCGCAGCAGGCTTTACTTCAGGCCGAAAAAATGGCGGCAGCCGGGCGCTTGACCGCCTCGATTGCGCATGAAGTCAATAACCCTTTGCAAGCGGTACAAAACTGCCTGCACCTTGCCAGCCGCCAGGACCTGCCAGAAGAGCAGCGGACAGAATATTTCGAACTTGCTAAGTCAGAATTGAATCGTTTGATGTCTACGGTGCAGCGGATGTTGGATTTCTATCGCCCTGGTGCCATCGCTCCCAGTGAAGTGAACCTGCGTGAGATTTTGCAGCATGTGGTCGGTCTCATGTCGCAGCAATTAGCCAAGCGCGGTATCGAGGTGCAGGTGGATATTCCCGCTTCTATGCCGCCCATCTATGCTGTGGGGAGTCAGATTCAACAGGTTTTTATCAATTTGGTGTTGAATGCTTTCGACGCAATGACGGAGGGAGGGCGCTTGCAAATTCAAGCATGTGTGGTGAAGCACGGCGTCGAGATTTTCTTTCAGGATAGCGGCCCAGGTGTGCCTAAAGAGAAGTTGGCGCACATTTTCGAACCCTTTTATAGCACCAAAGAGGGAGGAACAGGTTTGGGGTTGACAGTGAGTTACAATATTGTGACGGCACATGGCGGTTCTTTGGAACTGGTTGCCAACAACAAACCGGGCGCGTGTTTTCGCGTCTATTTGCCATTTGGAGGAAAACGATGAAATTCCATATCCTGGTTGTGGACGATGAGCCGGTCTCTCGCAAGTCGCTGACCGACATCCTGCGGTTGGAAGGCTACAGCGTTGCCTCGGTGCCAAATGGCCAGGCAGCGGTGGAGTATGTGCGGACTCACCATGTTGATTTGATGATTGTAGATTTGCGTATGCCGGGCATGGATGGCTTGGAGGTTGTCAAAGTGGTCAATCAAATTGCCTCGGATACCGAAGTGATTGTGCTGACGGCTTACGGTTCTACGGAAACGGCCATACAGGCGTTACGGTTGAGAATTCATGACTATTTGTTGAAGCCTGCTCCTCCTGCTCAGATTTTGACCAGCGTCAAAAAGGGGTTGGAGAGGCGGTCCTTACGTATGCGCGCAAAGGGCCTGGAGGTCGAGGCCGCCGAAGTAGACGAGAGTCTGGATTCCATTACCTTGTCGGACGGGACGCTTGTAGATTTGTCTCGTCGGCAAATCAAACGAGGGGAGACGTGGGTCAGTTTGACGCCCGCCGAAGGGCGATTGCTACGCATTCTTTTGATGAATGAAGGAAAAGTGTTTTCTCACCGCGAACTGGTCTTGCTGGTGCAGGGCTATGATACTTCTCAGCGTGAAGCGCCAGAAATTTTGCGACCTTTGGTCAGTCGTTTGCGCCATAAATTAGAGGCCTTCCCGGCCCTGTCTGAGCAGATCGTTAGCATCAGGGGGACAGGCTATGTTTTCGAGACGAAGACAGAATGAGGGGAAGAGTCGGCTAGCGGGATGAATTCCGTGTTACGGAGATGATACTCACGGCAGGTCTGGAGGATAACTTGTGGGAGGACGCAGCCATCCCAGCCAGCCGCTTTTGGCGGGCCGGCGGGTAGTGGTGGGTTTGTCGAAATAAATCAAGAGAATGCTTGCGATGAGGATGCCTGCCCCAATCCATTGCGCTGGCGTCAAAGTTTCGCCAAGCCAGGCAATGCTGAGGCCAATGGCGACCAGTAACTCCAACAACCCCAAGAGCGCGGTTTGCATTCCACCCAGATATTTGACGCCCTGGAAGAGGGTCAAACGAGATAGAAATGTCACCAATGTCAGCCCAAGGACCGGAGACCAATTGGCATTTTCGGGCAGCGGCTGGTTCGAAATGAGGAAAACAGGCATCACTACCAGGCTCATGGCTATCAAGGTATATAAGGTGACGGTGGGAGCCGGCGCATCATAGAGGACGCGCTGATTGATGGGCAGGTGAAGCGCGTATAAAGTGGAAGCAATCAGCATTTGGCCGACGCCCACCATATCAATTCCATCTGAATTGGAATAGGTCAATAAAAAAACAGCCGTTGTGGCTAGGGCGATGCGGAAAAGAGTGAATTTGCTTGGGGGTTGCGAGTCCAATACCAACCAAATTGCAACGAAGAGGGGGTAAAGGGAGTACAACAATTGTCCAAGGCTGGCATTGATGCGCCCCAGGGCAGAATAATACATAATGGAGCCCAGGCCATTGAACAGCCCTGCCAGGCCGCAGCCAATGAGGCCGGCAGGGTAGATATACAGGTACTTGGGTCGGAACAAAGCCACGATGCCTAATAGCAAGAGAGAGGCCATTATGGTCCGCATCCCAACTACTGCCAACGGCGGGAAGCCCACATTGATTGCCTCTTTGCCAAAAACGGGCGTAAAGCCAAGTAATGCTGCTGAGAACAGAGCGGCCCGAACCCCCATTTTACGTTTTTGCATGGATTTTGCCCTCAATCCAACAAGGCGCGGACTTCATCAAGGAACTCATCGTTGAGGAAGTCTCCTTTTTGCATCAACGACTGAATTTGCCCTTCCAGGCGACTTTTTTCGGCAGGCGTAAGTTCTTTGGCCGAAGCGACGATGACCGGGATGTTTGCCGTTTCAGGGTTACGTTTGAGGGTGTCTATGACTGCAAATCCGTCCATTTCTGGCATGATGAGGTCCAGAATAATCAAATCTGGCTTTTCCTTTTCCACCAGAGCCAGAGCCGACTTGCCATTATCGGCTTCGAAGATGGTGAAATCGCCCTGAGACTGCAAGATACGTCGAATCAAGCGACGCGCGTCAGGGCTGTCATCTGCAATGGCAATACGAGGAAAACCCTCTGGGGCCACCCGGTTGAGCGCAGCCAGCAGACCATCTTGTTGCGGCGTCTCCCCTCGGGCGGGGGCTTCTACATCCAACGACCAATCTTCGCCAAGCAGCCACTGTTCAGCCGGCATGGTGTGACCAGTGCAGTTTACGACTACGGTGTCGGTTGATTTGATGACGCCATTTCGCACCAATTTGAATAATCCAGCAAAGGCGACCGCTGCGGCAGGTTCTACCGACAAGCCCTCCATTTTAGCAATCACATGCATGGCGCGGAAAGATTCTTCGTCGCTGACGCTCTCGAATATGCCGTGCGTTTCGTCCACTTCTTGTTTCAATAATCTATAGGTTCGGCCTGGGTCGCCTGTTGCCAGCGTCTCGATATGCGTTTTGGGCGAGGTGATAACAATGGGGATTTCCAGCCCTTGTTTCCAACTGGTCACCATAGGCGCGCATCCTTCTACTTGGATGGCAGCGATGGCAGGCAATTTATCTACCAGACCCATTTGGCGGAGTTCGCGAAAGCCTTTGGATACGCCAATGGGTCCCATTCCGCCGCTCACCGATTGGATGTACCAATCGGGGGCGCGCCATGGAGGCAAGTTCCAATTGTTGTTTGCGTAAGGGCCGAGTTTTTGCGTCACTTGTTCGGCTATTTCGTAGGCAATGGTTTTCATGGCTTCTACAGAGGTGATCGTTCTCGCCCCCATGTCGTGATATAACCCTCGCTGACGAGCAAACTCTGATGCCATTTGCTTGGTTTGGTCGTAGGAGCCAGTCACTTTTACCACTTGGCTGCCATATAAGGCAATTTCACGCATTTTTACTGCCGGCACCAGACTGGTAACGAACGCCCATAATTTAATGCCGGCGCGCGCTGCATAGGCGGAATAGGAAATGGCTACGTTGCCTGTGGAGGCTGCTACCAATTCTGTAATGCCGGCTTCTTTGAGGGCCGCGATGGTGACGGCCGCCTGGCGGTCTTTGAAGGAAGCGGTCGGCCCCTGTCGCTCATCCTTGATGTAGATATTGGGGCAGCCAAGCATCAACCCCAGGTTGACGGCCTGGATCAAGGGCGTGCCGCCTTCTCCTAGACTCAGAGTGGTGTTTGGGTTGCGAACGGGAAGCAATTCTTGATAACGCCAAAGGTTGAAGGGGCGTTCACGCAACTCAGTAGTCCAGACTTTCTTTACGGCCTCCAGGTCATATTCTGCCACACGCCATTGGCTATTGCATTTGGGGCAGTTGGAAGTCGTTGGGTGGAAGGGTGTCGCATGATGACAATCCAGGCATCTAATTCGAAATGTCATTTTGCGACTCCCTGCAGGGTATATGTCATCGTTCATTCCTCGAAGTAATTTTCACTTTCCCATGCGCTTGAGCGCATTTTCGATGGTCATAATCAATTCTCGCTCTTGCAGAGAACTTTTTTGTAACAGTCTTTGCCCAAAGTCTTGTAATTGGGCTTGTTGTTCTTTTGGCAGGTCGCTGCTGCTCACAACCACGACCGGAATCTCTCTGAAATCCTTGCTCGCACGGAGTTTTTCTAGAATGGTGAAACCGTCCACATCCGGCATGAATAGGTCTAAAACAATCGCATGAGGCCTCGTGGTTTGGATGGCCTCCCAGCCTGCCCGGCCGCCCTCTGCCAGGATGGGTTTGTATCGGCCTTGATTGGAAATCATGGTGCCAATCAGTCGTAAATCGTTCGGGTCATCGTCTATGACAAGAACCTCGCGAATACTTCCATCGTTATTCAGTCCATCCAGAGCAGAGAGCAGGTCGTCTTCCGAGATGGGCTTGACCAGATAATCCGTTGCACCTAGGCTAAAGCCTTTTTCTTCCTCGTCTAAGATGCTGCAAACAATTACAGGCACATTACGGGTTTCTGCATCGGATTTCAAGTCTTCTAAAACACGCCAACCGTCATAGCCAGGCATCAGGATGTCCAGAAGGATGGCAAACGGTTGCAATTGTTTGACCCTGTCCTTTGTCATGGCGGGATTGTTTACGCTGATGACCTGGAAACCTTTGGGGCGCAGATAACGCTCGTAGAGGTTGGCAACTTGCGGATCATCGTCCACAATCAAGATAGTTTTAGGAGCATCTTTCGATAGGATTGGCTCTTTTGCAAAGACAGGTATCGTAAAGTAGAAAGTGCTTCCCTGCCCCAGGGCGCTGTGAACGCCAATTTTTCCCTGATGCATTTGCACCAGGTGATGACAAATGGACAATCCAAGCCCCGACCCGCCTACTTTGCGCGTTAAGGAAGCGTCAACTTGCGAGAAGGGTTGGAATAATTTTGCCTGGTCTTCGGGGGAAATGCCCGGTCCAGTGTCGGTGACGCTCACCAGTACAAAACCTTGCCCGGCCGCTGTGCTTTTGTCGAGTTCGGCTCTGACAATAATTTCGCCTTTTTCTGTGAATTTGGCGGCATTGGAGAGTAGATTGATCAAAACCTGTCGGATGCGCATGGGGTCGGCGCGGACGGTGGGCAAATCGGGCGCAACTTCTTGTTTCAAGGCGATCGGTTTATCTTTGACCAGGCCGGCTGCCGTAGACATGACGCTGGTGATCAAGTCGCCGAGATTGACCTCAACAAAGGCCAGGTCCATCTTGCCAGCCTCGATACGCGACAGGTCAAGGATATCGTTGATGAGACCCAGTAAATGTTGTCCAGCGTTGAAAATGGCAGTCAAGTCTTGTTGTTGCAATTCCGTGATGGGGCCATCTATCCCTTTCAGGATGACGCGCGCAAACCCAATAATCGAGTTGAGCGGCGTGCGCAGTTCATGGCTCATATTTGCCAGGAATTGGCTTTTCAGGCGGTCTACTTCCCGCATTTCTTGGACTGCTTGCTGGGCAATATTGTAGGAGCGCGCATTATCAATGCCGATGGCAATTTGGTCTGCCAGGAGTTGCAAGACGGCAATTTCGTCTTCTGAAAAGGCATTGACTTGAGTGGATTGAATATCCAAAGCACCAATGATGCGACTGCCGATGCGCAGGGGAATGGCAGCCTCGGCTTTTGTCTCAGGCAGGAGAGGATTGGGTTTATGGATGGGATCGAGAGCAACGTTGTTGATGACCACCGCAGCGCCAGTTTCGGTTGCCTGCCCAACAGTGGATTTGGAGCCAACCGGTAATGAGTGCTTGCGCTGCTTCATTTGCTCGCCTGCTTCGCCGGTGGCCTCTTCTAATACGGCGTTGAAGCCGGTCTCTTCGACGATGAAAATAGCAGCGTGGTAATATCCAAATCGTTCTTTGACCAGATTGACGGCGCGGGAGAAGATGGCCTTCAAATCCAACGAAGAAGTGACCAGGCGTCCAATTTCAGCCGAAGCAGCCAGGTATTCGTTTCGGCGTCGCAGCGCTTCCTCGCTTCGCTTGCGCTCTGTCATATCGGTTTGAACAGCCAAAAAACCCAGCATCGCACCATTCGAACCAATGATAGGGTTGTACGTTCCGCGTATCGGAACGAGACGTCCATCTTTTGCGCGGTTGGTTATTTCGACGGTGTACGTTTTTCCCCCCAGCAGGGTTTTCCACAGTTCTTCATACTTATCTTGTGGATGCAGCCCAGATTTCAACAAGCGAGGCGTTTGCCCGATAACTTCTTGTGGGGTATATCCGTAGATTTTCTCGAATCCCTGATTGACGTATTGAATGACGCCGCTGGTATCTGTCAGAAATACGGCATTGTCGGTATTTTCGATGCCCAACTTGAATTTAGCCAGGTCCTCCTCGGCTTTTTTGCGCTCGGTGATGTCGCGTGCCACCCAGAAAACATGGTCTTCTGTCAATTTCGAGACGGTCGCGTCGAACCAGTATTCCTGACCGTTGATGGTCAGCGGATATTCGATTTTTTGCGTTTGCCCGCTGTCTAACACAGTATGAATGATGCGCATGAAGGGTTCGTGCAGAGGCTTGGGCAATATTTCTTGTACGGTGTGACCAAGCATTTCCTGGGTGGGGCGAAACAAGTAATTGGGGGTTGTCTCTGCAATGCGCGTATAGCGGCCCTGGCGGTCATAGACGATGATGACATCCTGCATGGCAGAGAACAAGGCTCGCAGTTCGGCCTCAGATTGCTGTGTACGCTGAAACAATCGAGCGTTTTCGATGGCTACGCCAATCTGACGGCCAATGGTATGCGTCAGTTGCAGGAGGCGGTCAGGCACAGCGGTAGGGGTATCGTTGAAGACGCATAAGGTGCCTATCACCTGTCCTTTGATTTCCAGGGGAACGCCTGCATACGCCAATAAGCCGTTTGCCACTAAGCCGGAGGCGTCAATGGGCGAGTTGATGCGGACATCGGCAATCGAGAGAGGAATTTGGGATTTGAAGACGTACTCGCACAAGGTGCCTTTTATGCCCACTGTTTGCAAAGTGGTCAAAAAAGGCGGGGGTAGATTGCGGTGAACAACCAGGTTCAATTGAGTAGAGGTCTCGTCTTTGAGTGAAATCAAGCCGCTGCGAAAGCCCAATAAATTGAGAACTTGTTCGAGCAGAGTATCCAAGAGCGGTGTCAATTCCAGGGTTTGAGCAGACGCCAGGATAATCTGGTTGAGGGCGTTCAATTCCTCGGCGCGCGCGCGGGTTTCTCGAAACAAGCGCGCGTTTTCCATCGCCAGCGATAACTGGTCGGCGATTTGTTTGACCAGCAGTTGTTCTTCTGAACCCCAGATGCTGCTGCCTGTTTCGTCTACGGCTTTCAGCGTGGCCCAAGTGCGCTCGTCCACGCGAAAGGCGGTGGAGATGGTGGCGGCTGTGGCTCCGGCCGTTTTAACGGTAGCAGGCTCGGGCGTAGCCTGAAGCGTTTTACCGATTCCGGCCAGGGTGTCGGAGATTGCCTCCGTAGATAGGATCGACGGAGGCGCGACCGGCCCTCCTGTCTTGCCGCTTCGTTTTGGACCTTCGGCCTGGGCGCCCGCTTCGTCGGTCTTTATCCTGTCGAAAAGTTGGTCAAGCCTTTTGTTGATCTTTTTCTTCGACATATTCCAGTAACTCCTGGGCGAGGACCCGATATTGCTGTGAACCGCGGCTGTTGGGTTTATAGTGGGTAATAGGCAGGCCAGCAATGGGGCTTTCGCGCAATTTGGTATCAATCTCGATCACAGTCTCGAACAGGCCTTTGCCAAAGGTGTTTTGGAGTTGTTCCTGGATGTTGCGGTGGGTACGATTTCTGCGATCTAGCATGGTGATCAGGATGCGGTAGGCGAGGTCGGGATTGCTTTCTTGCCGAATCCAACGAATGATGCCCATCATATTGCGCAGGGCATAGGCAGAGAAGAATTCAGCCTGGGTAGGGATGATGAGCAGGTTGGCGGCGCTGAGGGCATTTTGGGTGATGGCGCCGAGGAAGGGTGGGCAGTCTAACAAGATGAAGTGGTAAGGGAGCGGCTTAGCCGCCTCGATGGCTTTGCGCAAAATGGCAGTGTAGTTGTTGCGCATGGGCAGGTATTGTTCTGCACTCTCGATGCCAGAATGCGCCGGCACGATGTCCAGGTTCTCGATTTCCGTTTTTTGGATAGCGCTTGCCAGGGGGATGCCTTCGACCAATACGTCACCCGAAGTCAGGGGGGCTTGGCTAACTTCCAGCCCAACGGCCAGAGTCAGGTTGGCTTGCGGGTCAAGGTCTATCAATAAAACATGTTGCCCAATTTCGGCCAGTGCTGCGCCAAGCGATAGTGTGGAGGTCGTTTTGGCTACGCCTCCTTTTTCATTAGCCATGGCGATTACATAAGTCATTTTGGCCCTCCCTGGTTGGTGTCATAGGGTTGGGTTGTTTTCATTCTGCCTCTGCTTTAGGTAAGACGTGGGGCAGTAATTGTATTTGAGTGGCTCCAAGTGCGGCTTTGAGTTCTTCGAGCGCGATCTCTACCATATGCTCCGGCTCGTTGACGCTTCGGATTTTGGTGGTGATGTCGGATACCAGCCGTTCTCGTTCGGCGCGGCGGGTGGTTTCATCGAACAGGCGCGCGTTTTCTGCCGCAATGGCTACTCGTTCTGCCACCGCTTTGATCAAGTCCTGTTGTTCGGGCGTCAGTTCTTTGCCGGCTGGGATTTGAATGTTCAGGTCGCCGATTTTTTCGCCCCGGATTTGGAGCGGTACAGTGTGTATATGAATTTGCCCGTCGGCAGGACGTTTTCTTTTTTCTTGAAGGATACGCTGCCAATCGCCTGGGGAGGCGATGTGTTGGATGCCATCGGCCGTGTAGACGATGCCTGCCAATTTTTGTTCCTTGGGCAGTCTGCGCCAGGCCTGGCGAATGTATTGCCGGTAGACCGTCTCTGCCTCATCCAACGATTTACGCGCTTGGTCGAACAGACGGGCATTTTCGATGGCCAGGCTAACCTGGTCGGCCAGGAGCGAGAGGGCGCGAACGTCTTCTTCGCTAAAGGCGGCCGCTTCCGTGCTTTGGACATCGAGAGCGCCCACGACGATGTTCCCTATTTTCAACGGTAAGGCCATCTCGGAACGTGTTTTGGGTAGGTCGGGATTGTCGAAGAAGACCGCATCTTTACCGACATCCAACGCAATGCGCGGTTGACCGGAAGCGGTGGCATAGCCTACAATGCCCTCTTCGCCCACTTTCAACCTGTGTCCGCGTGCCAACATGCGCTGACCGCCTTCGCTGTTCGAGGCGCTCAGAACGGCATATTCTTTCCGGTCGTCGAGCAAGAATATGCCAACATGGTAGTAGCCAAATTCCTGACTGATGACTTTGGCTATTTGAGGCAAGAGTTGGTCGAGAGAGCGAATGGATGAAATAGCGTTGCTGACCAAAGTAATGGCTTCGAATTGTTTTGCCCGTCGTTGGTTTTGTTGATTGGCAAGAGCCAGGTCGCGTGTGCGTTCTTGCACCCTCTGTTCCAGGCCAAGGAGCGTTTCTTGCAATTGCAAGTACATGTTCTTGAGGGTGTTCGAAAGAGCCGCAATTTCATCCTGACCGCCAATGGATAGCACGGTGCGTTTGTCGAGGTAGCCATCTTCCATAGCGTGCGCGATGTTTTCTACGGCTGCCAGCCTTTGGCTGATGGAACGGGCAATGGAGGCCGAAATCAGAAAACCAAAGGCCATGGCCAGGATGGTAGAAATGCTCAAGCGCAGCAGGATGTCTTGATAGGCAAGTTGGGCCATCTCGTTCAGGGTGTTGGCAACCTCGTTGTTGATTTGAATCAGGCGTCCAACGGCCGCGCGCGCCTGGCCAAGCGCCAACAACACCTCTTGGCTGGCTTGGTCGTCTGGCGTGCCGGCTTCGAGCGAGGTTTGTAGGGCCTGCCTGGCAGCAAGGTATTGGTTATATTGGTTGACGAATTGATCGAAATTGGCGCTTTCTTGTTCTTGCAACCGATTGATCTTTTGTTCGATCTCGATTTGCTGTGCCTGGCGCATGCCGGCAGTAAAGGTCAAAGGAACGGGGGCAATCCAGTTGGCAGTATAGGCTTCGATGATCGGTCTGAGTTGTTCCTCTGCGGATTTGATGGTTTGCAAGTGGATTTGCTGTTCGGCGGTTAGCAGTTGTTCATTTTGCAATGCAATGATGGCAGATTGTATGTCTGCCAGAGCGGCGTCGGCCCGGCTGATGTTCGTTAGCGGCAGCAATACGCTTTCATAAGTCTGGTTCTGTTGTGCGCGAATGGACAAGAAGCCTCGCCAGGCCGTCAAAGTGATACCTATGAGCCCCAAGAGCATGACAAAAATAAGCGCATTCAGTTTCCATTGCACTTTGAAATTTGCAAAGAGATCTTCCTGCGGTGCTGGAGGCGCTTGCGTGTGTTGTACCTGTCGAAAATCGTATGTGGTCATTTCGATTACCTATCGGTCTCTTTGGGCTGCAAGGAAATGGAGATTTCAGAACCTGGAATGGCGCGCCCCAATTCCTCTACTGCTGTGCGCAGGATGTTTTTCAGGTTGATGGACTCTCCAATTTTTGCGGTCACTTCGCTGATGGCTCTTTCGCGTAAGGCCCGGCGGCGGGCCTCTTCCAGTAAGTAGGCGCTTTCCAAGGCCAGGGCGGCGCGCTCTGCTGCGGCTTGGATGAGAATCATTTCATCGTGCTTCCAGGCACGTTTGGGTTGTTTGGAGCGGATTTCTAGCACCCCTAAGGTCTGTCCGCGTAGGGTTAGCGGAAGTCTGTACAATCCTTTCTCGTTATCTGCAAAGGAATGTGTTGAGGCCTTGTCCAGAGGCGCTATGACGCCTTCTTTGTACGCATAGCCGATTGTATCCATTTGGCGGGTAAATTGCGCCCACGATTGACCAAAATATTTTTGGTAGGCTTCTTCGGCCTTGCTCAGGGCTTGTTGGGTCTTTTCGAAGGAACGGACGTTTTCGATAGCCAAAGCCACCTGGTCGGCCAAAGTCGAGATGACAGCAATGTCTTCTTGCGAAAAGGCGTTCTTCTCTGTGCTTTGCACGTCCAGCACGCCAATCAGTTGTTCACCGACTTTGAGCGGAACGGCCATTTCGGAGCATGTTTCAGGTAAATCGGGGTTGTCGAAGAAGACGGCGTCAGCGCCGGTGTCGAGAGCGATGCGCGGCGATTGGGTGCTGGCAACGAAACCTACGATACTGCGTGGCTCGACCGCCAGTTGATGTCGCCGAGCCAGCATTTTTTGGCCGCCAGCACTGTTGGCGGCTACGAGAACGGCGTTTTGGGCAGTGGCGTCCAACAAGAAGATACCGGCATGGTAGTACCCGAATTGTTCGGAGATTTGGCGGGTCACTTCGGACAGAAGCAGGTCCAAGTCGCGGATAGAGGCGGCCGCACGCGCTACCTGCGAAACGGCCTGAAATTGATTCGCGCGTCTTTGTAATGCAGCAGTGCGTTCCTGCACACGTTCCTCGAGGGTCGCAACCAGTTCCTGGACTTTTGCAGACATCAAGTTCAAGGTCTCCGCCAGGGTTGTCGTTTCGTCTTTGGCTAACCTTACTTTCATATCAGCCCTGGCAGCCAGGTTGCCGGCAGCAATTTCAGAAGCCGTGCGCGTCAGATTGGCCAGCGGCGTAGTCAAGATGTTGCTGGCGATCCATGAGACCAGTGTCGCAATTGCCAGGATGACGCCTAAGATAACGAACACAAAGATAATCGTTGTGGCAGTTCCGCGTTCCAGGGCTTGAACGGCTGTCAAGAAGGGTTTGCGTAGTTCACTGGTTGGCACGGCAATCCCCAGACTGTAATTGACATTGGGTATGGGGCGGTAGGCAAAATATTTTTCGACCCCATTGACTTCGATTTTTTGCAGCCCGCGTTGTCCTTCTACCATCTTGATTACCACTTTGAACATTTCAAGTGAAACGGTGTTGGGCAAGGTGTATTGGACGAGTTCCTCGTCCGACGTATCGGCGGGAATGCCAAAATCGGCATATCCTTCTTTGGGCATGATGACGATACGACCCTCGTGATCAATCAAGAAGGCATAGCCTGTTTCGCCAGCCTGGATAGACGAGACTGCTTGGGTAACGCTGGTCATCAGCACATCGGCGGCTACAACTCCCCGAAACCTGTTAGAGGTGTCGTAAATAGGCGCGCTGCTGGTGATGACCAACCCGTGCAGGGCAGCGTCTTGGTAAGGGACGGACCAGGCAATCTTTCGCGAGGGGTTGGCTTCGGGCGTAGCAATCACAAACCAGGGACGCTGCGTGACATCGAAATCTGGCGGTACGATGTTTGCCAGGTCTATATTCGGGTAGTACAGCGTTTCTTTGCCTGTGCCGCCAAAATACAAGGCAATGATATTCGAATTTTCTTTCAGGATGATGGGAGCAACCGAGTCCAGTTGTTTGAGGGCGTTGATTTCCTGGACCAGGCTGCTGGTTAGGCGCCCGTTGGCTGGCAGAAAAATCGAGCCAACCTCGTGATTGGGGTTGTCCAAACTGCCGTTTGGCAAGGCGAAGAGCGTTTCATTGGCATTCCACAGCGAGCCAGAAACATAAATTCCCTCGCTGGCATCTTTTTCTTGTAAGAGAAACGTTTCTGTAGCGATGCGCGCCGTGTTCAAGTTCTTTTCGGTAGAACTGAAAAACGAGTTCAGGTCGGAGGCCCCTTCAGACAATAGGCCGTTCAGCCGATTTGCGGCTTCCTGTTCCACGCTTTTATCCAATTGTTCCGTCAGCAGGGTATTGAGAGATTGGGTGCGGCTCAACAAATAATAGCCCACCCAAAGGATAGCCAATAACGTGACAATCAGGTTGGCAATTGTCAGTTTGGTGCGTAAGGAAACAAAGGCCTGGCGCCCCGTTTTCTGTTCAGAATCTTTGTTTTCTGGCTGTCTTTCTCTCATAACAAACTCAATTCGTCTCTTCAGACTGCCTGGGAAGGAGATTGTTCATCGGAGTTCATCGAAAGGATTTTGACGCTGACCTCGCAATCGTCCAATAAAGCGCCCAGGCTTTCTACGGTGGCGCGCAGAATAGCATCCACTTCCGGCTCTGTACTGATGCGGTTGGCGACATAGGTCATGGCGCGTTCCAATTCGGCACGTCGTTGTGTATCCTGGTATAATCTCGCGCTTTCCAGGGCGGCGCCAATTTGATTAGCCAGCCTGGCTACGTCGGCTATTTCGTCTTGAGTCCAGTTGGGAGATTGAGGCGCTTTGACCAATCGTGCGACCCCAATCACTCGATTGCGCACCTGAATTGGCACCGCCAGAGTCTTTTTGTCGTTGCTCAAAGCGGGTTCGGCCGTTTCACTGGCTCGAATGGTTTCGGGCTGTCTCAAGGGGGCTTTACTTGGCGCTACCTCGCCATGCGCGTAGCCAATATATCCCATATTGAAAGTTCTTCCCAGGATTTCTTGCCAACCTTTTTCGCTTCGTTCTGCATAGGCCCGGCGGGCGGTTTCGAGCGCCTGTTGTGTTCGTTCCAACAGACGGGTATTTTGCAGGGCAATGGCCAGTTGATCTGCCAACACTTGCAAGGTGGGGATATCTCCCTCTGTAAAGGCGTTTGGTGCTTCGCTTTGAATGTCCAATACGCCCAGCGTTTGGCCGCTCGCGATAATGGGAAGGGCCATCTCGGAGCGCGTTGTGGGCAATTCTGGATTGTC
Organism: Anaerolineales bacterium; assembly: GCA_034431895.1. Classification (GTDB taxonomy): domain Bacteria; phylum Chloroflexota; class Anaerolineae; order Anaerolineales; family Villigracilaceae; genus JAABUE01. The sequence goes on from DAOUCM010000083.1 coordinate 28,252, forward strand.
GAAATAGACTGCATCTTGCCCGACGTCCAGTGCGATTCTGGCTTGACCCGAACCTGCTACCGTTCCGACGATGCCTACCTCGCCTACTTTCAACTTATGCCCTTGCGCCAGCAAACGCGCTCCGCCGGGGCTGTTCGAGGCCCGCATAATGGCATATTCATTGGCCTCGTCTAACAGGAAAATACCGACATGGTAGTAACCAAACCGTTCGCTGATCAAGCGGGTAGTTCGATTCAACAATTCATCTAACTCATGTTGCGCTGCAACGGCTTTCCCTACTTGGACAGCAGCCTGGATTTGTGAAACCCGCCGTTCGAGCGTTTGGGTACGTTCTGCAACTTGCTCTTCCAGGTTCGATATCAATCCTTTCAACTGGGCGGCCATATCGTTGAAGGTGGCGGCAAGCATTCCCATCTCGTCTGCCGTTTCGAGCTCGATGCGGGTATCCAGTTTGCCGCTTGCCAGTTGGTGAGCGCCTTCGGTCAAGGTTGCTAGGGGGGTCGTCAAATTCCTGCCCAGTATCCATCCCATTGTAACGATGATGGGAATGGATAACACAACGATCAAAGCGGCCGTCCTGAAGGCTTGTTGCTCTCTTTCGATGACTTTCGAGGCCGAGATGTCGATTCCCACAACGCCTTCGCGCTGCCCATTGGAGCGATAGAAGGGCGCATAGGCGGTCAGCCAGGTGCCCCATTTGTCGGTGTAAAAGTCGGGTTCTACAACCGGCTCTTGCAAAGTGGCAAAGGTTTCACGTAGTAGAGGCCCAGCGTCGTCGTAGACATCTCCCAGGTGAGAGATATCCTCCTCGCTTTCTTCTGCGTCCACGATGAACAGAATACTCCCATCGGCGTTTTGCCGCATGGTGTACACAAAGCGTATGTCTGTGCCAGAATCGCGAATGTGCTGTAGCGTTCTTTTCAACTGGAGATAGGTTTCATTCCCTTCCTGGCTGGGGTCGGTGAGCAGAGCGTGTGCGTCGCCGTCAATCTGCAAAGCGCCAATGGCGGCAATATCTCGCAATCGCTCTCGAATATCCTGGCGTAATTGGGCGCGCGTGTTGGCAAAATAGGCCAGCGCCGTCAGCCCAACAAAAAAGATGGTCAGGAAAGAAAAGGCAAACGTGGCCTTTATGCGTAAACTGAGGTAAGGACGTTGGCGCTGCTCCATTGGCTTACCCTCCTCCGAGGATGAGTTCGTTTTCGAGTGCATCGTCCTGGCCTGCTTGTAATTGCACTTCGGCTTCTTGCAAGTCGAAGGCGCGTTGCAGTTCGCGCGCCGACGTGCGCAACACGGTTTCCAAATCCAGCGTTTCTCTGATTTGGTTGCTGATGTTGGCTACCATTTGCTCGCGCCAAGCGCTTTCACGTGTCTTTTGGATGAGACGGGCGTTGTCGAGCGCCAGGGCGGCCTGTGCAGCGATTTCATTGGCTAGTTGGCGTTCGTTGTTGCTCCACGGGGGTTGATTGGGCTTACGCCGCAAGGTGATTTTGCCAATGTTTGTCCCCCGAAACAGAATGGGGACAACCAGGGTATGGTCTGCTTGGTCGGGAGAGACTCCTTGCGAGGCGGGCCGAATGCCTGTGGGTAAATATTGATAAGCGGGGATTTTGCGCTTGCGTTGTTCTTGCCAATTCAAGTGTGCGCTTTCCCTGGAGATGCTTTCCAGTTCATGGATGAGAGCCTGACTTTCGGTAATCAAGCGCACATTTTCAATTGCAACCGCAATTTGATCTGCCAGGGTTTGAAGGATATCCAAGTCGCTCTGATGGAAGGCTTGTGGCTCGGTGGATTGCACATCCAGCACGCCGATCAATTGGTTTCGCGCTATCATGGGGATAGCAATCTCGGAGCGGGTTTCGGGGAGGTCGGGGTTGTCGAAATAAACGGCATCCGCTCCAACGTCCAGGGCGATGCGTGGCCTCTTTTCGGCGGCAACGAAGCCCACGATGCCCTCGGCGCCGACCCGCAGGCGATGTCCGCGCTCCAGCATTCGTTTTCCTCCCTCGGAAGAGGCAGCCTGCAAGACTGCATAATCTCCCGTTTGTGTTATCAGGAAGATGCCAGCATGGTAAAACCCAAATTCTTTGGAAATCAATTGCACGACATTCGGGAGCAAGACATCCAGATTTTTGATTTCGGCTGCTTGTTGGGCGATATAAGCGGCGGCGTTGAGTTGATCGGCTTTTTTCTCCAGTTCTCTAGTTCGCTCGGCCACCCGCTGCTCCAATGATGCGCGTTCTTCGGCAAGACCGCTGATGGCCTGCGTCAGGTTTTGGCTCGATTCGATGAACCCCTTTCTTAATTGGCGTATACCGGCCATCACAATTACAGAAAGGAGCAGTTGCGTTGCAATGCCGCTAATCCAATCTTCCAGATTGCCCGGATGGCTCTCAGGGTCCACGATTTGGTAATGCCCGCCCAGGATAACGATGGCTCCAGTAGCAAGCGTGGCCATGCTGATGAGTAAAGATAGAGTCCCTGCTCTAGGCGAGAGGAGCAATGTGGCAGTGGCGACGAAGGTGAGCAAGTAAATGTCGGCGTTGCTGTGGATGCCGTTTTCCAGCATTCCGCTGATCCCGATTGTCAGGAGCAGGAACAGCAATACGCTGGCGCGTAGGGGGTAAGGCAATGGGATGAAAATAACCGCCAGCAAGATAAGGTAACTTACAACATAGACAAGAATCAACGTCTGATTGGGCGTGCTGAACAAAGCAGGAATGAGCGCAATCAAGCCAAAGACAGCAGCGCCAATCAAGAGAGAACGCAAGAAACGCTCTCTCCATTGTTCTGGAGAAGAGGACGATACAGGTAAGGTCTCAACGGATTTTAGGTTCATCATTAACGCTTTTCATTCTACATCAGACAATTCAATCGTGGCCTCTGCCGCATCCAGGGCGGCTCCTAGTTCGCGGATGGTGGTTTGCAAAATGCCTTCTATGGTCGAGGAAGCCCATATTTTCCCACTGATATCGGTGATGGTCTTCTCTCGATTGGCAAGACTTTGAGTTTCCTCGAGCAGACGCGCATTTTCGAGCGCCAGGGCAGCCTGTGTGGCAATGGCTTGCATCCAAGTATGTTCTTCGGGGGTAAGGCTTTCTTCCCTTTCAAGGCTGATTTTTCCGATGGGTTGATCGCGCAAAACAAGGGGAATCTCGATTGTATGTTCTTTGTTCAAGTCTGAATCTTCGCCAATGGTAACGGTTGTCTCTCTTTGAAGTAGGTTCGTTTCTTGCCAGGCCTGTTGGAGGTATTGCCGCTGGAGGGTGCGTAACTCTCGCAGGTTTTGTTGGGTTTCCTGAAACAGGCGCGCATTTTCGAGAGCAATGGCTACTTGGTTGGCCATGTTTTGCAAAGTGTCAATTTCTTGCTGTCCAAAGGCGGCTTCTTTTGTAGAATGGATGTCCAATGCGCCAAGTACCTTGTCTCCGATCAGCAGCGGCACGATAATCTCAGAGCGCGTGAAAGGCAAGAGGGGATTTTGAAGGGTGTGGCTCTCTTTGCTGGACATCAATACCACTTGCGTTTCTCTGCGCTTGATTGCGCGGCCAAGCATGGTCAAGTCATTGACTTCTACGCGATATTGGCTGTCTTTCAGAACGCGGCCTGCTTCGCCGCTGGCTTCCTTGACTTCAGCCCAGCGGTTGCTGGCATCCAACAGGTAGATGGCTGTATGGTAATGACCGAGTCGTTCCTCAATTAACTGGACGATATTCTCCATCAATTTCTGCGGATCGAGCGTGGAAGTGGCGACTCGCCCCATTTCACTCAGCACTTCCAATTGCGCCGTTCTTTCTTGTACTTGTCTTTCGAGGGTGGTCTGTAATTCGTCCAGGCGGGAAATCATGCGGTTGAAATAGATGGCAACTTGTCCAATCTCGTCAGAGGCTAAAACCTGTGCGCGCTGTTTCAAGTCGCCTTGCTCTATTTTGTTGAATACTTCGAGCATTTCCTTCAAGGGATGGCTGAGGGAAATCGAAAACAGGGAGACCAGGACCAGCCCAAGCAAGGTTGCTAAGATGCTGACCAGGATGGACTGCCTTTGCAAGTCTGTCAAGACTTGTGTGGAGCCAATTTCCTCGTACAAGACTGTGACAGTCTGGTGATAACCGATAGGAGCGACCAGCAAGATGCTCAAGAGCACCATGGCTGGCACGACCAGATACATTCTCCTCGACAAAGTAAGCCCCCTTGCGCCGGCCAATTGGGCGTCGAAAGTTTCGGGTAGCAGGGCTGTTCTGGCAGGAACGAGGAGGCGATCGAGAATGCTTGTGCCGAGGGTGATAATGGCTAAAGCGCCAATCGTCACGCTAATGAGAATATAAATCAATTGGTCGAAGGAGGCGTGAACCCCAAAATACAGATAAGAGAAAAGAGGTATGCCTACGAGTAAAATATTGAGAAGTGAGGCTGTAATCGCATATTTCCACGTCCAGGTGCTGATTTGTTGCCAGGCAGCCAACTGAGTGACCGTCGCTTCAGGCGCAGGGTCTCCCTTTTTGTGCAGTTGCAGGCTGTGAAAAGCGTCTTTGTTGAGGGGATAGGCAAGCAGCAAAAGCAGCATGCCGCTCAAAAAAGAGAGAAAGCCTGCCAATGAAGTGAGACGGTCGAAATCTGCAATCGAAAACTCGGCGTTGATTTGGGCCAGGTACATGGTTGGGATAGCAACGATGAGCGAGCCTGCTTGCGCCGTCAAAGTGGCAAGAAGCAAGTAAAATCCGCCTGACCATTTCAAGGCCTGCTTTAGAAAACGTTGGAAAAAATTATCGTAAGACCATTTCATAAAATCATCCTTGCTATGCTCAAGAAGTGGCCTTGTTTTCAGCCTCGATTCCCACTTTGATTTGTGCCTTGCGGGCGTTAGCGGCGCGGCTCAACTCGCCAACAGTGGTCATCAAGATGGTATGAATATCCGTTGATTGGCGGATTTTGCTGGTAATTTCATGCAGCATGCGCTCGCGCTCGGCTTGTTTGCGGATTTGTTCCAGGAGGCGCGCATTTGCAATGATGGCAGCCAAACTGCCGGCCAGCGTCCCAAGCATTTCCTCGTCGTTATCTGTGTAGGCTGCCAACTGTTCGCTTTCGACATTCAAAACGCCCAGTAGTTCATTGCGAAAGAGGAGAGGAATGGCCATTTCAGAGCGCGTATTGGGGCTTAACTGAATATAGCGTGTATCTCGGCTAACGTCGTCCAAGCGCAGCGTTTGTCGGTGAGCGGCTGCCCAGCCCGTAATGCCCGATCCAAAGGGAATGACCCGATTGGCTACTTCGTCGGAATAGCCAACCCAGGCTTTCATGATGAGGTTCTTACGCTCTGCATCGGTGAGCAGAATCGAGACACGGTCACCTCCCAGACTGACCTGTAAACCGTTGACAGCGCTTCTCAGGGCTTCGTCTAGCGTGGTGCCTGAGGCCGCAGATGCGGTGATGTGATGCAGTAAGCGGTGCTGGGAAAGGTGTTCTTGCGTTTCGGCAAACAATTCCGAGTTGTTGACCGCAATTGCCAATTGGTCGGCCAGAATCTGGAGTGTTTCGATATCAAATGTGCCAAAGGAGAAGGGGATGGTGCTTTGAACGTCTAGCACG
>DAOUCM010000084.1:0-3866 GCA_034431895.1 Anaerolineales bacterium
GCCCGGAATCTGGGAGAGGAGCAGGCGCCCGGTCGTTTCGGCGGGCAGGGGGACGCGCGCCAGGTCGAGGGGAACGTCGGCGGGCAGGGGCGTGGGGGTGGGGCTGGGGGCGGGGGTGGGGGAGGGCGGGGAAGCAGTCGGCGAGGGACAGGCCGAGAGTACGGTCAGCAGGCAGAGGGAGAGGATGAGGCGGCGGTTCATGGTAGCCTCCAAATGAAATTATCTTTCCTCCAAGAGGCGACGACGAATCACTTCAATGACTTCTTGAATTTCTTTTTCGATATCCCCGCGGAAAGTGGAAGCGCTGAATCTCCATGTCCCATCGGGGAGCCGCTCTTGGAAATGATGGGGGTAACTTTCCAGAGTAGTCAGTGCGGGGCAATCTGGATGTGGATAATCATCCCAACCGAATAGCCTTTTGTCGCCGGGGCTGCGCAGGGTCAGGTCAATCAGGGCGTAGGAATAGCCGTTGTTTACGGGGTCGAAGTGGATGTCGAGAAACTGGGTCTGGCTCAGAACGGCGCGTACTTTGCCGCCCATGAGTATGACCTCCGAAAATAGTCCGCAGCGACGCAAGAGGCGAACAAGGGAGGCGTGCCAGATGCTCACGCTGTTTCCAGGAAGTGAATTAATTGCTCTAGTTCCTGGCGAACTGCGCGCCATTCGAGCAAGTCGGTGTAAAGGGTGTGGTCATCGGTAGAGACGCCCTGTTCGGTTTGCGCTTCGAGTTTTTCGATACTGCCGTAATGTTCAATCAGTTGACCGATGCGCTGGCGCAGTTCGATGATGCGGTCCGTAGCGGTTTGGGCTATGCCGCGTTGGACGACTTCGTCCTCATTGACCGCAATGATTTTTTGAATATCGGACAGTAAATTCCGGGTGCGAGAGGTAAGAGCCATTCTTCGCTCCTTGCTTTGCGTTATTTTAACACGTTCTGGTATGGGTTCATGGGAAATTGGCGTAGTTGCAGCCCCAATCATACTGGGACTCCCTGTGCTCAGGCTATGCTTGGGCACAGGGAGCATGACCATGGCTCGATTAAGTCGGCTGGGCTGATTGAAAGAGCGGCGCGGAGAATTGGCCGATGGGTTTCACCCGCCCATTCAACACGTTTTCGACCAGGCGCGCAGAGTGCAGGGGCATCGCTTCACTGCCACATTCGGGACAAACGTACATTTCCAGGTCGTTGATCACATAAGGTTGATTGTCGCGGTAAAAAATCCTGGTCACGCGCACGATTTTCATTGAACTTGTACAACCGTTTGGGCATTCCATATTTCAACTCCTGTTCGCCGTGATGATGAAGGCAGGGCGGCAATCTTTTACAGTTACTGTGATGCGCCCTTTTGCCAGGGTGTACTGGTAAATTTGCCCAGGGTGATAGCGCCTGAACGGACATCGTTCCGAATCTGTTCCAGGGACATGGCAAACCTTTCCTGTGCGGCGATAAGGGCATTATATCATCGAGCATTGCTGTGTGAGACAACGATGGTTGGCGGGAGACCTGCTGCACTGCTCCGTCGTCATTGTTCATCGTCGAAACCGCGCTCTGCCCGGCTATCCTCTCGGCGCTCTCCGGCGTCAGCCAACAGACGGGGGGGTAAAACAAATACTCCATGCTTGTGTCGGCAGGACAATTGCCGGTTAAGCCATAGCGCGGCCTCCAGCCGCAACCAAAGTGACTAGCAGAGTAACTGCCTGCTGTTATGGATCGAGTTGGTCTTTGCAAGAAAACCGTCAACGAATCAACGAATGGGGAAAGCGAATAAACGAATCAGGCCGTGCCATTGGTTTATTCGTTCAAAAATTCGTTGACGGTTTGCCCAGGGAACTGCGGAGCGAACCGAGAACGGTCGAATATCGTGCAAAATCTTTACGATCGTGATCGATTCTCAAGAGCAATACTATAGTATCTTTACTCAATTTGCCAAAAGACTACTTCTCTTTTCGCAATGTTCTGGCTTGTATGGAAATTCCGGCTGCTGACAACAGGGCAAAGAGCAGGAGGTCTAGGCCACGGCCCAGGTCGAAGGCCTGGATGATGAGCGAAGCGCCGGCCAGCGAAGAGAGGCTGATCAGCGCCCAGTCCAGGAATGCGCCGATCAGCCAAACGCCGACCACGCCGCCGAGGAGGAAGGCCAGCCAGGGCAGCCAGCCGTGGTCCAGGTTCAGCAGTGGTAGGAACTGCATGGCAACGTAACTGCCTGCCAGGAAACCGGCCAGCCCGATGGCGAAATGTTGCGCAACGATGGCCAGCAGAGCCGCCAGGAAGCCGACCCCCAGGCCAACCAGCAAGGTCAGCCAATCGGGGCCGCGCAGCAAGCGGGAGGAGATGGAAAGCCCTGCCACAAAACCCGCGCCTCCCACGAACAGCCAGAAGACTTTCCGCCCGGCCAGCAGCAGGGCCGTGCCAACCAGGGCATTCAAGATGGACATATAAAGCCTCCTTTGCAGCAGTTTTTTACATGCCAACCATTGCCAATGCGCCGAAAAGGATGATCACAATGGCGACGCCCAGGATGACATCCCGTCCTTCACGCTGGTCCTCCAGGTGGAAGTTGGGGAACAGTCCCGCTATGTTCCAACGCGGACCCGCAAACCAGGCGAAGATCGAGCCGCCTAGCAAGCCGCCGATATGCGCCCAGTTGTCTATGCCGGGGGACAGCCCCAGGAACAGGTTGACTGCCACAATGACGATGATGTTGTTGATTTGCGCTTTGAATTGGTCTCCAAACAAGCGGCGGTTTTGGTACAGGAAGATTCCTTCGGCGCCAATCAGCCCAAAAATCGCGCCCGAGGCGCCAATGGAGTACTCTTCGGTGAGCAAGAAGGAGAAAACGCCTGCCGCGAAACCGCTCAGCAGGTAAAGCAAGAGGAAACGTCCATGCCCGTAATGACGCTCGAGGCCAGAACCAAAGGAGAGCAGGGCATACATATTGAGGCCAATGTGCAGGATAGAACCGTGCAGCAGCATGGGCGTGAAGAAACGCCACCATTGGCCGGCTTGAATAGCATCATTGGCTTTGACACCCCAGTCAATCAGCACGTCATAACCCAGCAAGAATTGGCTGAGGAGTTGCAGCAAATACGCCAGCACGGTCAAGCCAAGCAAGGTGTAGGTGACGCGCGGGACATCTGCCGGCAGGGAAATGGTTACAGGCTGCGGCGGCGGAGGAGGGAGGGGGGAACTGTCTTCGGGAGGTAGGTTCACAGGTTCACCTTGCGATGCCGAACACGATGATGTTCAGCCTCGATAATGGCGCGGACGGTATCCACCGTTTCGTCGAGCCGGCCCTCGTGATTGACGACCACATAATCGAAGGCATGCACGCGCTGGAGTTCTTTGCGGGCCGTGGCAATGCGCAAGGCCAGTTCTTCGGCTGTTTCGGTTTGGCGTTGTCGCAGGCGGGCGGTCAGTTCCTGCTCACTTTCGACGGTGATGAAGATGAGCAGCGCCTCTGGCACCAATTTGCGGACGGTTTCGGCGCCTTGCACGTCCAACCGCATGACCACATCGGTGCCGCTGGCAAGGGCTTCGCGCACCTGGCGTTTAGAATTGCCTTTGTAATCGCCGTAGACAATGGCGTATTCGAACAATTCATCGTTCTCGATCATGCGGGCAAACTCTTCTTTGGAGACAAAGAAGTAATCCTTGCCATGCACTTCGTTCTCGCGCCTGGGACGGGTTGTGGCTGTGACTACGAAGTGGAACGGCAGGCCTCGTTCTTTCATACGCTGCACGACCGAGTCTTTGCCAGCGCCAGACGGCCCAGAGATGACAATGAGCAAAGGTTGGGGACGAAGGAGGGTATATTCGGAGTCAAGAGCCATACGCTTATTGTAACCTAACTATATTGTTGCTTTAC
>DAOUCM010000085.1:0-27137 GCA_034431895.1 Anaerolineales bacterium
TTAGGCAGCAGGGCCGCCTGGGCATTGTCGCCGTCAATCAACATAGCAATCTTATGGCGCGACAGGGAAATCGGTTGTTCTTCGGTAGTCATATCTTCGATTATACAACCCTTTTGCCGGCAAGGGTACATGCTGTAATCTCGTGCCACCGACCTTTGGTCGGTGCGGCCAGGCCGAGCCTGGGGATACGTTGTTTGCGCCTGATCTCGTGCCACCGACCTTTGGTCGGTTCGACCAGGCAGAGCCTGGTGGTACGCTGTTTGCGCCTGATCTCGTGCCACCGACCTTGGGTCGGTGTAGCCAGGCAGAGCCTGGTGATACAGAGCCTGGTGATACAGAGCCTGGGGATACACAGCCTGGGGATACGCTGTTTCATCCTCTCTTTACAGAATCTTCATTTTTCCTTGCATGGGAGTTTGCATCCGCGTCTTACACTGATCGAAAGTTTTACCCTTGGCGTCGAAGGGTTGCTTTCTATTCTTTGTGGTAAGAGTCAGGTAAAATCAAGTCAGGTGAATCTTATGTCGAATGCAAAAATTTTGGTGATAGATGACGAACCCAGCATTGTCAAGTTGGTGACGGCCTATCTCAAGCCAGAGGGCTACGAAGTGTACACTGCGGCCGACGGCGAGGCCGGGTTGAAAGCGGCCCGCGCCTTCAAACCCGACCTGGTCATCCTGGACGTGATGCTGCCCGGCATGGACGGCATCGAATTGCTCTCCCGCTTGCGGCGCGAGTCGGATGTGTATGTCATCCTGTTGACTGCCCGCACCGAGGAAACCGACAAGATTGTCGGCCTGTCGGTGGGGGCAGACGATTACGTCACCAAGCCGTTCAGTCCGCGCGAGTTGACGGCGCGAGTCAAGGCGGCGCTGCGGCGTTTGCAAACGGGAGCAGGCCGGGGCGTAGAGGGAGGCGTCCTCAACTTCCGTCATGTGCGCATAGATGTCGGCGCTCGTCAGGTGACGGTAGACAATGTCCCGGTCGAATTGACCGCCATCGAGTTCGACCTGTTTCGCGCCCTGGCCGAGAATCGCGGGCGGGTGTTGACTCGCGAGCAATTGCTCGACAAAGTATGGGGCGGGACGTACTACGGCGAAATGCGCGTGGTGGACGTACACCTGGGACATGTGCGCCACAAACTCGGCCACCCTGACCTGATTGCCACCGTGCGCGGGGTGGGCTACCGCTTCGAGGACGAGCCGCTATGAAAGCCTTTCATTCCAGCCTGGGCTGGAAACTCTTTCTGGCTTTTCTGGCCGTTATCCTGGTCGGCATGGCGGTCATTTTCCTAAGCACGCTTTTCACCACGCCGCGCGCTTTTGCCCGTCACATGGCTATCATGGAAGCGCCGATGAATAGCATGGGGCCTGGAATGGGAATGGGACCGAGCCAAGGGCAAGGCTTTGGACCTGGCGGGGGTTGGATGGGCGGCTTCTACCAAAATTTTCAGGCCTCTTTCTATGAATCCTTGTTGATTGCCATTGCGGTCGCTTTGGTTGCGGCTGTTGGCTTGAGTTGGCTGTTCAGCCGGGGTATCGTGGCGCCCTTGCGGGCCATGGCTGCTGCCAGCCAACGCATTGCCGAGGGACACTATGACGAGCGCGTGCCGGCAGCGGGCAACGACGAACTAGGACAACTGGCGCAGCGCTTCAACCAGATGGCCGAAAAACTGGAGCAAGTGGAGGCCATGCGCCGACGCTTGATTGGCGATGTAAGCCACGAATTGCGCACGCCGCTTACCGCTATCAAAGGTTCGATGGAAGGGCTGATGGACGGCGTTTTGCCTGCTACCGACGAGACCTATCAGCAAATTTACCAAGAGGCTGACCGCCTGAACCGCCTGGTGGACGATTTACAGGAACTCAGCCGCGTAGAAGCCGGCGCATACTCCCTGGATTTGCGGCCGCTGGATGTTTCTGCGCTGGCCGCGACGGTGACCAAACGCCTCGGCCGCGGATTCAGCGACAAGCGCATCGAACTCCGCCTCGACCTGCCAGCCGACCTGCCGCCGATTCTTGCCGATGAGGATCGCACCATCCAGGTGCTGACCAACCTGATGGGCAATGCCTTGCAATATACCCCGGCAGGCGGTCAAGTGACCCTGAGCGCCGCGCGGCTGGGCGGCCAAGTGCAAATCTCGGTGCGCGATACCGGCCTCGGCATCTCCCCCGAACATCTGGCGCACATCTTCGACCGTTTCTACCGCGTCGACAAGTCGCGTGCGCGCGCGGCCGGCGGCGGCAGCGGCATTGGCTTGACGATTGCAAAATACCTGGTCGAGGCGCAGGGTGGGCGGATATGGGCGGAAAGCGACGGCGTGGGACAGGGCAGTGTGTTCACTTTCACCTTGCCTTTGGCGTGATTTTGATCGTAAAGGAAATTTATGATGTCTGAATCGCTCTTCGATGCTGTTACCGACCGGCGCGCGTCCAATTCTATAAAGTGGAATCGCTATGGCGCCGATGTGCTGCCCATGTGGGTGGCCGACATGGACTTTCGCGCTCCAGCGCCCGTGTTGGAGGCCTTGCGCCGGGCGGTGGATCACGGCGTCTTTGGTTATGAGATGCCGTCACGCGCGTTGTTGGAAACGGTGGCCGCGCGCATGGAAAAACTGTACGCCTGGCAAATCGAGCCGCAGATGGTGGTTGCCATTCCTGGCCTGGTGAGCGGCTTCAATGCCGCCGCTTGGGCGGTCTGCGCGCCGGGCGAGGGCGTGCTGATGCAGACGCCGGTATACCCTCCCTTCTTGCAGACGCCAGAGAACGTCGGTCTCACCCGCCAGTGGGCTGAACTTGTCTGTGAGCGGCAGGGGAGCACGCTGCGCTATCGGGTGGATTGGGAGGCCTTCGAAACGGCGACCCACTCCGGGGGAGTCCCGACGCGCTTGTTCCTGCTTTGCAATCCCCATAATCCGATCGGTCAAGTCTATACGCACGCCGACCTGCTTCACATAGCCGATGTCTGTGAGCGGCAGGACATCATCATCTGCTCGGACGAGATTCACAGTGAGTTGCTGCTAGGTGAGACTTCGTTCACGCCGATTGCCGCCCTCTCGCCAGAGATTGCCGCGCGAACGATTACCCTGATAGCGCCTAGCAAGACCTTCAACGTGGCGGGGTTGTTCTGCGGATTCGCGATTATTCCAGACCCCGGCCTGCGCGAGCGTTACAAGAATGTCTTGGAGCGTCTGACGCTGCATGTCAACAACCTGGGGATGGTGGCGGCGCAAGTGGCGTTCTCGGGCGTGTGCGATGATTGGTTGGCTGCTTTGAAGTCTTACCTGACGGCCAATCGCGATTTTATGGTGGATTTCGTGCGCACCCGTTTGCCGGGCTTGCGCGTCAGCGTGCCAGAGGCAACCTACCTGGCCTGGCTGGATTGTAACGACCTGATTGCTCAAGGCCGCATTCCAGGTTCGCCATACGACTTTTTCTTGAAAGAGGCCAAAGTGGCCCTCAACGATGGTGCCGATTTTGGCCCAGGCGGCCAGGGCTTTGTGCGTTTGAATTTTGGCTGTCCGCGCGCTTTGTTGGCTGAGGGCCTGGAACGCCTTTGCAGGGTCTTGTAGAACTTTCCTTACGAACCTCGAAGTTTTACCCCGCAGACGCAGGGTCACGGAGTTTACCTTCCTGGACGTTCCTGGTATCTCTATGACTTATCATCTCTGCGAAGTGCCTGTAGGGTGGAGGCGGCAGTGAGTCGTTCTTCTTTGTAGGGGACTCATCTTTCGATAAAGAGGGGCGGGCGAAAAAAAAGGCGGATGGGGTTAACCATCCGCCCACTTGCTCGTATGTGAGAGGAAAGTGGAGTCCTTGCCCTCGCGTCGCATGGAACGTCTGGACTCAAGCCGAGGCTTTTGCCAGGTTAGCGGACCCCGCTCTTTCCTCCGATGTTATGCGCTTTGGTTTCGATACGCACCTCCTTTCGATAGGGAAGCGACTATCTACGAAATCATTATATAACGAACAAATGAGTTTTGCATTAAAAGCGCTCGACAGATTTGCAAAGTGGTTGGCGCTCTCCCATGTTTTGCCCATTGTTTTTTGTCTCTTTGTAGGTGTATAATCGAAGTTGTCAGACAATTTCTTTTTGTGTAGGAGTTTCATGAAAATGTCCGCTATTGACTTGTCTATCCACAAAGACCGCCGCGCCCGCGCCATCCAGCGCGCCCGCGAGCGCAACATCATTATCCCGACTTTTGCTCAGATGAAAGACCCGGCCAAAATCCCGACCAAAATTAAGGAGGAACTGGCCAGCATCGGGCTGTGGGACGTGCATCCGCGCAATCTGTTCCGCATCACCTGGAAAAACGAGCCGAAGGCTTTCGGCGGCGGCTTCGGCGGCGTGAACTGGATGGAACTGCCCTCCAGCCTCACCGGCGTACCGGCGCGCATTCTCGTGCTGGTGGGCAAATGGTTCCCCACCGGTGCGCACAAGGTCGGGGCGGCGTTCGGTTGCCTCGTGCCGCGGCTGGTCACCGGTCAGTTCGACCCGACCACCCAGAAGGCGGTCTGGCCCTCTACCGGCAACTTTTGCCGCGGCGGGGCGTATGATTCGGCCCTGCTGGCCTGTACTTCCATCGCCATCCTGCCCGAAGGGATGAGCCGCGAACGCTTCGAGTGGCTTTCGCGCATCGCCGGAGAAGTCATCGCCACCCCCGGCAGCGAGTCCAACGTCAAGGAAATCTTCGACAAATGCTGGGAATTGCGCCAGTCGGGCGAAGACTTGATGATTTTCAACCAGTTCGAGGAGTTCGGCAACTACCTGTGGCACTACGAGGTGACCGGCCACGCCATGGAAGAGGTGGTGAAGCAAGCCGCCGGTCCGCGCGGGGTGTACCGCGGCATGGCCTCGGCCACCGGTTCGGCCGGGACGATCGCCAGCGGCGACTACATGAAGCAGGTCTTCCCTGGCTCGATCATTGTCGCCAGCGAAGCGCTGCAATGCCCCACCCTGCTGGAAAATGGCTTTGGGGCGCACCGCATCGAGGGCATCGGCGATAAACACGTCCCCTGGATTCACAACGTCAAGAACACCGACATGGTGGTGGCGATTGACGATAACGCCGTCGTCAGTCTGGCGCGGCTGTTCAACGAACCCGCCGGGCGGCGTTACCTGGTCTCGCAGGGTGTGCCAGAATCTGTGGTTTCCAATCTGGACCTGCTAGGCTTTTCGGGCATTTCGAACGTCCTTTCGGCCATCAAAGCCGCCAAATACTACGAGATGGGCGAGGACGACATCCTGGTCACGGTGCTGACCGACTCGATGGAACTGTACCAGTCCCGCCTGAAGGAAATGCACGCCGAGTACGGCGAGTACACCGAGCGGGACGCCGCCGCCGATTACGCCCGCTGGATTTTGCAGCAATCCACCGACAACCTGCTCGAACTGCGCTACGCTGACCGCCGCCGCGTCCACAACCTGAAGTATTTCACCTGGGTCGAGCAGCAGGGCAAAACCTACGAGGAAATCCTGCGCATGTGGAACGACCGCAACTACTGGACCGCTGTGCAAACCCAGGCCGACGAGATCGACGCGCTCATCGAGGAGTTCAATGCTGAAGTGGGGTTAGTCTGATAGCCTGGTAGTTGGATAGTCGTTCGTGGAACAGGCCGTCTGCGCCAGCGGGCGGCCTGGTGATTCTGAAGAAGTGGGTTGCGTGTATAATTGTAAGCGCGCCAAACCGATAGGGCGGCAGTTCAACAGCGTCCCCTTTGGAGATAGTATCCCCTTTGCAGACTTGCCACCCAACCACGTTTTTATCCCAGCACTTTGGCGCACAGATAAATTTGGCAAAAACTGGTCGAATATTCTCTCCTGAGAGCCTGCATTCCCCCTTCACTATGCGGCTGTCGGGCCAGAAGCAGGTCTGTGGTACGGTAAAATCAAAATTATAAGGAGTACAGCATGGCCCATCATCATCCACTGGCAGAAGTTTTTGGCTTTCCGACGAGCAATTTCTCGCCTGAAGCCAATCGTCATCGGGAAAAACGCTCTTGTGTCCTTATAACAACAAAGTTCCCAACTGCACCAAAGATAAGGCTAAAAATCCGCTAGGAGTTTGTAGCATTTATGACGACTCAAATATTGCTATCACTTGCCCCATTCGATTTAGACAAGATTGGCTGATCGCTGATGACGCAGCCGCATTCTTCTTTGAGAAGAACGTTGCATGGACATCTCTCACAGAAGTACGCCTTCCTGATAAGTATGGTCATTCAGCAGGAAATGTTGACGTAGTCCTGGTAGCATACAACGAACAAGGGCGCGTCGTTGACTTTGGGGCTTTAGAGGTTCAAGCGGTTTATATCTCTGGCAATATCCGTAATGCTTTTGAGCATTACATGAAAGACCCGCAACAACACCATAAAATGAAATGGGAAGGGCCATATTACCCCCGCCCAGATTACTTATCCTCCTCAAGAAAGCGCTTGGCGCCTCAGTTGATATACAAGGGCGGTATTCTCAACAAATGGGGAAAGAAAATAGCCGTTGCTGTAGACAAGACTTTCTTTGCAACTCTTCCACAATTGCCGCAAACACAACCAGATCAGGCAGATATATCCTGGCTGGGATATGACCTTGTTTTTGATGCATCCATAAATCGGTATAACTTGACCAAGCACAATACTGTGTTTACAGCCTTCCTCCCCGCCCTGGAGACCATTACGGTTGCTGAAGCGGGACCCATAGAGGATTTTGTTGAACACTTACAACAAAAACTCGACGAAAAACTGGAAAATGGCTATCCTCCTGAGGCTCCTACTCTGACAGAATTTGCTGAACAGTGAGAAATGATGCAAATTCGAGATTATCAGTTAAGATTATTTGGCGAGTTAGATACGAAACGGGCAGTCAATGTAGCATCAGTAAATCAGTATAGCCCTTTTCGGTATCCAGGTGGAAAAACCTGGCTGGTGCCTTTTGTCATAGAGTGGTTGATTCATCAACCAGAGCGCCCTGCAGATTTCATAGAACCCTTTGCTGGGGGAGCAATTATAGGGTTGACGGTTGCTATCGAGCAATTAGCCCAACATGTGACCCTTGTAGAGATAGACGAGCAAGTAGCAGCGGTGTGGAAAGCGATTATTTACGGGGATTATCAATGGCTGGCGCAAACGATTGTTAATTTTGAAATAAATCAAGAGAATGTGGATAGGATTTTATCCAGCACTTACACCTCTGTAGAGGAACAAGCCTTTCAAACGATCCTGAGGAATCGCATCAATCGCGGAGGAATTCTGGCTCCTGGGGCTGGCAAAGTGAAAAATGGAGAAAATGGGAAAGGATTAAAATCCCGCTGATATCCTCAAACGCTATACAAACGTATCATGCAGATAGGTAAAGTGCGCGAACGTATCACTTTCATTCAAGGCGATGGTCTTCCAATCTTAGAACAAAATGCTGGTCGTTCAGATGTTGTCTATTTTATTGACCCTCCTTACACGGTAGCAGGGAAAAAAGCCGGATCTCGGCTATACACTTACTCAGAAATAGACCATGAGCGGTTGTTTACGATCGCTGAAAAATTACAAGGTGAATTTTTAATGACGTACGACGATATATCTGCTGTTAGAGAGATGGCTGCTCTTCATGGATTTGTTACAGAAGTGGTGGCCATGAAAAATACACATAACAGGGAAATGACCGAATTGTTGATTAGTCGTAACCTGAAATGGCTATACGGCTAGCACCTGAATTCGAGATAAGCCTTCGAACCGTCCCGCGAAGTACCCGCAGGGTGAAGGCTCGATTTTGCCCATACAATTGCTCTAACAAGCCTTTGGGACGGTTATCCCGAACTAGCGTTATTTTGCCTGTTCGCATGGAACAAGCGCAGCAATGACTGGGCTGCCATGCACCCAGGCAGTGACATCGCTTTACTTCTCGCTGATGGTAATGCTTTGGATGGCGTCGCCGGGGTAGGTAGGATTTTGTAGCGGATCGCGGCGGGTGATGCTGTTGACGACTTCCATGCCCTGGATGACCTGTCCAAAGATGGTATAGCCGCCATTCAATTGCGGCGCCGGCCCAAATGTGATGAAGAATTGACTGCCGTTGGTATCCCGCCCGGCGTTGGCCATGGCAACTACGCCGGCCTTGTCGAAAGTCAAATCGCTGTCTTCGTTCTGGAATTGATAGCCCGGGCCGCCCATGCCGGTTCCGGTCGGATCGCCGCCTTGGGCCATGAAGCCTTCTAAGACGCGATGGAAGGTCGTGCCGTCGAAATAGCCTTCCCGCGCCAGGAAGACGAAATTGTTGACCGTTATGGGGGCCTTATCGGGATAAAGTTGGATGACGAATTCCCCGCCCTTTTCCATCTTGACGGTGGCGTAGTATTCTTTTGTAGGGTCAATCGTCATTGGCGGCGGTGCATCATATTGTTTGGCGGCTCCAGATTTCGGCCAGACAATCCACACAATAGCCGCTAAAGCCAGCAACAACACAACCCCCGCAACCATTTGCGTACCAGAGAGCGGCCTGTGGGTCCTCTCGATCTTGCTTTGCAAGCGTTTCTTTTTCGACATCGGGGCATCTCCTGGCGTTGGATTATACTCAATTTTGCTTCTCTAGGAATCGCCGCGATTGTTTCACCCGCCGTTGCACTGCTGGCAGACGGCAGTGCAACAGCATCCCCTGTGGGGACTGAAACGTCCCGAATGTTACAAAACCTTCGGGACGTTTCCGTGTGGAAATGAATTACTTGCCGCGCGTGGACAGGCCAAACGGCAGGTACAGCGGGCAGAACGATACCGCGCTGGTTAGCGCAAAGATGACTGCCAACACGAGCAGGACGATGCCCAGCGCGCCGGAAACGGTGCCGGTAAAGTACAGCGCCGCAAAAATGATGGCTACGATGATGCGCACGATGCGGTCGGTGGTGCCCATGTTCTTGTTGAGTTTCATATTTCTTCTCCTATGACGAAAACATTTGGATAAGATAGACCAGCCCGCTTACCAGGCTGATGCACACCAGGCAAACCAGCGCCAGTTTGAGGAATTTGGTTTTCGTTTCGTCCATTTTGGCTCCTCTTTGCCTGTTTTCACTCTTTAGATGCAGCATGGGCGGGAAATGTTACGTTTAAAGAGCAGTTTATTCGTTTGGTTGAGCAACGAACTACTTCTTTCCCCTGCCTTTCGCCGCCTTCACCAATCCCACGAATAGCGGATGCGGCTTCATCGGGCGCGAGAGGAACTCGGGGTGGAATTGGCTGCCCAGCATGTAGGGATGGTCGCGCAGTTCGGCGATTTCCACCAGTTTACCGTCTGGGGAGAGGCCGGAGAACACCATGCCGGCTTCCTCGAAGGCGGCGCGGAAGGCATTGTTGAACTCGAAGCGATGGCGGTGACGCTCGTCCACGCGAGAGACGGCATAGGCAGAGGCGGCCTTCGTCCCTGGCTGAAGCAGGCAGGGGTACAGTCCGAGGCGCATCGTGCCTCCCATGTCGGTGATGGCGCGCTGTTCCAGCATCAAGTCAATGACCGGGGCGCTGGTGGCGCGGTCGAATTCGGTCGAGTTGGCGTCATCCTTGCCTAGAACGTTGCGGGCAAATTCGATGCACATTACCTGCATACCCAGGCACAAACCGAGATAGGGGATATGGTTCTCGCGGGCATAGCGCGCTGCCATGATCTTGCCCTCGATACCGCGCGAACCGAAGCCGCCCGGCACCACTATACCGTCCGCCTGCTGGATGACCTCCCAGCCCCTGTTCTTTTCCAGGTCGGTGGAATGTACCCAACCGATTTCGACCTCCACGCCCTGCGACAACGCAGCGTGCTTGAGCGCCTCGCGCACCGACATGTAAGCGTCGTGCAATTCCACATATTTACCGACCAGCGCAATCTTGACGGCCGGCTTGGGTTTGCGGACTTCTGCCACCAGTTTCTTCCACGGCTTCCAGTCTGGTTCGAGCGTGGATTGGAGTTTGAGTTTGCCAATAACGAAATCGGCCACCCCTTGCTTTTCGAGCAGCAGCGGCACTTCGTATAGCACATCGGTCGTCACCATTGGGATGACGGCTTGCTTTTCCACGTCGCAGAACAGCGCAATTTTGTCGCAAATGCCGTCCTCGATGGGTTGGTCGCTGCGCGCAATAATCATATTGGGCGAGATACCGATGGAACGCAGCGCAGCCACCGAATGCTGGGTGGGCTTGGTCTTGATCTCACCGGTCGCGCCGATGTAAGGCAGCCAGGTGACATGGATGAAGAAAACGTTCTCGCGCCCGACCTCGTTGCGCAACTGGCGCAGGGCTTCCAGGAAGGGTTGCGACTCGATGTCGCCAACCGTGCCGCCGATTTCAACCAGCACGATCTCGGCCCCCGTTTCCTTTGCTACCAAGCCGATGCGGCGCTTGATTTCGTTGGTGATGTGCGGGATGACCTGGATGGTGCCGCCCAGATAATCGCCGTGCCGTTCTTTCTGAATGACCTCGGCGTAGACTTGCCCGGTAGTGAAGTTGCTCACCCGCCCCAGGCGGATGTCAATGAAACGCTCGTAATGGCCCAGGTCTAAGTCGGTCTCGGCGCCGTCGTCCAGCACGTACACCTCGCCATGCTGATAAGGGCTCATCGTGCCGGGGTCTACGTTGATGTAGGGGTCCAGTTTTTGTACCGCCACTTTGAAACCGCGTTCTTTCAGCAACAGGCCAAGCGCAGCGGCTGTCACGCCCTTGCCGACCGAAGAGACCACGCCACCGGTGAAAAAAATATATTTGGGATAATTCATGTTGCGCCTCCAAATATTTAACCTGAAGTCGGGATAAGCCTTCGAACCGTCCCGCGAAGTACCCGCAGGGTGAAGGCTCGATTTTGCCCGTACAATTGCTCTAAAAAACCTTCGGGACGGTTATCCCGAACTGGCATGATATTAACAGCAATGGGGAGGGCGTTTAAGCCCTCCCCATGCGGGGGAGTGGTTATTTGCAGAGGTTCTGCCCCTGCAAGAGAAGGATCTTTCGATAATTCATCCGACTAACTTGATTAAATCTTCTGCCGCGCGGCGCATTTCCAGGAAGATGAGGCCTAGTTTGGCTTCCGGGCGCGCCAGGGCCGTCAGCACGGCTTCTTGACCGACCGAGGTCAACACGATAGAACCAGCATCGCCCTTGATATAGACTTGCTCCAGCCCACCGCGTCCTAGTTCGCTAGAAATACGCTCGCCCAGACTGAGCATGGCGGCCGACATGGCCGAAACGCGGTCTTCTTCCACGCCCTGCTGCAGGGCCGAGGCCATGATCAACCCGTCCACCGAGACGATGGCGGAGGCTTCGATATCGGGGGCGGCGGCCTGCATCGAGCGCAGGCGATCTACCATTTGGTCAGCGCGGGATTTACTCATGGCAGAAACTCTCCTTAGGAATCTTTTTGCTCTCCTAGAGTCTACCATAAAAACATCAATTGCTGGTATCTTTTCGTGTGCATGTAAAGGTCATCAACCACGGATGGATGATTGCCTGCCTGTCTTTGGAACTCAGCCGCACGTTTTGCAGAGTGCGCAGAAGCGGCAGTCGAAAGTCGGGGGACTTTTGACACTGCACCTGCCCGAATTTGGCCCCTTTTCTTCGGCAAGAGGGCAGTATAATTGCCTGCATGAGCATCTTCGTCGCCGTAGACATCGGCGGAACGCACATCCGCGCTGCCGCCTATGAAGAAGACAATCCCCAGCCGCTCACCCATCAACGGGCGCGCAGCCTCGCTCGCCAGCCCGGCATCTTCGACCGCCTGGTCAAGACCATCGAAGCGGCCTGGCCTCATAACCAACCCGTCGCCGCTATTGGGATGGCCTCCCCTGGGCCGCTCGATCCGCAAGCGGGGGTTGTTTTGGCTACCCCCAATATCCCAGAATGGCGTAACTTCCCTGTCACCGAAAAACTCAGCCAGCATTTCGGCGTGCCGGCCTGGCTGGACAACGATGCCAACCTGGCGGCCCTGGGAGAATGGAAATTTGGCGCCGGGCGTGGACACCATCACCTGCTCTACCTGACTATCAGCACAGGCATCGGCGGCGGCGTCATTGTCGAAGACCATCTCCTGCACGGACATCATGGCCTGGCCGCCGAACTTGGACATGTCACTGTGCTGGCCGGCGGACCGCTCTGTTCGTGCGGCTATCCCGGTCACCTCGAGGCGCTGGCCTCGGGTCCCGCCATCGAACGTTACGTGCGCGAACAATTGGCCGCCGGGACAACGTCTATCCTGCGCAATACGACCGAATTGAACGCCCGCCTCATTGCCGAGGCGGCTTCGAGCGGCGATGAACTGGCCAAGTCTGCCTATGCGCGCGCAGGCGAATACCTGGGCATCGGTGTAGCCGGATTCCTGCACACCTTCGATCCCTCCATCGTCATCCTGGGCGGAGGAGTTTCCATGAGCGGACCACTGCTGTTCGAGCCGTTCGAGGCCAGCCTGCGGAAACACGTCTTCAACTCCCGTTATCTCGAAGGTCTGACCATCACCCGCGCCGCCCTGGGCGACAACGCCGGCTTATTGGGAGCGTTGGCCCTGGCCACGCTCAATTCTCGAAAACAAAACGTTCCAAAATACTAGCGACTCCTTATGGACCGAAAAATCATCCTGCTGACCGCCCTGAGCGTCCTTCTGGCTTGCGCGCCTCTTGCTACGCCTGTGCCTGCTACCGTTTCCCCAACGCCTAGCCCGCTCCCGGCCGTTACCGTTTCCCCCCTCCCGCCCACACATACCGCTACGCCCTCG
This sequence comes from Anaerolineales bacterium, assembly GCA_034431895.1. Lineage (GTDB taxonomy): Bacteria > Chloroflexota > Anaerolineae > Anaerolineales > Villigracilaceae > JAABUE01. Next base: position 12,721 of record DAOUCM010000085.1, read on the forward strand.
CCGACCGATACCCCCCTCCCCACCTCCACGCCTACCCCCCTCCCCACCTCCACGCCTACTCCCATCCCCACCTACGCTGTTTTGCGCGGTGAAGTGCTGGCCGACAAATTGGCCTGCCGCTATGGCCCTGGCTGGCCTTACCTGTACAAATATGGGCTGGTCAAAGGCAACCGATTGGAAATCATTGGCCGCCTGGACGATGCCAAATGGATCTACGTCCAGGCCATCGGGGGAAACAACCCCTGCTGGGTCAAAGCCGAATTCATGGACATTCACGGCGACCCCATGAGCCTGGAACCGCTCTATCCAGACAAAGTCAAACTCCCGCTCTCACCCTATTACCCGCCTACAACCGTCCTGAGCGTCACCCGCAGTGCCGACACGGTCACCGTCTCCTGGCTGGATATTCCCTTGCGCGCTGGCGACGAGGAAGACGAACGGATGAACCATTACATCATTGAAGTCTGGCGTTGTGAGGCCGGTCAAATCGTCTTCGAGCCGCTGGCTACCAATGACCTGGAAATCTCCTTCCGAGACGAGAGCGGCTGTGCCGAAGAGTCGCACGGACGTATCTTTGTACAAGAAAAACACGGCTTTGCCGGCCCTACCGAAATTACCCCCTGGCCTCCCCACCCATAACGACCGTTGTAAAGTTAACTGCTGCTGTGACCACGAATGCTTCGAAACCCGTACGGCGCGGCGCTGGGAACAGTCTTGTTAGCCGTTCAGCGTTGGCAGGGTGAAGTAAAATGTACTGCCTTCCCCTTCGCGGCTTTCGGCCCAAATGCGCCCACCGTGCAATTCGACCAGGTGACGCGAAATGGACAGGCCCAGGCCGGTGCCGCCACCTGAACGCGACTTGTCTACCCGGTAGAAGCGCTCGAAGATGCGTGGTAACTCATCAGCCGGGATGCCGATACCGGTATCTTGCACCGCAAATCGAACTTCACCCTGACCTGCCTCTGCCAAAAGGGCCACTTTTCCCCCAGGGCGCGTAAATTTGACAGCGTTATGGATCAAATTTACCAGCACTTGTTCCACCCGCGGCGCATCTGCCTGGACGTTTGGCAGGTCGGTGGGGCAATCCAATCGCAGCGACAGGCCGGCGCGTTCCACTTGTAGACGCATCCGTTCGGCAGCCGACGTTAACAACTTACGCGGCGCCACTGCTCGCAATTCCAATTCCACCTGACCCGATTCGATTTTCGATAAATCCAACATCTCTTGTGCCATTTGAGTCAAGGCATCTACTTCGGTGTGGATACGGCCCAAGAAACGCGGCGCAGCCTCAGGGTCCGAAAGCGCCCCGTCCTGCAGGGTATCTGTCAAAGCCTTGAGCGAGGCCAAGGGGGTGCGCAATTCATGGGAGAGGTTACTGATGAAATCGCGCCGGATGGTTTCCAGCCGACGTACGCGGGTCAAATCCTGTGCGAGTAATAGCGTGCCGCCGCTCATGTCGCGGTCGGGAATCACCACCAATTGCAGGAAATGACGACTGAGCGGCATTTCCACGGTCTCGGTTTGCAGTTCGCCGCTTTCTCGACAGCGCCACCACGCCTCGACCAGAGTGTGATGCCGAATGGCCTCGGCCACCGAATGTCCCAACAACGATCTTCCAAACAAACGATGCGCAGCCGGATTGGCAAATTGAATCCGTCCCTCTGCATCTGCAATCAACACCCCGTCGGTGAGTTGCTCGAGGATGGCAGAGAGCCGGGCGCGCTGAGTTTCGCAGGCCGTCAACTGGGCCTTGTAAGCGGAGCGTTGGGCGCGGATGGCGCCGACCAGTTCTTGCAATGGCAAGCAGACAACAGACGGTTCCTCACCGCGTTCTAACTGTTTGGTCAAAGTGGACAAAGCGCGTCGCAGGTCGAAATAGCGCCACCCCAACCAGACAGCCAGGAAGATGAAAAGGAAGAGTAAGAGTTGCTGATACATTGGAGAAAAATGCCAAGCGCGGTTTGGCCTTTTCACCCTTCGAAGCGATAACCGCCTCCGCGCACAGTCACGATACGTTTCGGCTTGGCTGCATCGGCTTCGATTTTCTGCCGCAGCCAGCGTACATGAACGTCTACGGTACGGCTATCGCCAATGTAATCCCAGCCCCACACACGTTCGAGGATGAATTCACGTGTGAGCATTTGCCCCTTATGCTCAGCAAAGAAGACCAGCAACTCGTATTCCTTTGGTTTCATCACCACGACTTGCCCGTCCAGGGTCACTTCGCGGCGGCTCAAGTCAATAGACAATTCGCCGAAGGTCAGCTGCTCGTGGGGGAGGGGTTGGTTGCTTTTTCCCAATTCTTCCCGCAGCAGACGCGCGCGTCGTAATTGGGCTTTGACACGCGCCATAAGTTCACGCATGGAAAAGGGCTTGGTGAGATAATCATCGGCGCCGACCTCCAGGCCAACAACGCGGTCAATCTCGTTGTCGCGGGCGGTGAGTATGAGTATGGCAGCGGTCATTTCCTTGCGCAGGATGCGCGCCACCTCGAAGCCGTCCATTTTAGGAAGCATAATATCGAGGATGATCAGGTCAGGCTTCGAGCGGCGTGCTGCTTCGAGGGCGGCAAGACCGTCTCCTGCCACTTCGACTGCGTACCCCTCTTTTTTCAAGTTATACGCCAGCGTGTCTTGCAAAGCCAGTTCGTCTTCTACAATAAGGATAGATTCTGTCATCGGTCGAAATATACCATAGAGTGTGCCAAGAACGGTTAAAAGGCTGTTAACAGGAAAAGGCTACTCCTATTTATAAAACCTGAATGCGGGATAAGCCTTCGAACCGTCCCGCGAAGTACCCGCAGGGTGAAGGCTCGATTTTGTCCATACAATTGCTCTACAAAAGCCTTCGGGATGGTTATCCCGAACTGGCGTTATAAAAAATCACACCGCATCCTTGACCATCTTCGATTTCTGCATTAGAATTTCCCCCTGCCCAATGCCCCCGTAGCTCAGTGGATTAGAGCGCTTGCTTGCGGAGCAATAGGTCGCGTGTTCGAGTCGCGCCGGGGGCGCTATGAGAAGCGGGTTTGCCCCGCTTCTTTTATTTGGGAGATGATATGTCGAAGTTACAAATCTTACTTACCAATGATGATGGTATTCGTTCACCGGGTCTGTGGGCAGCAGCAGAGGCGCTTTCCGAATTGGGATATGTCACTGTCGTCGCTCCTCGTGAGCAATCTTCGGGCATGGGGCGCAGCCTGCCTATTTCATCGGATGGGATCATTCGAGAAGAGCGTCTGCAAATCAAGGGTCAGGAATGGCGCGTGTATGCTGTCGGCGGGACGCCTGCCCAGGCTGTCTTGCATGGCATCTTGGAAGTCATGCCGCACAAGCCAGACCTGGTGGTTTCGGGCATCAATTATGGCGAAAATCTGGGAACCGGCATTACCATCTCTGGAACGGTGGGGGCGGCGATGGAGGCAGCCGCGCTAGGATACCGCGCTCTGGCCGTTTCTTTAGAAACATCCCCGGAACATCACTTTTCCTATTCGCGCGAGGTGGATTTCTCGGCAGCGGCTCATTTCACGCTCTTGTTTGCCCGGCTGTTGGTGGAGAGGCCTTTGCCCCCCGATGTGGATTTGCTCAAGATAGACGTTCCAGACAGCGCAACCCCCAAAACTGCTTGGCAGTTGACGCGCCTGGCGCGTCAACGATACTACGACCCGGTGGCTCCACAGCGCGAATCCTGGTCTATTCCAGCGCAGGTAAGTTACAAGGAAGCAGCCATCTTGGAGCCTGAGGCCTCTGATAGCGATGTGGCAGTGATGCGCCAGAAGCGGCTGGTCTCGGTGACTCCCATCAGTCTGGATATGACCTCCCGCACTGATTTTGCCACCATCGAAGCCATGCTGTTCGGGAAGAAAGACCGCCAATAAGTCCGTAACGCGGCCTCCATCCCAACAAAACCGGCGTTGGGCAAACGCCAGCCTGTCCCCTGAATACCTGCCAGGACAGGCTGGGCGGACAGTCCAGGGGGCAGACAACTGCGGCGCGAACCAGGATGGTATGCAATCGCCGGGCGTTTTGCCTGACGTGGAGGCGTTTTCTCAGAGGTGTGGCGCAAAGCGGGCAATCAGTTTATCCTGGGGTTGATAGCCGGTCACTCGTTCTGCCACGATTCCCCCTTTGAAAAATAACAAAGTGGGTATCCCCAACACGCCATAGCGCGTCAAGAGATGGGGATTCTGGTCAGCGTCAATTTTTACGACTTTGACTTTGCCGTCCCATTCTGCCGCCAGACGTTCGACGAGGGGATCGAGCATTTTACAAGGGCCGCACCATACGGCGCTGAAATCTACCAGCACGGGTATTGTCGAGGCTATCACCTCTGCCTCGAAAGTTTCTTCGGATACGTTGAGAATATGCGTCATGTTCAACTCCTAAGCAAAGTTCAACAGGGGGGTAGTTTAACCTGAATTCGGGATAAGCCTTTGAAGTGTCCCGCGAAGTACCCGCAGGGTGAAGGCTCGATTTTGTCCATACAATTGCTCTCAAAAAGCCTTCGGGACGGTTATCCCGAACTGACGTTAGTTTACTCCAACTTTAACATTTTTGGCTTACCTTGACACGTCTTTTCCTTCGCCTTATAATCTGCCACACTTTCCTGGCTAGCTCAATCGGCAGAGCGGGCGGCTGTTAACCGCTAGGTTCGAGGTTCGAGTCCTCGGCCAGGAGCCTGAGCCCCTGGAAGGGGCTTTTTGTTTGCTTCGAGGCCCTCGTGAGGCAGCGACCAGGCTTGCCATGGGGCCCTTGCGAATGGCTTGTAAAACCAATGCAGTTTAGATAAGCACTCCGAAGTCTTATCATCCCCCTAGGGGACCAGGCTTCGGGCAAAATTGGGAGATTTCGCACTCCAGAAAGGGTATCTAAACGGTATTGTTTCAGGCCATGGGGCGTTATCTGGAAAGAGAGGCTAGTTACTGCCAGGAGACCACTATGCCCGATTCTGAGTTCACACATTTCCTGCAAGTTTACCCTGCCTATGCTTCTACCGAAATCATCGATTCTCTGCGTCGGAGCGATTATGCCCGTCTGGACCAGGCCAAGCATGTCTACCTCGACTATACGGGCGGCGGCCTATATGCTGAGTCGCAAATTCGCGCCCATCATGAACTGCTTCGCACGCAGGTTTTTGGCAACCCGCATTCGTCGAATCCGACCTCGCTGGCGGCTACCAGGTTGGTGGAAGATGCCCGCGAATACGTCCTTGCATTCTTCCATGCCGACCCTGAAGAATATTTGTGCATCTTCACGCCCAATGCCAGCGGCGCACTCAAATTAGTGGGCGAATCCTACCCCTTCCCTGGCGGCCATTACTTGCTGACCTTCGATAACCATAACTCTGTCAACGGAATTCGTGAGTTTGCCCATGTGCGCGGCGCAGAAGTGACCTATATTCCGCTTGAACTGCCGGACATGCGCGTCAACGAATCCAGCCTGGACGAGTACCTGGCGCTTGCCAAAGCGGGGCATCGCAACCTGTTTGCCTATCCTGCTCAATCCAATTTTTCCGGCGTCCAACATCCACTGGCGTGGATCGGACAAGCGCAGGCCGCCGGCTGGGATGTACTTCTCGACGCTGCCGCTTACGTTCCTACCAACAAACTGGACCTATCGGCCATACATCCCGATTTCGTGCCGATTTCGTTCTACAAGATGTTCGGCTATCCCACCGGGTTGGGAGCGCTGATTGCCCGCAAAGAAGCGCTGGCCAAACTGCACCGTCCCTGGTTTGCCGGCGGGACCATTACAGTCGCCTCGGTGCAAGGCGGCAAGTATTACCTGGCCGACGGCGCGGCGGCTTTCGAGGATGGCACCCTCAACTATCTTGACATTCCTGCTATCAAGATTGGGCTGGAACATCTCGAATCCATTGGCTATGAGATTATCCATGAAAGAGTGCGTTGTCTTACCGGTTGGCTGTTAGACAATCTGACGCAAATGAAGCATAGCAATGGCGAGTCGCTGGTGCGTATCTATGGCCCAACGACGACGGAGGGACGAGGCGGCGCAGTGACGGTCAATTTTTTCAACAAGGAGGGTGTTCCCATTGACCATCGCACCATTGAAAAAGCCGCCAATCAGGTCAACATTTCGCTGCGGACGGGCTGTTTTTGCAATCCTGGCGCAGGCGAAATTGCGTTGGGCATCTCCAGCATGGAACTGGCGGCCTGTTTCTCCATGCCCGGCCACGAACAGCGGTTGTCATTGAATGATTTTCGTCTGTGCATTGATGGCAAGGCCAGCGGCGCTGTTCGTATTTCGGTTGGGCTGGTCACGAACTTCGACGATGTGCAAGCCTTTTTGTCGTTTGCCAGGGGATTGTTGGAATGAAAGCACGAGTCTCTTTGGCTATTCGCGTTTGATTTGGAAGACATCGAAATCGCGTGCTACAATGGCTTCGGGGAAGACAGCCTGGGCTTCGGCTAGCACATCCCGTTCACGGTAGCGGCGTGAGAGGTGAGTCAGGATGAGACGTTTGACGCCAGCCTGTACGGCGAGTTCGGCGGCTTGCCTGGCAGTCAAATGCATGAATTCATGCGCCATCTCGGCCTCGCTCTCCAGGTAAGTGGACTCGATGACCAGCGCATCGGCGCCGCGGACGTGCGGCAGGAGATCGTCGGTGCGGCCGGCGTCGCCCACCATCACCAGTTTCACGCCCGGTTGCAGCGCGCCCAGTACATCCTCTGGCGTGATGCGCCGCCCGTCGGGCAGGGTCACATCTTGACCGTTGACCAGTTCACGCCGTTGTGGGCCAAAGGGAACGCCCAGCGCGTCCGCTTTTTCGGGTAAAAATGGACGGCGCGCCTTTGTCTCGAAACAAAATCCCAGGCAGTCCGGGCCGCGATGGGTGACCGGAAAAGCGGTAATGGTAAAATCCTCAGCCTCGAAGAACACGCCCGGTTTGATCTCGTGCAGAGTCAGCGGCATGGGAGGCTGCTTGCCGCGCAGCACCACGCCATACAGCAGATCGTGAACGCGCTCGAGGGTCGAACGTCCGCCGAAGATTTCGAGTTCCTCGATGGCCTCCCAGCGCAAAAAAGTGGACAGCAGGCCGCCCAATCCAAGAATGTGATCGAGGTGACCATGCGTGAGCAGGATGCGCGTCAGACGTTTGAAACCCGCTCCCGATTGCAAGATTTGTCGCTGGGTGCCTTCACCGCAATCTACCAGAAAACGATATTCGTCATGGCTGACCAGCGCCGCCGAAAGCCCACGTTTGGCTGAAGGCGCAGAAGCCGAAGTGCCGAGAAAGAGAAGTTCGAACAAAGAAAATCCTTTTTAATTTTTTGTACCCCAATTGTACCTCGCACCTCGCTTTGTTGTGAGGATACAAAACAGACCATTTGTGCTATAATTCAAGCGCGGTTTCCCCCTTCACCGCCCTGTTCTCATGCCCATCAGCAAACCCAAATCGCCTCCTAAAAGCGCGCCCGCTAAAGGCAAGAAGGTTGCCCCCCAAAAGGGAGCCTCTGCCAAACCCAAAGCCTCGCCCCGCCCGGCCCAAAAAGCAGCCGAGCCGCCGGCCCCGCCCCCGCGCGCACCCAGTCTATGGGAATCGCTGCCTCCAGAGCGACGCCTGGATGTCATCGGCGTATTGTTGGGACTGACGGGACTGCTCACTTTGCTGGGACTGCTCTCGGCCAACCGCTCTACCCTGACCGGAGGCCTGCTTCGGTTTCTCGGGCAGATCTTTGGCTGGGGCATTTACATCCTACCTGTGGGGCTGATCGTTGTAGGCTTCTGGCTGGTGCTGCGCAATATCGAGCGCATCCCGCCTCTTTCGGTGGCGCGCGCTACCGGCGTCGTATTGCTCTATCTCTGGCTGCTGGCCTGTATGCACGCGCTTTTCGTACCCTACGAATTGGCCGAGCGGGCCGCTCTGGATGGCGCTGGGGGCGGCTACTTCGGCAGTCTATTCCAGCGCCTCTTGTGGGGTTGGTTTGGTTGGGCAGGGGCTATTGTGGCGCTGATGGCTTGGCTGCTGATTGCCCTGGCGTTCACCCTCGACAGACCCATCCGAGATTTGTTTGGCTGGCTGGCTCCTCTAGGAGAGGCTCTGCGCCGGAGATGGACAGCCTTCCAAGAGAGTAGACGGCCTGAGATGGCCTTGCATCCGCCCGATGTGCAAGCCAATGGATATACCCCTTTGCAGCGCCCCCCCGTTCAGGCTGGCACACCGCCGGTGGGCGTGCCTGTCACGACCACCAGCAGCGGGCAGCCGGTCATCCAGTGGACGCTCCCCAAAATCAAAGACATCTTAGACGAAGGCAATGCGCCGCAAGTCAACGAGGAGTTCGTACAACAGCGCGCGCGTTTGATCGAAGATACGCTGGCTTCCTTTGGCGCGCCAGCCCAGGTGGTGGAAATAAGCCGAGGCCCAACGGTCACGCAATTTGGGGTGGAGCCGCTCTTCGTCGAGGGGCGAGGCGGGCGCACACGGGTGCGCGTCAATAAAATTGCCTCCCTGTCCGATGACTTGGCGCTGGCGTTGTCTGCGCCGCGCATCCGCATTCAGGCGCCCGTGCCAGGACGTGGCTTCGTCGGCATCGAAGTCCCCAACGAAGAGATGACGCTGGTGGCCCTGCGCGACATCCTGGAGAGCGAGGCCTTCCAACGCAAGCGTTCGAACTTGACCTTTGCGCTGGGACGCGATGTGGCCGGTCTGCCGCAAATTGCCAGCCTGGAGGGCATGCCGCACTTGCTGATTGCCGGCACGACCGGCTCCGGTAAATCGGTATGCGTCAACGCTATCCTGACCTGTTTCTTGCTGCACAACACCCCCGACGATTTGCGCCTCGTGCTGGTGGACCCCAAACGTGTGGAGTTGACCAGTTACAACGGCGTGCCGCACCTCCTGGCGCCGGTCATCGTAGAGGTGGATCGCGTGGTAGGCGCGCTGCAATGGATGACGCGCGAAATGGACAAACGCTATCATACCTTTGCCCAGGTCGGCGCGCGCAACATCAGTGACTACAACGCCCGCGTCCAATCGCAGGGCGGCAAGAAATTGCCTTACCTGGTCATCGTCATTGACGAACTGGCCGACCTGATGATGATTGCGCCTGACGAAACCGAGCGCACCATCACTCGCCTGGCGCAACTGGCACGCGCCACCGGCATCCACATGATTTTGGCGACCCAGCGCCCTTCGGTGGATGTGGTCACCGGCTTGATCAAGGCCAACTTCCCGGCCCGCATTGCCTTTGCGGTGGCCTCCAACACCGACAGCCGCGTCATCCTCGATCAGCCTGGCGCCGAGCGGTTGTTGGGGCGCGGCGATATGCTCTATCAAGCCCCCGACGCGCCCTCGCCGGTGCGCTTGCAAGGGGTGTTCGTCTCCGACCCCGAAATCCAGCGCCTGGTGGAGTTTTGGCGGGCGCAGATGGGCGGCGGCAGTCCATACGCGGCCGTCAGCGGCGCCATAGATACCCCCCTGCCGCCTGGCGTTCCCCTCAAGCAGCAGCCGCTTTGGGAGGATCTGCAAAAAGAAGAGGGCGATCCGCTCTATACCGAAGCAGTGGACCTGGTGCGCCGTGAGGGACGCGCGTCGGTGTCCATGCTTCAGCGCCGCCTGCGCATTGGCTATACACGCGCTGCCCGCTTGATAGACAAGATGGAAGAAAAGGGCATCGTCGGCCCGCCAGAAGGCAACACCCAGATACGTTCGGTGCTAGATTACGGCCCGGCTGCTCCGCCAAAGGAACCTTGAACAACCTGCTGTAGGACAAGCCTGATGACCTGTCCTACATGAAGGAGCAGGGAGGCAATAGGCGGCGCCCACCCCACCCCCGCGCCTCGATTGATCGAGAGGATGCTTTTTTCTTGCCGTCCGTCAGGATTGTGGTTTAATTAAGACATGTGGAACTCATACTATACTGCCGCCTCTGTCGAAGAGGCCATCCGTATCCTGGGCGAACAGGGGGGGCGCGCCCGCATCGTAGCCGGGGCCACCGACCTGATACTCGAACTGGAACGTGGCCAGCGGCCTGAAACCGATACCCTCATTGATATTACCCGTATCCCTGGCCTGGACCGTATCACCCTCGATGAAGATGACATCTTGCACCTGGGGCCGCTCGTGACGCACAATCATTGTGCGGCTTCCAGGCTGCTTCGAGAGCGCGCCTATCCCTTGGCCAAGGCCGCCTGGGAAGTGGGCGCGCCGCAGATTCGCAATCGCGGCACGGTGGCCGGCAACCTCATCACCGCCAGCCCTGCTAACGACACCATCACGCCGCTCATGGCATTGGGCGCCTGGGTGGTGTTGGCCTCTTCGCGCGGTCAGCGCAAAGTCAACCTGACCGAGTTTTACACCGGCGTCCGCAAGACGGTCATGCAGCCCGATGAGATGTTGGTGGACATTGCCTTTCCAGCCCTGCAGGGCGGTGGATTGTTCAAAAAGAGACGGCAGCGCGGGACGTTCATCAAACTGGGTCTGCGACGCGCTCAGGCCATCTCGGTGGTGAACGTAGCGGTCATTCTGGACCTCGAGGCTGCTACCGTGACCTCGGCCTCTATTACGCTGGGAGCGGTAGCCCCGACCATCATCCATGCTGAAGAGGCGGAGCGCTACCTGGCCGGCAAGAAATTGAGTGAGCCGGTCATTGCCGAGGCGGCGCGCCTGGCCATGGAAGCCTCGCGCCCCATTGATGATATTCGCGGCTCGGCGGCCTATCGGCGGGAGATGGTGCGCGTCTGCACGGCGCGCGGGTTGAGGTCGCTGCTCAAGGGTGAGGAGCAGGCCGATTTCCCGTCTGAACCGGTGCTGTTGTGGGGGAATCCCTCGCCAGAGGGTGACCGTCCGCCAATGTCGGCGGCTTTTCCGAAGAGTCCCATCGAAACAACCATCAACGGTAAGAAATATGTCTTCCATTCCGGCCATGAAAAAACGCTCTTGCGTCTGTTGCGTGAAGAGGCCGGCCTGATCGGTTCCAAAGAAGGCTGTGCAGAAGGCGAGTGCGGCGCTTGCACGGTTTTCTTGGACGGCAAAGCGGTGATGGCTTGCCTGGTACCGGCGCCGCGCGCGCATGGCGCAGAAATTGTTACGGTGGAAGGCCTGGCAGTGAATGATAAACTGCATCCTGTTCAACAGGCTTTCATCGAGGATGGCGCGGTACAGTGCGGTTATTGTACGCCCGGCTTTTTGATGTCGGCGGCCAAATTACTGGAGGAGCGTCCGCGTCCCACCCGTGACGAGATCGTCCAGGCCCTGACCGGTAATCTGTGCCGCTGTACTGGCTATTACAAAATTGTGCAGGCGGTCGAGGATGCCAGCCGCCAGAAAGTGTAGAGGAAGAAATGGGCAAGTATAGAAGCGCTGTGAGGCGCGAGGAACCTCGCCCCATACGGCAACAGCATCCCATCTGGCGCGGGATTGGCTGTTTGATGATGATCATTGTGCCTATCCTGTCGTTTGGCATTGCGGTTTTGACTCTGCCGTTTTTCAGTTCGACAGGCTGGGTGCCGTATGAACTGACCTCCCCTATACAGGTGCCTGCTCTCTTGTGGAAATTCGTGCCGGTGCTGGCGCAGTTTTTACAGCCCATCCTCGGCTTCCCCAAGTTGAAAGCGTACCTGCTGCTCACAATGGTTTACACTATCCTTTTGGGTGGTTTCGTGTCGTTGTTTTACGCTTTGATCTACCAACTATTTGGCCCTCCCCGCTACGGGCCGTTGGATGCGCCGCCTCCCAGAGTCAAAGTCAAGAAATATAAACGATAGGGCGAAACATGACTACCAGCCAGATTGGGCAATCCAAACTTCGCATAGATGCCTTGGGCAAGGTCACCGGTGAAACGCAATATGCCGGCGACCTTTCTATGAAAGGCATGTTGCACATGAAAATCTTGTTTGCCGGCCGGCCTCATGCGCGCATCAAGCGCATCCTGGTTGACCGCGCTCAGGCCGCGCCTGGCGTAGTAGCCATTTTTACTGCCAAAGATGTGCCGGTCAATGAATATGGTTTACAGTGGAAAGATCAGCCTGTCTTGTGCGGTCACGGTTCTTCCAAGCCAGGCGCAGATGTCGTGCGCTTCGTGGGTGACCAGGTGGCGGTCGTCGTTGCGCAGACCGAAGCGCAGGCTGAAGCGGCGCGCAAGTTGATCGAGGTCGAGTATGAGGACCTGCCGGTGGTGACGGACGCGCAAGAGGCCATGCGGCCCGGCGCGACGCGCGTGCATGAAGAAATTGGCGATTCCAACGTCTGCGTGCATTACAAGATTCGCAAAGGCGATGTCGAAGCGGGTTTCCGAGAGGCGCAGGTCATTGTCGAAAGCGAGTATCGGACGCCGGTGCAGGAACATGCCTATTTGCAGCCAGAAGCCGGCCTGGCTTACATAGACGACCAAGGGCATGTGACCGTGATGGTGGGCGGCCAATGGACGCATACCGACCGCGAGCAGATTGCCCATGCTCTGGGGTTGCCAGACGAAAGCGTGCGCGTGGTCTACCCGGCGATTGGCGGTGCGTTTGGCGGTCGAGAGGATATGTCGGTGCAAATCGTGCTGGCGCTGGCGGCCTGGAAACTTCAGCGCCCGGTTCGCATCCTGTGGAGCCGACAGGAATCCATCATTGGGCATGGTAAGCGTCATGCGATGGTGATGCGCACTAAGTGGGGCGCCACCCAAGAGGGCAAAGTGGTCGCTATCGAGACCGGAATCATCGGCGACGCTGGCGCTTACATGTATACGACCAATAAAATCTTGGGCAACTCGGCCATCACCTGCACGGGGCCGTATTTCATCCCGAATGTCAAGGCGGATGTGTATGGCGTCTATACGAACAATGTGCCGGGCGCGGCCTTTCGCGGATTTGGAGCGCCGCAGGCCCTGTATATGGCCGAGATGCAGATGAACAAATTGGCGGAGAAACTGGGCATGGACCCGGTCGAACTTCGTTTGAAGAACGCCTTGCGAGAGGGCCTCACCCTGGGGGTTGGCACGCCGGCGCCGAGTCCGGTCAGTGTGCCTGAAGTGATCCAGGCGGCTGCCGAGCGGTTTGGATGGGCATCCTACGGCGCGCAGAAGGACAAAAAGCTGGCTCCTCATCTGAAGCGCGGGCGCGGCTTTGCCGCCGGTTTCAAGAACGTCGGTTTTTCGTTTGGTTATCAGGAAAATTGCTGGGCGCGGGTGGAATTGCACGGCGGAAGCGAAATCGAGCAGGTGGTGTTGCTGCACGCTGCGGCAGAAGTAGGTCAGGGCGTGCATACGGTTATGGTGCAGATGGCGGCTGAAGCCGTGGGCGTGCCGGTCGAAAAGGTAACGCTGGTGGCTTCGGATTCGGCCATCATGGGCAATTCTGGCTCTGTTTCGGCTTCGCGTATGACGTTCATGGCCGGCAACGCCATTCGCGGTGCGGCAGAAGCGGCCTTGGAAAAATGGCGCAAAGAAGAGCGCCCGGCGGTAGGCGAGTTCAAATACCTGGCGCCGCCAACCACGCCATTCGAGAAAGAGACCGGTTATGCCAAACCCAATTTTGCCTATGCCTATTCGGCTCAGGCGGCTGAAGTGGAAGTGGACACCGAGACCGGCGAGGTGCGGGTGCTGCGGGTAGTGGCGGCCGATGACCTGGGCAAGGCCATCAACCCCAATCTGGTAGAAGGCCAAATCGAGGGCGCGGTTGTGCAGGCGCAGGGCTATGCCATGTTGGAGGACTTCAAGGCCAAAGATGGTTATGTGTTGACCGATCAACTCAGCACGTATCTGATTCCTACCATTCGCGATATTCCTGGAAAGGTGGAATCGGTCATCCTCGAAATTCCCGATCCAAATGGCCCTTGGGGGGCGCGCGGCGTGGGCGAATTGCCCTTCCTGCCCACTGCTCCCGCGATTTCCGCTGCTGTGCATGACGCTACCGGTGTGTGGTACGACGAGTTCCCGCTCACCCCTGAACGCATCTTGCGCGGGTTGGGCAAGATTTGAGGCAAACCTATCGCCGATTCTTTCTCCGCAGAGTACGCAGATTTCGCTGATTTTTTCTCCAATCTGCGCGCTCTGCGAATTCTGCGGATGATTGCCGAAGATGACTAGGCAGTGACCATGCCCTGGACATTCCCATACCTGGACGAAACCGAAGAATTGGACGAGGCGGCCCGTGCCAGTGCAGCCGGTCATTTCGTGCGGCTGCCGGATGGATATACTCATTATGAATTGGGCGGCCCGCCAGAGGGGGAAGCGGTCGTTCTGGTGCATGGTTTTTCCGTGCCTTACTTCATCTTCGATCCCACTTTCGATTTCCTGCCCCGCTTTGGTTTTCGTGTCTTGCGATACGACCTGTTCGGGCGCGGCCTTTCGGACAGGCCCAAATTGCGCTATGATGTTGATTTGTTTTGCAAGCAATTGCAAGATTTGTTGGATAAACTGGGCTTCGATGGTTCCGTCAATTTGGTTGGGCTCTCTATGGGCGGGGCGATTG
>DAOUCM010000086.1:0-2232 GCA_034431895.1 Anaerolineales bacterium
CCAATGATCTTGCCATCTGGCCAGTTGCGCAATTTGAGAATCTTGCCGGTGACGATGTCCATACAGCATTCCTTTACCTGTAATCACCTTTTCAGGCGCTATGCTGGTCTCCTTACGGTTTTATTTGCTTTTACAAGCATTCAGCCATTTTTGCCTTCATTTTTTACTTCCCTTGCTTCTCGATCTTTGCCCAACTGTCGCGCAGATTGACCGTCAGGTTGAAGACCGGCTTGTCGGGCGTGGTATCGGGGTCAGCGCAAAAATATCCCTGGCGTTCGAACTGAAAACGGTCACCCACTTGCGACTTGGCGAGATGCGCTTCCACAAATCCCTGTAAGACGGTCAGCGAGTTGGGGTTCAGGCATCCCAAGAAGCCTTCCTCGCCTTCTTCCGGGTCTTCTTTGGTGAACAAGCGGTCGTACAAGCGGAACTCAGCCGGTACGGCGTGCGCTGCCGAGACCCAGTGAATAGTAGATTTGACCTTACGGCCGTCAGGCGAGTCGCCGCCGCGCGTGGCAGGGTCATAGGAGGCGTGGACTTCCACGATTTCACCGTTGGCGTCTTTGACGGCATGAGTACATTTGATGAAGTAAGCATAACGCAGGCGCACCTCGTTGCCAGGGTAGAGGCGGTAATATTTGGGGGGCGGCGTCTCGCGGAAATCGTCTCGTTCAATGTACAACACTTTGGAGAAAGGCACTTTGCGCGTGCCGGCGGTGAGGTCTTCGGGATTGTTGATCGCCTCCATTTCCTCCACCAAGTCGTCGGGATAGTTGTCAATGACCAATTTGAGCGGACGCAAAACAGCCATACGGCGGAGCGCGCGTTTGTTCAGGTCGTCGCGCACGCAGGCTTCCAGCAAAGAAACATCACTGATACTGTAATTCTTGGCTACCCCTACGCGGCGGATGAACTCGTGGATGGCTTCGGGGGTATAGCCGCGCCGACGCATCGCGCGGATGGTGGGCAGGCGCGGGTCGTCCCAGCCTTTCACGTGGCCTTCTTCCACCAGGCGGCGCAGTTTGCGCTTGCTCATCACGGTATAGGATAAGTTCAGGCGCGCAAACTCGATTTGGCGCGGCTTCCATACCCCCAATTGCTCGGGGAACCACTCATAGAGCGGGCGGTGATTCTCATACTCCAGCGAACACAACGAGTGGGTAATGCCTTCCATCGAGTCGTTCTGTCCATGCGCCCAATCGTACATCGGGTAGATTTTCCACTTATACCCCGTGCGGTGATGCGGCGGCTCGTGGATGATGCGGTACATCACCGGGTCGCGCATGTTCAAATTGGGATGCGCCATATCTATCTTAGCGCGCAGCACCCGCGAACCATCTGGAAACTCGCCGTTCTTCATCCGTTCCAGCAGGTCGAGATTTTCCTCCACACTGCGGTCGCGGTAGGGCGAATTCTTGCCTGGCTCGGTCAACGTGCCGCGATTGGCGCTCACTTCCTCCGGCGACTGGTCGTCCACATAGGCCAGACCTTTTTTGACCAGTTGCACCGCCCATTCATACAACAAGTCGAAATAATCGGAGGCGTAGGTCTCCTTGTCCCATTCGATGCCCAACCAGCGCGTATCTTCTTTGATGGCCTCTACGAACTCGGTCCCTTCTTTGGTGGGATTGGTGTCGTCGAAGCGCAAATACACCTCGCCGCCGTTTTCTTTGGCGATGAGATAATCAATCATGAACGCCTTGACATGCCCGATGTGCAGGTAGCCATTCGGCTCCGGCGGCAAGCGCGTGCGGACATAGGTGAAGCGCCCGCTGCGCAAGTCTTCTGCTACGGCTTCGCGGATGAAATCGGTGGGTCTGGTTTCTTCTGGACTCATGCTGGATTTACCTTTGTTTGGATTCGAGCGGATGAACACCCGCTCCGTTTGCTGGACTCTTGGACGCGCTCAGACGACGCCGCGGCCTGCTCCCGTTACAGGAGCGTTGTCTATGCCCAAAGCGTCTCTCGTCTACCCGATAATTATAATCGTTAAGTGCGTAGCGCGGCCTCCAGCCGCAACCAAACTGCTGTACCGCCGACCTGCGGTCAGCCTGACCCGGCAGGGCCTGGTGTTACGCTTTGCTGTACCGCCGACCTGCGGTCGGCTTGAGCAGCCGGAGCCTGGTGTAACGCTTTGCTGTACCGCCGTCTTACGGTCGGCTTGAGCAGCCGGAGCCTGGTGTGACGCTTTGCTGTACCGCCGACCTGCGGTCGGCTTGAGCAGCCGGAGCC
>DAOUCM010000087.1:0-2703 GCA_034431895.1 Anaerolineales bacterium
ACCGCAATATTGGGTTTCAATCGCGGCTTGCATTTGACGTGTGGTCATGCCGATTCCCTGCATGGCAGGAACAACGTGCAGTCGCCAGATATTGTGAGGGATGATGTCGCGATTCGTGTTGGCGTCTCTTTCCATGAGATGAGATTGCACTTCCGCTTCGCGGGTGGTATATTGGATGACGTGACGCGGCAGGGTGCAGCCATCGCCGATCAAATGCCCCAGTAAAGCCAACTCCGAACTGGACATGGTTTGTTGCCTTGCCGCGGTTGGTAGGACGCGTGGCAAAGCAAGGTAATCGCCTGTGGTCAATTCATCCAACCGCTTCCAACCATCAATGGTCAGAAACTGGTGATTTCCCGTCGCACGGATTTCCCTACCCAGCCGCGTTTTCATCTTGAACACAGGCTTTGTCCCTGTGCAAAACGCGCGGCTGACGGGCATGGATTCCAGTTTGAGCGTTGCTGGGTTGAGCGCCCAAATGTTGAAATTGGATTTGCCTTCCAATTCCCGAATTGGGATATTTCGACCATTTTCCAGCGCAACCAATGTGTCGCCCGTCAAACAACCTGACTCGCGTAAATCCGACAACACCGGCCGCTTGTCGGTTCTCTGCTCTACCGCGCGGGACAATTGCGCCGCGGCCAGCACGGGGACGTTCAGTTCGCGCGCCAGCACCTTGAGATTGCGCGAAATATACGAAACCTCCTGCACGCGGTTGTCGGTGCGGGTATCGCCGCTCATCAGTTGCAGGTAATCTACGATAATCAAGTCAATGCCAAATTCCATGTGCAGGCGGCGGCATTTCGTCCGCAGTTGCAACGGGGTGATGGCGGGCGTGTCGTCCAGGAAAATCTTGGTATCTGAGAAGACTTCGATGGCATGGGTAAAGAGCGGCCACTCGTCTTCGGTTAATTTGCCGGTGCGCAGGCGTTGGCTGTCTATGCCGGTCTCTTGCGCGATCAGGCGCTGCACCACTTGTTCGTTGGACATTTCGAGCGAGAAGATGGCGACATGCTTTTTATGAGTGAGTGCGGCGTTCTTGGCTACGGACAGGAGGAAGCCGGTTTTTCCTTGCCCCGGCCGGCCGGCGATGATGAGCAGGTCGGAGGGTTGCAGGCCGCTCAGCAGTCGGTCGAGGTCAATGAAGCCGGTGGGAACGCCGAAGATTTCATCGGGACGTTTGGCCAGGTCGTCTATGCGGTCGTAGTATTCGCTGAGGACAGAAGAAATCGGACGCAGGTCATGGGTGAGGCGCCGCTCACTGACATCGAAAACGGCCTTTTCGGCCTCGCCCATGATGGTTTCTACCAACGCGCCTTCGTCGTAGGCCAGGGATGCGATGCGGTTGGCGGCATTGATCATCTTGCGGCGGATGGAATGCGCCTCTACAATGCGCCCGTAGGACTCGGCATTCAGCGAGGTCGGCACCTGGTTGATGAGCGTCGTCAGGTAGGCCGGGCCGCCCAGTTCGGCCAGTTGCCCCATGCGGTCGAGTTCTTCGGAGACGGTGAGCAGGTCAATCGGGGTGCGTTGTTCGTGCAGGCGTGTGAAGGCTTCCCAAATCCATTTATGGCGGTGGATGTAGAAATCCTCGGCGCTCAGGAATTGCGCCACGTCGTAATAGACATCGGGATTAATCAACACCGCCCCGATCACGGCTTCTTCGGCTTCCCGGCTGTGCGGTATGCTTGGAGCGGCGGGGGCGGCGGGTCGGTCATCCCCATAGGGGAAGGGGATGTTCTCCCCAAAGGGGACGTCTTCGGGGGGTAGGGAATCGCTCATGGCGTGGAATCAGGTTTGGGGGAGTCGGAGGCGCGGTCGTCTTTGTCCTTGTCGTCTGTCTTGCCGCGCTCGAGTTTTTTCAGGAAATCTTCGAAAACGGATAGGCGGTCGGCGTTCTCTTCGGCAGAGGAGGTTTTCTCACCCGCAGCGGGGGCGCTTTGGTTGCCGAGGGGCTGCATGTCGGTCTCAGGCACGATGCCGGCCTCGTCCATGACGCTTTTGTGAACGTAGATGGGGGAGTGGGTGCGCACGGCGAGCGCGATGGCGTCGGAAGGCCGCGAGTCGATGTTGATTTCTCGGCCATTGACCTCGGCGACAATGTTACCAAAGAAGATTTCTTCACGCAGGGCGACGATTTCTACGCGCTTGATGCGGGCATTGAACGTGCCGAATACGTTCTTGAGCAGGTCATGGGTGAGCGGGCGCACCATTTCGATTTCCTGCAGGGCGACGGTAATGGCCTCGGCCTCGTAAGGCCCGACCCAGATGGGAATGAAACGCTCGGCGTTCAATTGCCGCAAAACGACCACGCGCTGCGGCGACATCAGGCTGACGCGGACACTGTCTATGACGACTTCGATCATATCGGACATGGTATCTCCAGAGGGTTTAATTCTAACACAATCGCGTTCTATCAGAAAAAGTCGTCTGGATGTCTATGAGGAGTAAGGGGGGCAAGGTTCTCCTTCCAGCGGTGCAATTCTTCCCTGCTAGATTAACCTGAATTCGGGATATAAGCCTTTGAACCGTCCCGCGAAGTACCCGCAGGGTGAAGGCTCGATTTTGCTCATACAATTGCTCTAAAAAGCCTTCGGGACGGTTATCCCGAACTAGCGTTAGATTACGCTCCCAGATATTCTTTCACGGCCTGCATGAATTCCTCTGCCCATTGGAAGGACTCCGCCGCTTCCTCCGGTGAAA
>DAOUCM010000088.1:0-7774 GCA_034431895.1 Anaerolineales bacterium
ACCCACAGCACGCGCAGCCCCCAGGTTTTTGCCAGGTTGAGCGCCTCGTGAAAATAACCGATATTGGTGGCGCCGTCGCCAAACATGCAAATCGTCACGTTGTCATTCCCGGCGTATTGGTCGCCCAGGGCCAGCCCGGCGGCGATGGGCAGATGCCCGCCAACGATGGCGTGTCCACCCCACATGTTCTTTTCTACCGAAGCCATGTGCATCGAGCCACCCTTGCCCTTCGACATGCCGGTAACCTTACCGAGCAATTCCGCCATCACCTGGTTAGCCGAAATGCCGCAGTTGAGCGCCACGCCATGGTCGCGGTAGGCGGTGATGACGCGGTCGCGCGGCTCGCGGGCGGCAATCAGCCCAGTCGAAACCGCTTCCTGACCGATATACAGGTGCATGAACCCGCCGATTTTCCCGGCCTGGTACAATTCTGCGCCGCGCTCTTCCACGCGGCGGATGAGAACCATTTGGTAGTACAAATCGAGATATTGTTCTTTTTTCATTATGAAAAGACTCCACATATGATGCAAAAAACAACACCAGGTTTGTTCTGGCGTTGTGCTGCAACTCAAGGTAAATCGGCATCTCTCGAGCCCCCTGTCTCCCCTTTACATCGAGAAGATACAGCAAGGCATTATATCAAGACATTGTAAAGTGAATCACTCTCAATTGCTATCGTGTGTCCACGCAAAAGACGGGGGGGCGATCCCCCCGCCTCAGGGCATGAAAGTCGGCTGGAAGCCGACTCCAGGCTCGAACAGCGTATCACCAGGCTCTGCCTGGTCGAACCGACCAAAGGTCGGTGGTACAAGGTTACGGCAATAATTTGTTATCCCGCAACCCAAGACGGCATGAATGCCACGCCACAAAATCTTCACAAACGTGATAGATTCTGCAGAGCAATACTATAGCGCGGCCTCCAGCCTGTCCCCTGGACAAGCGCTAGGGCAGGCTGGCGTCAGGCCAGGGCCGCAACCAAAGTGACCAGCGGCTAGGAAGCGGATAAGGCACTCAATCACCGCTCGTAAAGCCTTGTAGCATTCTTGAATATTGGGTATAATGCCCCCCATTCCAAAGGCAATGATGGGAACGAGTAAACCCGTCTATGCTGGCAGCGAGCCCGGGCTGGGTGCGAGCCGGGTCAGCCGAGCGGGTTGAAAATCCTCCCGGAGCCGCGATCTGAAATCGGTCGGGGCACCTATTTGTCCAATAGGCTGGCTGTTGACCAAAAGTAGGAAAGCCGGAGTCGTTCTCCGTTATCAAAGACGCGGGGATGCGGCAACAAGTCCCCGATGAAGCGCCTGCTGCGATGCTTTGAGTTCAGCAGGAAACAGAGTGGTACCGCGTGAGCCTGTCTCTCGTCTCTGTGTAGAGACGAGAGTTTTCTTTTTGACCGTCAGCCTTTCCTATCCGACTATTCGACTAGCGACTATTAGACTATCCGACCAGGAGACTGCCATGTTCAAACCCGTATCTCCCAAACTCGATGTACCCTCCATGGAAGAGGGCATCCTGAAATTTTGGAAGCAAAACGATATTTTTGCCAAGACCATCGAGCAGCGCAAAGGCGGCCCAGAATACGTCTTCTATGAAGGCCCGCCAACGGCCAACGGCAAACCCGGCGTACATCACGTCTTGGCGCGCGCCTTCAAAGACATGTTCCCGCGTTACAAAATCATGCGCGGCTATCACGTCTCGCGGCGCGGCGGCTGGGATACGCATGGCTTACCGGTAGAAATCGAAGTCGAAAAACGGCATGGCTTTCAGAACAAACAAGATATCGAGGCCTATGGCATCGCTAAATTCAACGCCGAATGCCGCAAATCGGCCTTCGATTACATTCAAGAGTGGGAGAAACTGACCGACCGCATCGCCTTCTGGGTAGATCTGGAGACGGCTTACGTCACCTTCACCAACGACTACATCGAGTCGGTCTGGCATATCCTGAAGAATTTCTACGACCGCGACTTGCTCTACAAGGGCTACAAAGTCGTGCCGTATTGTGCGCGCTGCGGCACGCCTCTTTCGGACCATGAAGTGGCCCTCGGTTACGAAGAAGTTTCCGAGCCTTCGGTCTTCGTCCGTATGCCCGCTGTAGACAAACCCGGCACCTCCTTCCTGGTGTGGACGACCACCCCCTGGACCCTGCCCGGCAACGTTGCCCTGGCCGTCCACCCCGACGTAGACTACGTCACCATCGAACGCCAGACTGACGACGGCGGGAGCGAAAAACTCATCCTGGCCGCCAACTTGGTAAAAAAGGTCTTTGGTGATGAGCCAGTCGAAGTCCTGGACACCTATAAAGGCAAGAAACTCAAAGGCATGAAATACCACCCGCTTTTTACCTTCATGCCGCCTGACAAACCTGCTCACTTCGTGGTCACCGGCGATTTCGTCACCACCGAAGACGGCTCCGGCATCGTCCATATTGCACCCGCCTTTGGCGCCGAAGACATGCAAGTAGCCATGGAACATGACTTGCCGGTGCTGATGACCGTTCAGCCCGATGGCGCCTTTGTGCCAGAAGTCAAACCCTGGCGCGGCATGTGGGTCAAGCAGGCCGACCCGCTCATCACTGAAGACTTGCGCGCGCGCGGTTTACTCTTCCGCGTCGAGACCTACACCCACACCTACCCCTTCTGCTGGCGCTGCAAGACTCCGCTCTTGTACTATGCCCGCGAAGCCTGGTACATCCGCACCAGTCAATTCCGCGACCGCCTGGTAGAACTCAACCGTACCATCAACTGGGTGCCAGAGCATATCAAAGAAGGCCGCTTTGGCAATTGGCTAGAAAACAACATAGATTGGGCCCTCTCACGCGAACGCTATTGGGGCACACCTCTCCCGCTGTGGGAGTGCAAGGCGTGTGGTCATACCGAAGCCATCGGCTCTGTGACCGAACTGGCCGAAAAAGCCGGGCGCGACCTGAGCGACCTCGACTTGCATCGCCCATACGTGGACGAAGTGGTCTACGCTTGTCCGCATTGCCCGGGTCAGATGCAGCGAGTTACCGCCGTCATTGACTGCTGGTTCGATTCCGGCTCCATGCCCTATGCCCAATGGCATTATCCTTTCGAGAACCAGGACAAATTCAAAGAACAATTCCCGGCCGATTACATCTGCGAGGCCGTTGACCAAACGCGCGGCTGGTTCTATTCCCTGCACGCCATCAGCACCTTGCTCATGGATTCGGTCTCGTACAAGAACGTCATCTGCCTCGGCCTCATCCTGGATGGAGAGGGGCGCAAAATGTCCAAGAGCCTGGGCAATATCGTTGACCCCTGGGATATCATCAATGTTCATGGCGCCGACGCCTTCCGCTGGTACCTTTACACCGCCACCCCGCCGGGCAATGAGCGCCGTTTTTCTGCCGACCTGGTCGGCGAAGTGGTGCGCGACTTTACTTTGACGTTGTGGAACGTCTACTCCTTCTTCGTGACCTACGCGAATCTGGACAAGCCGCAACTTGCTTCCGTTACCTGGAGCGAGAGCCAACTCGACCGCTGGCTGCTCTCCGAACTGAACGCCCTCGTCCGCGAGGTAACCACCGCCTACGAAGGCTATGACGTTCCAAACGCTACCCGCCCGATTGCCGCCTTCGTAGAAAAACTCTCCACCTGGTACCTGCGCCGCTCGCGTCGTCGCTTCTGGAAATCCGAATCGGACGCTGACAAGCAAGCGGCCTACCAGACCTTATACGTGGCGCTGACCACGCTTTGCAAATTGCTCTCGCCGGCCATGCCCTTCCTGGCCGAAGAACTGTACCAGAATCTGGTACGCTCAGTGGACCCGTTTGCACCCGAGTCGGTCACCCTGGCCGAATGGCCGAAATACGAGGAAGCCTTCATTGACGAATCCCTCAACCGCGATATGGCGCTGGTCATGCGATTGGTCTCGCTGGGACATGCCGCCCGCCAGAAAGCCAACCGCAAAGTGCGCCAGCCGTTGGCCGAAGCCGCCTTCTCGGTGGGCAATGCCGCTGAGCGTCAGGCAGTGACCGCCTTGGCCGACCTGATTGCTGACGAGTTGAACGTCAAAACCGTGCGCTTGCTGGATGCCAGCACCGAGGCGGTTTCACACACCGTCAAGCCATTGCCCAAGCAGTTGGGGCAGAAGTACGGCAACAGATTCCCGGCTATCCAAAAGGCCATCCTGGCGGCGAATCCCGAAGAAACGGCGCGCACCTTGCTGGCAGGCCAGCCGCTCACAGTGACCGCCGACGGTCAAAAATATGAAATTTTGCCTAACGAAGTGGAAGTCAAGGCGCACGCCAAAGAAGGCTTTGCAGTAGCCGAAGAAGGCGCTTACGTGGCCGCCCTGGTGACCGAACTGACGCCCGCCCTGATACAAGAAGGCCAGGCGCGCGAGTTCGTCCGCCGTGTACAGGACCTGCGCAAGAGCGCCGGCTTGGACGTAGCCGACCGCATCGCGTTGTATGTCGTGGCCTCCGCCGGCTTGAAGTCCGCCATCGAAGCGCACCGCGAGTACATCACGACCGAGACGTTGACCTCCCGGCTGGTCTTCGACTCGCTGCCAGAAGCGGGCGCGCTGCTCGAAGAGGAATGGGACGGCGAAACGCTGTCTGTGGGCCTGGTCAAGGTCTGAAGGCAGGCTGGCCCGGCTACTCTTCGAAGAAAAGTTCCCACCACAATCGCCAGTTGGGCTGAGGGGTAGGGCTGGGAGTCGGCGTAGGCATTTGCAGAGCAGGCGCTCCCGCCTGCCCCAAGATGACGACAGGATGATCTCCATCCTGTTTCATGTGACCCTCGCTGCGCGCCGCCTCTTCTACTGCCTGATCCGAGGCGGCGTAAGCGATTTGCGTCTCGAGCGCCGTCTGGGTGAGCGCGGCTTGGGTGGCTTCGCTGCGCACGAGTTCGGCTTGTTTGTTCAGCCGTTCCAGCGTTTCCAGCCGGGCGTTGAAGTCTACGATGAGGATGACCAGGAAGGCAACAGCGGCGATGATGGCGATACGGCGCCAGTCTATGGAGAAGGTAGGCATAACCGTATCTTACCCTGCCTTGCAAAGGTTGGCAAGACGGCAGGTTTCTGGTACAATCCGCCGCCGGGCGTAGTACCCTTCGCTCGTTATCTTTTGTCAGAAAGGGCTCGATGAAATGAAAGTACTTTTGATCAAAGACGTGTACAAATTGGGGCGCGCCGGGGATGTCAAAAAGGTAGCCGACGGCTACGGGCGCAACTATCTCCTTCCGCAGGGATTGGCCGTGTTGGCTACCCCAGGTGCATTGAAGCAAATAGAGCGCATCCGCTCGCAGGCCGAGATCCGCCGCGCCTCGCTCAACGAAGAACTCAAAGGGCTGGCCGAGCAAATCAACGGCGTCACGCTTACCTTTGCCGCTAAAGCAGGCGAAACTGGCAAATTGTACGGTTCCATCACCACGCAAGATGTGGCGACCGCCTTGCAGGAAAAGACTCGCTACGAAGTCAAACGCGCGCAAATTGACATGCAGCCTATCCGCAGCCTGGGCGAGTTCACGGCCCACGTGCGCCTGACCATGGACCTGGTGCCTGAAATCAAAATCATCGTCCATCGCGAAGGCGAAAGTTTGGAAGCGGCAGAAGAGGCGCCTGCCAAAGCCGGCAGGAAATCTCGCGCCTCACAGCCTGAAAAGGCCCGGCCGGCTAAACAAGAGCCGGCTGTGGAAGCCCCGGCTGAAGAGCAGCCCGCTGAAGACCAGCCTGCCGAAGATCAACCTGCCGCTTGATTGATGGGGGGTAGGGCAAGATTGATCTTGTTCCCCCTCTTTTTGCGAGAAGAAACAATGTCCGCCATATCTCTGGCGGACATTGCTTATCATGGCAACCCCAAGTTGGCAAAACAACCTGTTGGTCATGCGTGTTGGGGTGTTGGTGGGGTTGGTGTCCCCCCGCTATCGGTTGGGTCAGGTTTGCCCACAGGGCAGCAGGCGGCTGAGCCATGGAGTTTTGGCAACAGTAGAATTGGTTGAGTGCCAGCCGCGACCAAAGTGGAAGCGGACGCCGCTTATCACGAAAAGCCCGCCGTGACGCTGAAGCGGTTGGCACGGCTGGAGCGGGTGACCCAAACCTTCGAGACGTTGCCTTTGGGACGGTCTCATTCCTCCCCCAAAATCCCCTTTTTCAAGGCAAATCTCACCAGCGCGGCGCGGTTGGGCAGGCCGAGTTTTTCCATGCCGCGGGCGCGGTAGGTTTCCACCGTCTTGTCGCTCAAATGGAGTTGCGCAGCAATCTCCGCTGAGGTATGTCCCAGCGCCACCAGCCGCAGCACCTCGCGCTCGCGCTCGCTGAGCGACTCCCAGGCGTCGGGAGCGGCCTCGGCTTTGGGCAACATTTGCTCCAGCAGGGCGCGCGTCATCGAAGGATGGACGTACATCTCCCCGCGCAGCACGGCGCGGATGGCAGAAATCAACTCAGCATCGGCGGCCTTCTTCAACACATAGCCCACAGCGCCATTTTTGAGCGCCGAGCGCAGGTATTGCGGGTCGTCGTGCATGGTCAGCACCAGGATTTTCGCCGCCGGACAGATTTTGGCCAGCGCCGGAAGCGCATCCAACCCGCCCAGCCCGGGCATCGAAAGGTCGAGCAGAATCAAATCGGGCTGGAGTTTGCCCGCCAGGTCCAGGGCTTCTAACCCGCTAGAGGCCTCGCCCACCACCTGAAAATCGGCCTGACTCTCGAGCAGCAGTTTCAACCCGGAACGAAGGACGGCATGGTCATCGGCCAGCAGAATTTTCGTCATAAGCGCTTCTTTGATTTGGATATTCTTCCACTCACTGATCACTGCTCACTGTTCACTGTTCACTGCTCACTGTTCACTGTTCACTGCTCACTGTTCACCGGTATCTGAACATGGACGCTCGTCCCGCGGCCGGGCGCGCTCTCGATGGTCAACTGCCCGCCCAGCAATTCGGCGCGCTCACGCATCCCGACCAGTCCCAGGTGACGGTCGCCCATTTCCTGGGTCAAATCAAATCCCTGACCGTCATCCTCGACAATGGCAACCACGTCCCTGCCCTGGCGTTCCACCAGCACCGAAACGGAGCGTGCTTCGGCGTAGCGCGCGACATTCGTCAGCGATTCCTGGACAATGCGGTAAATGGCGGTTTCGATTTCCCCGGGCAGGCGCTCTTGCCCGATATGGATAAGGAAATCCACAGGAATCTTGTAGCGGGCCTGCCAGTCATGCGCCAGACGCTCCAGAGCCTCTGGCAATCCCAGGTCATCGAGAATGCGCGGACGAAGGCGGGCCGAAATTTCGTGAACTTCCTCCAGCGTTTGGGAAGCCACGCCGCGCAATTCGTCCACCGTAGAACGCAAGCGGGGATTATCACAAAGGCCTTTGATATTTTTCAAGCCCACCATCAGCGAAGTGAGATTTTGGGACGTGCTGTCGTGCAATTCGCGGGCGATGCGGCGGCGCTCGTCCTCTTGCGTGGCGATGACTTTCTCCAGCAATTGGCGGCGCAACTGTTCACGCTCGCGGCGCAGTTCATCAGCCCGCCCCAGTTCGGTCGTCATGGCATTGAAGGCTTCTGCCAGGTCGCCGATTTCGTCTCTGGCCCAACGCGGCACGCGCGGAGAGAAATCGCCTTGCGCCACGCGGCGGGTCGCCTCCACCAGTTCGCGCAGCGGACGGGTCAGGACGAAGGTCAACAGCGTCGCCCCCAGCACGCCCAAAGCCGAGACGAGTGCCATCGTCAGCAAAATCTGCCCGCTGACGGCGGTAATCGCAGCCCGCAGCCCGGCGTCTGAAACGCCCACGCGCATCACCCCCACG
>DAOUCM010000089.1:0-3603 GCA_034431895.1 Anaerolineales bacterium
AGCACCTCAAAACCCCCCACTGCCGACTGAGAACTGCCGACTGGAGACTGAAGACTGCCCACTGCCAACTGATCACTGATCACTCTCCCCGCTTCCAAATGATAATCCACCAACCACAACCCCATACTCCCCCGCTCCGCAATCTCCCGTGCCTCATCCAGGTCCTCCCAGGCCTGGGAAAATTGCTGCTGCAGGCGATAATAAAAGGCACGGGCAAATAAACCACGAGGTAATTCTTGATATTGTCCCGCTTCCCGCAAGCCCGTCACCGCCTGGTTCAGGTAGTCGGCGGCTTTTTGAAAGAGGGGAAAGATGGACTCCACCTCCGAGGTGGAGTCCATCTTTCGTTTTCCCACCGCTGCCAGCACATACGCCCGCCCCAACGAAAGTTTATGCAGCGCAATATCTAAAAGCCAATTATTTTTAATCGCAATTTTAATAGCCTCCTGCGCCCGCTCCAGCACCTCCTGCACCTGGCCCTGGGCCAGCAGCAGATCGCAGAAGCGAAAGCCTCGCAGGGAATAGAGGTAGCGATATTCGGGCTGCTCTTGTTGTTGCAGGGCTTCGGCCTGGCGAAACCACTCCTCGGCCTGCGCCAGCTCCCCTGCCTGATGCAGGGCATCGGCCAATGTGGTGCGATCACTCTCTTTTTCAAACGCATCCCCGCTGCGGTCGGCAAAGTCCACGCTCTGGCGGGCATAGCGCACCGCCTCGGTCACCTCGCCCAGCGTCAGATACAGCTCGCTGAGGTTGCCTGCATCTTGTGCGGCTCCCTCCCAATCTTTTTGTTGAATCGAATTTTCCATTCCTGCCTGCGTGGGTTGCGCCGCCTCCCGCAGCCGTCCTAACGCCCGCAGATGGAAGCCAGCCCAGCTCAGAACAACAGCTTTGTCGGCAGCGGTCAATTTGGCAGCAGGTTGGCGCCAGGAAACATCTTCAAAAAAATTGGACAGCGCCGCCAGATCCGATCCAAATGCGCCGAGTTTTTTAACGGAATATGCTTCATCTTTTCTTATTATCCTATCCCAATACACATCATCCAACGCCTCCTGATGCTTCGCCGCCTGACATCCATGCGCCACCGCCGCAAACAACGGCTCCATCTCCTCCAATGTGTCGGGCATTTCCTTGCCGTACAGCTTTTGGGGCAGGTTCTTGTAATATTCGTACAGCCGCTCATGCGCCAGGCGCCACGCCTCAGGCGCCTTGTCCCTCAGCTTCTGGCCGAAATGCTCACGGATCAGGGGGTGGCAATCGATCACATCGGGGCGGTGTTTGGATTCACGGGCAATGAGCTTGAAGTCCCGCAGTTTTTGCAGCACATCCCTAAAATTATTTTTAGAATATTTTTCGAGATGATCTGTTAAACCATGAATGGCAGGTTTAGCGAATATGGTAGATAGTAACGGTTTCTTAAACAAAGCTTTAATAGCCTGCATTGGAACAGGACGGTTAAAAAGCCCTAAAATACAAAGAAATTCCAATTCTGGACTTTCGCCAAGATACTGAGCAAAAGCCTCCATCACCCGTCGGGCATGTCGGCCTTTTTCCACAGGGATGTTCAGATCTGGGATCTCGAACCCATGTCGGGCACGATGGCCAGGGAACAGCCGCAGGTACTCGGCCAGCAGATTGATGGCTAAAGCGTGATTGCCGAATTCACGGCTGAGGCGCTGCAGCTCGTCATCGCTGCCGTTCACCCGCCTGATCTTCAGGAGCGCTGCGCCCGCCTCATCGGAAATCTGTTCCAGATTGATCTGGCGACACGAGCCAGCACAGCGCTCGATCTCGGGCACGGCTTCTCGGGTGGTGATCACGCACAAACCGTTATTGCGGCGGGCCAGCTCGGCCACCAGGGTGCTGAGGCCAGGGTCTTTGATCCTGCCCTTCTCAAAATCATAGCCCGATTGCAGCGGCTCCATGCCGTCCAGGATCAGCAGGGTCCTGTGGTGGCGCACCAGCTCGGCCAACCGTTTGCCTTTGTCCCAGGGCGAGCGATAGCGTTCGGGCTGCGGCTCGCCGAACCAGAGCAGCGCCGCATTGATGAACGCATCGGCCGAGGTGACCAGCTCATTGGTGCCCTGGCTGTAAAACGACCAGGCAAACACCCGCTCGGCGCCCCGAAAGTTGTCCCAGCGCAATTTCTCGACCCATTTATTGACCAGCGTGGTTTTGCCGACCCCGCCGTAGGCCACAAAGCTCACCATGTTGATATCAGCGGACTCCCAGGCCTGATCCAGCAGATTCAGCTCATGGCTTCGGCCGAACAGTTCGAATTCGGTCTTCGGCAGGCGGCTGAGGTCGATATATTCTTGGCTGAGCGGTGGATAGGCAGTCCTGGGCGTCAGCTCGGCAAAGTCTTTTTTGATCTGGGTAACTAATTTACTAAATTCAAATTCCCATTTTTCTTGATCTGTAAAATCTGCATAAGTGATACTCCTCCACCTGAGTGGCAAAGAACATTTATGAAGCAAAATTGGATGCAATTTTTTTTCTGTGCCAGTTGGATCGATAGTTTGTAACATTACTGATTCGAATGTTGCATTTTTGCTCTTTATATAATCTTCCGAGAGCACAACTATCGTTTTGGCGCACTGCTCCACCGCCCGTTCCATATTGATCGGGCTGGGCACGCCGATCTCGAAATCCCGAAAGTCAATGTAAGTGGCAATGCCCTGTGCTTCCAGTTTTTTCAACAGCCAATTTTTGACCCAATCTTCATCTTTGTGGCTGTAGCTAATGAATACCCGATTCATGATTCACCCCAGTTTTTTTGCCCAGATCCTGCAGCCGATTCAATAGAAAATGGCGCAAGACAATCTGCTTTCAATCTAACAAAAAAATGCGAATAGTCAAATCAAAAATTGGTAACCGACAAATCGCTTTTTTCCAAACCTCCTGTTAACGCCAGAGCAGCGCTGTTGGGGTCGCTCCTGTCCAGGTTATGAAATGATCGAGCGATTGCGAAACTCCCCCTCTCACCATTGAATGATCCAATTCATTCACAATCCCCGTTCGCATTTGCGCAGCTCCCAGTTCCAGCGACCCATTGTTTATTTCTTTTTGATCACCCAGGCCAGATAAAAGGCACAATAGGCAAAAATGAACAGTTCAAAAAGCGTGTTCAGAATTGCGATCAGTTTGGTCAGGTCGAAATCATGCAGGATTTTATAAGCCAGGCCCAGCATGAGAGCGATCGGAAAGAAATAGCTGAACAGGAAGCCAACGCAACGCAAGCAAAGCGGGCGATTGTTTCTGCCGTCGGGTTCGGGAACACCCGTACGGCTGAAGTACGATTTTCCCTCACGAGTTATATAATCCCCACCCATGGCAGCGCAAAGGTCTTCCTCCACGGTGATGAGATAGCGATACAGCCGATCGACATGGATCGACCGTTTGAAATATTCCACGACCAGCGTGAGCAGCAAAAAAATGGTCACCGTGCCCATGATTTCAAAGTCGAAAATGGGAGCCTCGGGTCCTAAATTTTTGGTGATAAAGGCATTCACCCACCTGGAGATGGCATTGGGCGAATAAAAGTCGAGCGCCATGAGCGCTAAGAGGATCAGGATAAACAGAAAGAGGCGATTTCTCACTTTCCAA
>DAOUCM010000090.1:0-2585 GCA_034431895.1 Anaerolineales bacterium
TGTCCGCGTGCAGATTGAAAATTTCTTACAGCAAAACGAGCGATGAACAACCACATCAAACAACCCAACTCTCGTCATTGTTTCATTTGCGGGCTGGAAAACCCGGTCGGCCTGAAACTGCGCATCTACCAGACAGAACCCGGCCTCATCGAAACCACCTACACCGCGCCGGAGCATTTTCAGGGCTACCCCGGCGTGCTGCATGGCGGCATCGTCGCCGCCATCCTGGATGAAATTGCCGGGCGGGCGCAAATGGGCGACCCGTCCAAGCCGCGCTTCATGTTCACTGCCAAACTCGAAGTGCGCTACCGCAAGAACGTCCCCATCGGCCAGCCGCTCAGAATCATCGGCAAGGCCGGCAAGAGCAAAGGCAAGATCGCCGAAGGCTGGGCCGGCATCTACAACCAGCAGGGCGACCTGCTGGCCGAAGCCGACGCCCTCTTGATTGATGTTCCCCAGGAGATGCTCGCCAACGCCAACCTGGAAGCGTTGGGGTGGAAGGTGTATCCGGAATGAAAAATAGGCATCCTTGGTTATTTCCGCTCATAAGCAGTATTTTGGCGCTCTCGAACTTGATGTGCGGTTTTGGCGCCTATGATTTCGACCAAGACTTATTTACCAAAACCGAACCTTCTCCTTTTGAACTTGCAGGAGTTTATATACCTACCAATGAAACAACGCAGTTGATAAAAGATATAGGAAAATATGACTTACAAAACATGTCGGTTACCTTGTTTTTAGATGGCGGTTTCGAAATGCAGAATATGCCCGATTGGTGGAACACACCCTACGGTACACCCAAAGGCGAGGCGGATTGCGGCAAAGGTAAGTGGAAAGTGGTTAAGCAAGATTGGTGGTGGCAAGTCGAATTCGAATTCGAATCAGGCTACCTTAATTCGGAGAATAAGACGGCACAAGGCTTTTTTCGACGCATAGACATCAGCGGAGAACAACCTCCTTATTCTTTATGGTTCTATATTGGGGACGTAGACAAAGGGGATGTCATGATTTTCAAACAAATAACGGACTCATTTGGCTTCCAAGTTCTGCCTTAATAACGACATTTGGATCCCGGGGAACAAAGTTACATTTTCCCTGTTACCTTTTCGCCGCCTCCTGCAACTTATCTATGTGCGCACAACCAGGAGCGCAAGTCCAAGACTTGCGCCACAAGCCAACATGACCGAACCCCTCTCCGACGACCAACTGGCGCGGCAGGCGCGGGCCAGCGCCGAAGCCTTCGACGAACTCTACCGCCGCCACGTGACGCGCGTCTATCGCTACCATCTGGCGCGCACGGGAAACGTCCACGACGCGGAAGACCTGACCTCGCAGACCTTTCTCGCCGCGCTGGAGGGCATCCGCTCGTGGCGCGGGGAGGGGCCCTTCGCGGCCTGGTTGATGGGAATCGCCTCCAGACGCCGCGCCCTGCTCTTTCGCAGACGAAGGCTCGAGGTCCCGATTGAGGCGGCGCTTCATCTCCCGACCTCGGGGCTGTCGCTCGAATCCGAGGCGTCGCTTCGCCTGCAAGTGGAATCCGTCGTCCGCGCCCTCAAGCGAATCCCGCGCGAGCGCGCCGAGGCAATTCGGCTGTGCCTGTTCGCGGGGCTGACCTGCGCTGAAGCCGCGACGGTATTACGGAAAAGCGAAGCCGCCGTCAAAATGCTGCTCTCGCGCGGGCTGCGCGACCTGCGCGAGCGGTCCTCCCTTGCGCTGGAGGCAACCGATGAACGATAACCATTTTCTCCCGCCCGAAGACCGCCAACTTGCGGAACAACTCGAAGCGCTGGCTGAACGCCTGAAGCCGGGCGCGGACTTCGAACGGGAACTGGAGAACCGACTGATGAACTCATATTCCCCCGAACCCAAAAAGGGATTTTTTGCCCGCGCCCTGCCCGCCCTGAGCCTGGCGGCAGGATTGATTTTGCTGGCAGTGATTTTGAGCTGGTCCATCCGTACGCTGCTGCCCAACCCGCCTCAGCCTGCGGCGGGAGGCACGCCTGCGCTGTCAAAGACGCCCCCCGAACCCATCATCGTTACTTCGGTAGTTACTCAGCCCAGCGGCGAGACCTATGATTGGCGCGGCACGAGGCTGATTCTGCAGGCCGAATTGCCCCCTGCGCCAGGTCAGTTACCACTCTATGAATATCAACCTGCGGCGCCAATCACGCTGGAGGAGGCGCGCTCCTTTGCCGCCCAAATGAGACTGAACGGCGCAGCCTACGGCAACCCCGGCGCCTATCTCTTTGTGGATGGCAACCAGCGTTTGAGCATCTCCGCCGAAGGGCGCTTCGAGTACCTCCCTGATTACCCGCACTATCCGGCCTGGGCGGGGCTGGGCAACAGCCCGGCAACCCTGCCGTCCAATGCCGGGGAGCAAATCGAACAATTCCTGCAAAGTCACGGTTTCACTTTCGACCATGTGATTCGCCCCAGCGCGCCGTTTGGCGGCTATTTCGTTCTGCCGCTCACGCCGGCTGGTTACCCGGTCTGTCACGAGTATTTCCGCTGCGCCGGCCTGCTGGTGACGCTGGATGAGCAGGGTATCCTTTCGGTGGAGGGCAGCCTGGTGCGCTACGCCCCCC
>DAOUCM010000091.1:0-24972 GCA_034431895.1 Anaerolineales bacterium
GGCCAATCCTTTGGCGCGTTGAGTTATCGCTTTGTCTCGCCGCGAGCGCGCAACATCTTGTTGACCTTCATCTATTTCTACCTGTTGCTCATCATGGGCGCCTTTGGCAAGATCGTCGGCTACGACTTGATGACCAATCCGGCTGTGCCGTTGGGTGTGTTGCTCATCATTGGCATCGGTCTGTTAGCCGGTCAGATGACCTATAAGTGGAAGATGGACATCATTCTGATCAGTGTGTTGACCGTTGTACTGGCCTTCATTGCCATTTGGTTGGGTACGCTGGCGCCTGTCAAGAGTTTCATTGACAACGTCATCAATGGTGCTGTGGTTACCACTGCGGCAGATGGAAGCACGACGACCACTTATGCCAAGGTCTTTGGCGATGTCACACGCCCGCAGTTCATTTGGAGTCTGATCGTGCTGGTCATTTGTTACTTTGGCGCGATTCTGCCCATTTGGCGTTGGGCGCAGCCCATCAACTACGTTGCTTTCTGGATCGTCTTCCTGGGCATCTTGGGCGGGACGATCGGTTTGCTCATCTGGCACCCGGCTTTCCCGGCTGACTTCCCGGCCTTCACGAACTGGAGCGGGAATCTATGCGCTTCGGCGGACTGCTCTGCTTTGGGAGAGACCAAGCCGCCGCTTGCGCTCGGTCCGCTGTGGCCGATCCTGTTCGTGACCATTGCCTGTGGCGCCATTTCTGGTTGGCACAGCCTGGTCTCATCCTCCGGCACCGCCCGTCAGTTGGAAAAAGAGACCGACGCCCTGTACGTAGGCGGCGGCGCCATGTTCCTGGAAATGTTCCTGGCGACGCTTTCGGTGCTGACGGCGGTTGTGGGTGTGGGAGCCACGAAAGGCTTCATCGGATACGTCAAACTGATTGCGGCTGGCAAGAACGCCGGCGTGTTTGCCGTTGGTTTGAGTGAAATGCTGGCCAAGATTGGCGTTCCGACCTCCTTTGGCTTGCCCTACGGTTCGGTCTTCCTGACCTTGATGGCGCTCACCATTATGTACCTGGTAGTGCGCTTCATGCGCGTGGCCTCGGCTGAATTCATGGGCGACAAGGTGCCGTTGTTCAAGAACGCTACCTTTGGCTCGATTGTGGCCCTGTTGCTTTCGGCCTTGCTCATCTACACTGGCTTTTGGGCTCGTATTTGGGTGCTGTTCGGCGGCGCCAACCAACTGATGGCCGCCCTGGCGCTTCTTTTGGTCACGTTGTGGCTGATGTCCACCGGCAAGAATTACCTGTGGACGTTGATTCCGTTCCTGTTCATGTACGTGACTACCATTGGCGCACTGCTCATCACGTCTTTCAACACCATCAAACAGGTCATAACCACCCCCGACCTGCCCATTGACAAAGTGATTGGCAACTGGTTGGCCGGTTTGATTGCGCTCTACCTGGTGATTTCGGCCCTCATCCTGGGCTGGGATTCCCTCAAGGCCTTCCAGCGCTCGCGCGCACAGGTCCTGCCCGCCAGCGGCAAAGCAAAATAAAAAATCTACTTATGGGGCGACGCGCTCTTATCAGGCGCGTCGCCCGTTTACCCAGAGTTGACATGAAGCCGGTTGCTTTAGACGTAATTTCTCCTATCCCCGAAGGCTGGGGCATCTGCCTGTCGTGTGAGATGCTGATGGCACGCGCTAATCTTGACGAAGCGCCCTATGCGCGTGGGCGGGATGAATATCCTGCCGAGTGGCTGGAAGACTTTTACCGTTTATCGAATGTGGTCATGGATTTGGCGGCTCGCTATGGCGACAGCATTCGAATCCAAATTTGGGATCCACGCTCCGTTCAAGGTTTGATCAAGTCTCTCCGTCATTGGGTGCGGCGCTATCCTACCTTTATCGTGCAGGGACAACACAAAGTGACGGGATGGGACCTCGGCCAGTTGGAACAACAAATCCTTGCGGCGGGCGGTGTTCCGCATTCTTGATAAGGTTGTTTGGGCTTTCATTGCGTATTGCGCCCTCCAGCCGCAGCCCAATGGAGGGCAGGTTATAGTCTTGCCTCTGCGCTGTGAGCGTGGCAAGAGCAATCCTATGCGCGGGTTGTATCCTGCGCGCAAGGCCATGCTGAGAAGCGTTGCGTTGGTGTCCGATTCTGACAATCAACGCTGGGGTAGATGCCGCTTTGACGCAGGTCGAAGAAAAAAACATTGAAAACGTTGTCAAGTCTTTCTCGTTTAAGTCATTTTTTGATACAAACGCTCCGGGCGTTGGGCGAGATGATCTATGGTGCCACCATTTATGAAATGGTGCGCGACTTGAACAAAGAACGCTCGCACCTCGAGCATATGTTTATTTTGATTGTCTTTGGCGATATTTTAGGCATTCCCATATTACCCCCCTATTACACTTTGCGTCTGTTGCCTTATGTCGTTCCCCATATGACTGGCTGGAAACGCAGCCTGTTGCGCGAGCGCGACCTGACCGACTTGTGTGATGCAGAAATTTCATGAACGAAAGCACGAACCCTGTGCTTCAAAAATTTTCAAGGAGTCAACCATGACAGAAGAAAAGAAACCTGGTTTTTGGGATAATTTCAAAAGCGTTTTGTATGGTATGGCGGGGCATGATATGGCGCGTTATGCTCTCAAGACGCGCGGCAGCATGGAACATCTATTCATCCTGATTACGATGGGCGATTTGCTTGGCATTCCCATCTTGCCGCCGTATTACAGCCTGCGCCTGTTGCCCTACGTAGTGCCGCAAATCAGCACCTGGAAGCGGCGCATGTTGCGCGAAAAAGACCTCACTGACGCCCTGGCGTAGTAGGAGAATCCCATGTCACTGCGTGAAATTTTCGAGAAAAATCCCAATCGCCGCTACATTATGTTTGGCGGCAAAGGCGGGTTGGGCAAAACCACTTTCAGCGCGGCTGCCGCTTATTGGCTTGCCAAGCAGGGACATAAAGTGCTGGTTTTCTCCGTAGACCCGCAGGCCAGTTTATCCGACATTTTCGAGCGAGACATCTTTGGCAAAGGTCCGGTAGAAATTATGCCCAACCTGTTTGCCCAGGAAATTGATGCCGACCAGCGTATCCGTGAATACCAAGATGAGATTCGCCAGAAAATCCTGGACATGTATGGGTTGGAACAAGTGCCTGAGGAAATCGAGAATTACATCCAGGCCGCTGCGGCCGAACCCGCCATGGAAGAAAGCGCAATCTTCGATGAGGTCGTGGATATTGTGGTCAGTGGGCAGTACGATTACTATATCTATGACCTGGTGCCGTTAGGTCATGCATTGTATTATCTGAGCATGGCCTCGGTCTACGACCAGTGGATTGACAAGATCACGGCCTTGCGCGAAGAAATGGCCGAATACCAGCAGGTGGCTGCCGTGATGCAGCGTGAAAAAGAAACCGAGGAAGATAAAATCCTCAAAGAATTGCAATACATCAAACAACGCATCAACGCTTCGTCCAGCATCCTGACCGACAAAGAAAAAACGGCCTTCTACTTCGTGTTGGTGCCAGAAGAGATGATCATCTTAGACACCCAGAAAGCAGCCGGCTTGTTTGCCAAATACGAGGTGCCGCTATCGGGTTACATCGTCAATCGTGTCATTCCGCCCGAATTGGCGCAGGGCAATATTCCAGACTATTTGCGCAATCGTATGGAGATGCAAAAGAAGTACTTGAAAAAGATCGAGGAGACTTTTGGCAGCGAAGTGCTGACCAGCGTTCCCGAATTCGAGCGCGACATCACCGGCTTGCCGATGATCGAAAAAGTTGCAAACGCCTTGTTCGAAGGAAAGAGGTGAAACCATGGCCGCCATCGAAATTCCTATGAAAAAATACATGGCTGAAAATCCTGGCCTGAAATACATTTTCTTCGGCGGTAAAGGCGGGGTGGGCAAAACTGTCTTGGCAGGCACGGCTGCTATTTGGGCTGCTCAACAAGGCAAACGCACTTTGCTGGCTTCTACCAACCCGGTGCATTCCTTGACAAGCCTGCTCAATCAAAATGTGTTTGGCAAGCCTACCCCAGTCGAGGGTGTGCCGAATCTGTGGGCATATGAGATTGATACCAAAGACACCATCGAAAAATCCAAGCAGGAAATCCGCGAAAAGATCGAGTGGTTCTTGAAATTTGCCGAAATCAAGACCAAAGCGGACGAGTTCGTCGAATCGGCCACCATGAATCCCTCCTTCGAAGAATCGGCCATGTTCGAGAACATGATTGATCTGATGTTCAAGGACGAGTACGAAGTCTATGTCTTCGATACGGCGCCTACGGCTAATGCCCGCCGTTTGCTGGGGATGTCTAGCGTGTATTCGATGTGGGTCAACAAGATGGTGCAGAGCCGCGAGGAGGCCATGACCTTGAGAGACTTGCTGTCTTATAGCAAGAAGAAGAAGGAAAAAGACCCTCTGATGGAGTATCTGCTCAAGTTGCGCGAGCGCATGGCAAACGCCAAAAAACTGTTGACCGATAGGACGCTAACCTCTTTCTTCTTCGTAACTCTGCCTGAGGCGCTGCCCATCGCCGTCATCACACGCTTCATTGGTTGGTTCCACGAGTTCAACATCCCTGTCGGAGGGGTGATTGTCAACATGCAAATTGACAAGAACAGTGTCAAAAAGGATTCGCCAGATTTCGTCAAGAACCGTGTTGCGATGCAGGATGCCTACATGGAGAAAATCGAACAAGAATTCGGCAATCGTGTCCGCGCTGTGCTGCCACTGCTCGAAACCGAAGTGCGCGGAGTGGATATGCTCAAGCGCATGGTCGCTCTATTGTATGGCTAGCGCCGCTCTCTGGCCTGAGGCGGGGCAGGAGGCGGAGCGTTAGAGAAAAGCGAAACGTCGTGACCCAAAAGTCACGACGTTTCGTTTCATGAGAATTCCTGTTAGAACTGCAACAATACCAGCACATCCTCCAGTGCGGCGTTCAGAACTTCTTCCATGATCTCGTCGTGGACGCGGTAGGGGCCGCCGAAGGAGCCATCGCCGTAGACGCTGCGGGCTGTGCGGGCATCCAGGATGGCGCTGGGGACGTGGGGCGGGGTTTTGCTGCCCTCGGGCAGGTCGCCAACGATTGTGAACGAGAAGGCTTCCAGCCAGTTGGCGTGAGCCGGTTTCAGGTCGTGGCGGAGGGCCACAGCCTCGACCGCATGAGATTTCCACCATTCGTACCAGTTCAGGCGCAGGTCGGGCAGGTCGTTGTTGACGGCGCTCAGGTGAGCGCGGACCGCATCGTTGCCGCCATGCCCGTTCAAAATCAGCAGACGGCGAAAGCCTTGTCCATAAGCAGAGCGGATGATTTCTTCTACGGCGGCAGTCATTGTTTTCACGCTCAGGCTCAGCGTGCCGGGATAGGCAAGAAAGTACGGGGAGAGGCCAAAGTTCAGAGGCGGGGCCACCAGCACCCCAGTTCGGTTAGAGGCGAGGTCAGCCAGCGTGTGCGGGATTTTGATGTCGGTCAACAGGCTCAAGTAGCCGTGTTGCTCGCACGCGCCCAATACCAAGATAAGGCGGTCGTCCTGTTCCAGGTAGCGTTCTACATCCATCCAGTTCAAGTCTTCGAGGCGCATCATGACTCCTTGTATAAATATAGTTGTAAGAGGATATGGTCACTCATTTGGTAATAGCCTGTCACTTGTAAAAATTATTCTTGCGACAAGAATGAATGCCCCACATATGGGCAAACAAGGTCTCAGGGGTCTGACTATCCACTATATGGAGTGGCCCTCAGAACAGTAACCGTAGTTTTTGCCTGTGACAGACCAGCGGATCCCCTAGCAGAACTAGGATTTGTGATACATAGCGCGGCCTCCAGCCGCAACCAAACACCATGCTAGTCTACAGCATCATGCTTCGCGTCGCCCTAACTGCTCATCGCTTCCACGTCACGAACTTGCCGGTGCACGGGTGAAGGCGGTTGTAATTCATGCGCCTGCTTGAATTGCTGAATACTCTTTTAATTTCATTTTCAATTCGTTGAGTAGTTCGGCTACTATTTCTCTCTTAGAATTGTGTAAGTCGATTAATTCTTCTGGATCGTTTTCGATATCGAACAATTCCAACCGTTCATTTTCGGGTTTCAATTCAGTGTATCCGAACGAATACATGAGTTTATACCCCTTCTTAATGATTGTTACCGTTGCTGTGGTAAGAGGGGCAAATTGGTCGTTGTTTCTCGCTTCAATGGCATAGATACTTCTATTTGTATGTTCTGCCGGTGCAAAAGGAGGAATGATAATACCATCGCTCCATGTGGCTGTTTGGTGTCTGGTCACATGCAAAAGAGTAGGTAATAGGTCAATAGCACTGGTTGGTGTGTAAATATCCTGTCTCTTGCTTCGTCCTGGTTCGAAAATGATCAAAGGAATGTGAATCAGTGGTTGGTAGAGAACTGCTGTGCTATGACCTTCTATGCCGCGCTCAAACGATTCACCATGGTCAGAAGTCAGGACTACCCAGGTGTTTTCTAGGAGTCCTAATTTTTCCAAATTGGTAAAAAGTTTACCAAACTGTTCGTCAGCATAGAGGATATACTCATCATATTGCATGCGCATTTTGGGTAAGCGCATTGCATCTTTCTGGGCTAAACCATACGAGAATGGGTTATTCGGTTTTTCGATAGGCGTCCAACCGTCCGACGCAAAACGCCCATAAAAATCGCGATGAGTCCTGTAAGGTTCGTGGGGAGGCCAAAGGTGAAAATAGCCCAAAAATGGCTGGGGCAATTTAGCAATATAATTGCCCAACCAATTGAAAAAATCCTCTAATAAAAAGTAACGGCTGTAATCTATTGAAGGAAGTCCGCGCGGGTAAAATGGCAATAAGTCGGAAAGATGACGCTTTCTATACTTTTGGTATTGCTCATACAAAAGTGATAAGAACAGTGAATAAGTAGAGCCTTCGCTTTCTTTTTCCAAGATACGAAACCAACTTACATTGGCAATGTCTTCATCATGTGAAAAACTCGAGAGAATGTCATTGCTCAATAAGAGAAACCGGTCTAATGGAATCAAATCACCCAAATCCTCGGCGAACTGTTTCAATAAGGTATATACCCAAGGGTTGTGCGAGTAGGTGATCCGGTAATAATCTTGGAAGGCAGCAAAGATACTCTTTTTTGCAAAGGTTGATATGACGGTACCATTATTATTTATAGCGCGGTGCCTCCAAGGGAGAACGCCTGTAAGAAGGGAGGCAGTGCCGGGCGTAGTAAAGTTTCCACCCGCATAATGATTGTGATACACCACTGCTTTTTCCGCTAGTCTTACAAGATTGGGCATCGTCTGTCTTGGATAGCCATAGAGCGAAATATTGTGTGCCGACAGTGCATCAAAGACAATAATAATGACATTTTGTTTATCAGTCTTATCAGAGTGCAACACATTTGGGAAGGCTATACTGAATGGCAATAGCCCTGCCAGCTTGAGAAAATCTCTTCTCGTGATATTCGTCTTCATCTCTATCCTATAATCTTTATGGGGATATAGAGGTGGTGGAGGCCGCCAAAGCGGTCTTCGTAGGTTTTATTGCGTGGGGGTAGGAAAGGGCGTGTCCGTAGGCGGGGGCGGCGTATCGCTTGGCGCAGGGAGGGGGGTATCGGTTGCAGTCGGCGTCGGTGTATCGGTGGGCAGCGGCGACGGGGTGAGGGTGGGTATGGCGGTTGGCGGCGGGGTTGGCGTGGGGAGTTGCAGCCGCAGGGTAATCTTGCGTTCGGCATAGCCATTCTTCCCTTCTACGTACAGCCGCAAGGTGACTGTCTCGGCGTTGATATTTCCCACGTTCCAGTTTGCCAGGAGGGTTGCGTCGGTCACTTTTTTCTTGCCGTCGGCCAATGTCATCCATTGATCGGGATTCTTGCCGCTACCAAAATCAAGCGTCCAGCGTTGGATGTCATCGTCTGCGTCAATGATTGCTTTGACCTCCACTTGATCATCTGTAATGACGCCGCCATCTTCCAGCCCGACGAATTCGAGCCGGGGATGCGGGTCACTTTCTTTACACTCGCGCTGTGGTGCAAAGGCAGCGTCGCGCGGAATGTCGTGTGCTTGCAGCCAGTCTTTACCAGGGTCAGTGCGCAGCCATTTTTCGGCCCATGGGTCGCCACCGGTGTTGACGACCATTTGCTCCTCGGTAAATTCATTGCAGGCCTCCGAGGCTTCCAGGCCGGTCCAGGTATCGAGCGTGGCCTTGCGGAACAAGTCCTTGCTGGCCGGCAGGGGCGGCTGGTCAGCGGCAAAGACCTCGCTGCGCTGGTCTTTGCACCAATTGGAGGGTTTGGTGCCAGAAACAGCGCAAATGACTTCGTCTACGATGCCCGCCGGACGGGCAAAGGGAGTTGGATTCCCACCGCTGACATACGGGACAGCCGCTTGCATGAACTGAGACCAAATGGGCGCTGCACCTGTCAAACCGCTGGTGTTGACCATGGGCGTGTAGTCCGCGTTTCCCACCCATACGCCTACCGTCAGATCGGGAGTATAGCCAAGCGTCCAATTATCGCGGAAGTCGTTGGTGGTGCCGGTCTTGGCGGCGGCGGGGAAAGGCAGGTTGAGCGCCGAGTTGCTGCCGAACATCCACGAGCGCGCCTGGTTGTCCGAAAGGATGGAGGTAATCAGGTAAGCGTGTTCAGGGCGGATGACCTGCTCGCCGGCCTGTGGCTGGTATTCGTATAATACATTTCCGGTGTGGTCTATGATTTTGAGGATGGCTACCGGCGGGACGCGCCGACCGCCGTTGGCAAAGACCGAGAACGCGCCGCTCAATTCCAACAGGCTGACCTCGCCGCCACCCAGCGTGAGCGCCAAACCGTAATCGTCGCGCGTAAACGTGGTGATGCCCAGTCTTTCGGCCATGCCAATCATGCCATCTTTTTCGGGCGTATCCGGATTGTCATAGATGCCTACGAATTGCAGCGTTTTGACAGCCGGGACGTTGAACGAATTGGCTAAGGCGGTGCGTACGGTCATTGGGCCGTGAAACTTGCCGTCGTAGTTGACCGGCTTGTAAGGCTCGCGCGGATCGTTGGGGTCGCCGGAGGGCGGGAATTCGCTTGGCACATCCCAAATCAATGTGGCAGGTGTCCATCCCTTTTCGAAGGCGGCCACATAGTTGATGGGTTTGATGGACGAACCGGGCTGGCGCGTGGGGCTGACGGCCATGTTGACCTGGCCATCAATGTCGGCGTTGTAGAAATCGGCTGAGCCTACCATGGCCAAGATTTCTCCCGTTGCCGGTTCGATGGCGACCAGTGCGCCGTTGTGGGCGTTCTTCTCTGCCAGGGCGGCCACTTGCTCGGCTACGATTTGCTGTGCCATGTCTTGCAAAACAGGATCAAGGCTGGTGTAAATGGTAAAACCGGAGCGGTAGATGGTTTGCGAGTCGTACTGCTCCTCCAACTGGGCGCGCACGAAGTTGACCC
Organism: Anaerolineales bacterium; assembly: GCA_034431895.1. GTDB lineage: Bacteria > Chloroflexota > Anaerolineae > Anaerolineales > Villigracilaceae > JAABUE01. The sequence continues at coordinate 9,390 of DAOUCM010000091.1, forward strand.
AGTGCGGGTAGCGCATCTCGACATCTGGCAGGCGGAACGAATAGGCTTTCATCTCGTTGGCCGCATTGGTGGCGTCGGGGGCAGTAATGCAGATGGGTTGGTTGCTGTTGCTGACCGGGATGCAGCCTTGCTCCAAACTGGCCTGGAACATCAACACCAACACCTGCTGATGCCGGCCCAGGGTGGCCTCGCGATTGGTGTAAATATCGTACACCGAGGGCGATTGCGGCAAGCCGGCCAGGAAGGAAGCCTCGGCCAGCGTCAACTGATCGGCAGTCTTGCCGAAGTACGTCTCGGCGGCGGCTTCGATGCCGTAAGCCAGGTTGCCGTAGTAATTCTCGTTCAGGTACAGTTCCAGGATTTCGTCTTTGCTGTAACGGCGGGTGATTTCGGCTGCCAGGATGATTTCGCGCGCTTTGCGGGTGTAGGTGCGCTGGACGCGCTCTTCGGGCGAAAGGAGCAGGTTGCGCGCCAGTTGCTGCGTGATGGTCGAAGCGCCGCCGCCCTGCCCGCCGGTGCGGTAATTCTCCCACAGCGCGCGCAGGATGGCCCAGGGGTCGAAACCGGGATGGCTGTAGAATTCCTTGTCTTCGGTGGCAATCGTGGCGGCGACGACGTAGGGCGAGATTTTGTCGAGCGTGACATAGGTGCGCCGTCCGGCATTCGGATCCAGAATTTCGTATAGCAAATTACCGTTGCGGTCGAGGATGCGCGTGGTCTCGAACTGCGAGGCGCGCTGGCGCAGGTCACTGACGCTGGGCAGGGTGCGGGCAATGGCATAATATTGATACAGCACAATCGAACCGCCAAGCAGCCCCAGACCTACCAGAACGAACAGGGCAATGATGAGGCCCCGCAACAGACAGCCCCAGCCGCTGCGCCAATCGAAGCCTTTCCCCGCGCGTTTCATGCCCGCACCTGTACTTGCTGGCCGGGAAACGACGTTGGTCGCCGCCGGCCGGGTTCCCGTCGGCGCCGATAGTCCTCCCGCTATCGGACGGCTTTTTGTTGCTTGCTGTGGGGCAGGTCTAAGCCCTGTCCCACTAGTAGGCCGCGAGGGGGCATTGTAAGCCGCGGGTGTGACGCGCGTGGCGCCCACATCTATTTCATCCACGCGGCGCGGCAGCGGCATGTTGTCCTTGTCCAGGGCAGGCAGGGAGGGATGCGGCGTGGTCTCCTCGGGGTAGGGAGTCAGGCCGGGGCCAAAGTCTGGCTCGGAAACGGGAGCAGGCCCCTCGTCCGCGGAAGAAGCGGGTTCTTCATCTTGCGGGACGGGTATATCTATTTGCGTTTCGTCTTCCGAGGCCAGCAGGCGACGTAGTCGTTCACGCGGGTCTTCGTCGCTCATATTCCTTCCTTACGCATTACGTTTCACGTTTTACTTTTTACTTTTTACCAATGCCGTCCACGTTCCCTTCATCACCGTTTCATTGGTCTGTTTTTTGACTTCCAGGGCAATGACGATGGAGCCGCCGCCAATGCGCGGTAGGGCTTTGGTTTCGGTGACTTCCATTTCGACGTGGATGGTATCGCCGATGAAGACCGGGGCGACAAATTTCCAATTGTTGATTTCGCGGAAGGCGATAACGGTGCCTTCGAGAACGCCGGTGCGCATGGCCAGCCCCGAAGCAATGGACAATCCTAACAAGCCGTGCGCCACGCGCTGGCCAAAGGGGGTGGTTTTGCTGAATTCGGCGTCGGTGTGAATCTGGTTGTAATCGCCAGATAGGCCGGCAAATTCCATGATGTCGCTTTCGGCGATGGTGCGGCCGGCGGTGACGATTTTCTGGCCGACCTGGAATTCTTCGAAGTAGAGTCCGGGCATGGTCAACTCCTGAGTAGTGTTTGTAAGTGTATCGTAACCAGTTTACAGTAGCCTTGTATAGATGTTAGCAAAAGCTGGTTAGTTTTTTTGCAAGTATCTGATTCGGTTTTTCAAGCGGGGCGAGCAAAGGTCAAAAAATCTGTCGGACACGTTGTCTAGAAGCCATCCTGTGTTCAACAGTACGGATAACTCGCGAGTAGCATCTTTTACTTTCATGGAGTGAATAATCGTGGCCGGATAATTTTCGGGGCAATGGCTGACTGCCACCACTTCCATTTCTTGAATCCACCAGCGTTCGAACGATGTGCCATCACTGTTGCGGAGTCTTAAATCAGCATTGCTATCCTGGAATAACATGGCATCCTCCTTTGATGCAAAAAATGTTACCTAACCATGTAGTATCCATCTCTTGTGGAGCACTAATGATTTGTAAGCAACCACAAGTCTCTCAATTATACCCTTTGACCTCTTGACATTCTGCCCGTACAATAGGGGCATGAGAAATTGGTCGCTTGGAGAGGGTGATCCTCTGTTCTTAACCCTGGCTGCCGATGCGCGCCTCGCGGCACCAAATTATGTGGATGACCACATCTGGGAACTGGAATTTGCGGCCGGCGAACCGCCTGTGCTGGCGCTGCACACCACGTATGGCTTGCGCGCTCGTTCCATGCGTCTTTTTCCCCGCTTCACCGAGGCCGGTCGTTCGGTGAGTGCCGCTGCTGAATTTGCCAGCCCTCCGCGCGTACGCAGTTTCTATCCCAATTTTTTGGAATTGACCTTTTCCCCTTTTGCGGGCTTGGAAGTTACCTATGAGGTTCGCGTTCCGGCGTCCAACATCCTTGCCGGGCGCGTCAGTTTGGTCAATCGCACCAGCGCGGCCCGCAGGCTGCAATTGGAGATGTGCGCTACGCTCTTTCCTTTGGACGGCCACGCGCTGGCGCATACCCAGATACAAATGGTCAACGTGTTGGTTGGGCAGACCGGCGGACTTGTCCCGCTTCTGTTCATGACCGGAGGCCCGCTACCGGGCCTTGGGCCGCATCCCTCGCTGATGGTAGACCTCGACCTGGGGCCCGGCGCCTCCCGTCAATTGACCTGGGTGCTGGCTTCGGCTGATTCGCTTCAGGCCTCTTTCGACGCCGCTCGTTTGACTGCTGCCCGTCCCTGGGAGGCTGAACGCGCACGCATCGAATTGGTCAACGCTGCCGGGATGCTCGACATCCAAAGCGGCGATCCCGACTGGGACGCTGCGTTGGCCTTCAGTCAAAGCGCCGCTTATGGCTTGTTCTTTCCGGCCAATGAAAACCTGCCGTTTCCTTCCTTTGTCCGCGCGCGCGTCTCTGGGCAGGGGTATTCGCGCAGCGGCGATGGCAGCGACCATCCGGCCTCCTGGGCGGGGCAGTCGCCTTTGGAAACGTATTACCTGGCTTCGCTCTTGCCGGCTGCTCCTGCTCTGGCGCAGGGCCTGGTGCGTAACTTCCTGTCCACTCAGGAAGAAGATGGCACGGTAGACCATCAACCCGGTTTGGGCGGCCAGCGTGCCCGCTTCCACGCCATGCCGCTGTTGGCGAGTTTGGCATGGAATGTGTTTCGTATGAGCGAGGACGAAGCCTTTCTAAGCGAGATATTCCCAAAGGTAGCAAAATATTTTTGGGCCTGGTTTTCGCCGCGCAATGACCGCGACCACGACGGCTTGCCAGAATGGGGCAGCCTTTTTCAAACCGGCTATGAAGACAACCCCTTGTTCAGTCTGTGGCACCCCTGGGCGCAGGGCGCAGACATTACCAGTATGCGGCATCCGGCCTTGCTGGCCATGCTTTACCGCGAAGCGCGGGTCCTAATGCAAATGGCCGCCCGCCTGGGAAGGCAAGAGGAAACCCTGCTGGTCGAAAAACAAGCCGAGACTTTGAAATCTGCCTTGCAGGCCCTCTGGGAGCCGCGCTCGGCCTTGTATCACTATTGTGACCGTGCAAGCGGCGTGAGCGCCCCCGGCAAGGTGTTGGCGCGACAGCGCGGCCCCGGTACGATCAAACTGAAACAGACCTTCGAGCCGCCGGTGCGTTTGTTGATCGAGGTGCAGACCAAAGGTCCGGCCGTGAAGCGCCCGCAAGTGATCATCGGCGAGTATGTCACCAAAGGGGAGAGCGAGGTCATTGCTGGGGCGTCGTTCCAGTGGAAAGCCGGCGGGATGGTGGCTACCACTCAGCAAGTGCATGGCAAGATTGGGCGCATTCAGGTCAAGGGCATCGAGGCGGAGGATAAGGTCATCATCCGCACCCTTCATTACACAACGGAAGACCATACCCTGTTGCTGCCGTTGTGGGCTGGCGTCCCCGATTTGCAGCAAGCGCAGGCCATGATTGGGCGCGCTGTGCTGGACGCTGGACGCTTCGATCGCCCTTTTGGATTGCCGGCCTGTCCGCTGCCTCCTGCGTTTGGACCTGCCTCCGCCTCGAAGAGGGCTTTGCCGCCGAATGAGGATGCCGCTTGCATCGGCGTATCTCTGCCCTGGAACCAACTGATTTGTGAAGGTTTGCTGGCTTATGGTTTTCGCGCAGAAGCGGCGCGCCTGGTGGCGCGTTTGATGAACGGCGTCATCCAAACCCTAAAACAGAAACATGCCTTTTACTCATCTTATCACGCAGAAAGCGGTGCCGGTTTGGGGGAACGTAATGCGCTGAGCGGCCTGGCGCCGCTGGGGTTGTTCTTGCAGACGCTGGGTGTCCAAATTCTTTCTTCTACGCGCGTGCGGCTGGAAGGGAAAAATCCCTTCCCCTGGCCGGTGACTGTCCGCTATAGGGGGATGACGGTCTTGCGAGGGCTGGAGGACACCCTGGTTACCTTCCCTAACGGCAAGAGCGTCACGGTGAAAGGTATGGAGGCCGTCATCGTGTCGCTGTAAATCAGAGGGGGCGAATGGCGTTCGAGGCAATGCCAGGCGGTTTTGCTCGTCGTAATCCTAGTCCACCGTCAGGGTCTTGGACAAATTTCTTGGGAAATCGGGATCGAACCCGCGCATGACGCTCATGTGATAGGACAGAAGTTGCAGCGGCAAGACGCCAAGCAGGGCAGAAATCTGCGCGTCGGAGCGGGGGATGACCATTAAGTCGTCAGCGTTGGCGCGCAGGCGGGGGTCTTCTTCGCCGATGACAATCGTCCGCGCCCCGCGCACTTTGACCTCGTTGATTCCGCTGATGATGAGCGGCACGTCGTTTGGCCCCGCCACGAAGAGAATGGGGAAGCCGCGGCTGACCGCCGAAAGCGGTCCGTGCTTGAACTCGGTCGAGAGCATTCCTTCGCAGTGAGCGTAGGTGATTTCCTTCAATTTCAACGCGCCTTCCAGGGCGATGGGGAAGGTGGCCCCATAGCCGAGACAGTACAGGTCGTTCCATTCATTGATGGCTTTGGCAAGCGCTTCGGCCTGAGGCGCAATCATCTCAAGCGTTTCGTCCATCAACGCAGGGATGCGGTCCAACGCGCGCGTATCGCGTCCAGCCATTTTATACGCCAAATACAAGAAGGTCACAACCTGATTGGTAAACGTCTTCGTGGCAGGGACGCTGATTTCGTATCCGCAGCACAAGGGTAGGCAGAGCGAAGCGGCCTTGGTCAACGTCGAGCCAACTAAATTTGCCAATCCAAAACATGCCATGCCGCGCGCCTCTGCTGCTTCCAGCGCGTTCAGCACATCTTTGGTCTCGCCAGACTGACTGACGAAAACCCCCACATCTTCGTAACCGACCGCCGGTGCGTATTGCGCAATGAACTGCGGCGCTAGCACAGGAATGACAGCGCGTCCGCTCAATTGCGCAAAATAGACCGCCCCAAGCACAGCGGCGTGATAACTCGTGCCGCAGCCAATGAAATAAAGATGACGGGCGCTTTTCATTTTTTCGATGAGCGTTTCGACTTCGCGGTTGCCGTTCAGCATGTGGAGTAACTCGCTGGCTACCTGGCTCTGCTCGTGAATTTCTTTCAACATGAAGTGCGGATACCCGCCTTTCTGTACCGCATCCATCGACTCTGTGATTGTCTCCGCTTTTCGCTCGATCTTCTTCCCATCTTTGACTGAGCGCACTTCCACGCGGTCAGCCCACAGGGTCACGATTTCGCCATCTTGCGGGCGGATGATTCGGCGAGTCAACGGCAAAATGGAGGGCAGGTCAGACGAGACGCAAGTGAAACCGTCGCCGATTCCCACCACCAGGCCGGAGCCTTTTTTGAAGGCATAGAGTTTGTCGTCATGGGTACGCCCGATCACGAAAGCATAATCGCCTTCGAGGTCGCCGTAGGCGAGACGGATGGCGTCAATGAATTCATAGCCGCGATTGATGTACCTTTCTACAGCGTGAACGCAGGTCTCGCCGTCGTTTTCCGAGCGGACGGTCATCCCCTCGGCGATGAATTGTTCGCGCAACTCGATGTTGTTGACCACGTTTCCATTGTGTGCGCCGACCATGTCGCCATCCGAATCTAGATGCGGTTGGCTGTTGACTTGCGACGGTTCGCCAAAGGTTGCCCAGCGCAACTGCGCAATGCCGCGCTGTCCGCGCATTTCAGCAAAGTGGTATTTTGCCGCTACCTCCTCCACCTTGCCAACATCTTTTCGTAAATCAATGCTTGCGCCGCTGATGGTAGCAGCGCCGACCGAGTCGTAGCCTCGGTACGTCAATCGCTTGGCCGCTTCGACGAGAACTGGCCCAAGGATTTCATCTTTTTCGGTTACATAGCCAAAAATGCCACACATTTTTCTCCGAAGAATTGCGTTATCTCATTTGTGACTTGTCTAGGTTAACGGTTGGCAGGAAGCGGGGCGGCACGCGCGCCTGTGTCGCTTGCTCGAAAGCATATGCCAGCCGCAGGAGGGTCGCTTCTTGCCAGGCGCCGGCAAAGAACGAGATGCCCACCGGCAGGCCAAAGATGTAGCCGGCCGGCACAGTGATATGCGGATAACCAGCCACCGCCGGGTACGAAGTGCTTTCGGTGTCCCAGGCGTTCACGCCATCGCCGTTGATGAGGTCAATGAGCCAGGCAGGGCCGCCTGAAGGACATACGATGGCGTGTAACTCGTGCTGCCGCATTACGGCGTCGATGCCTTGCGTGCCCGCCAGGGTGCGGCACTTTTCCCGCGCAGACAGATAGCGCTTGCTCGTCAGCGGTCCCTTCGACAGCGCCTCCAGCATACGTTCCTGCCCAAAATATGTCAATACTTTTTCGCGGTGTTCCTCGTTGAAACGGACGACCTCCTCCAGGGTATGGACGGGCGCTCTTTCCCCCAAATTAGCCAGATAAGCGTTTAGGTCGGCTTTGAACTCGTAGAGCAGCACCTCCAGTTCTGCCTTTTCGAACTTGCTGGCAGGCGGCAGATCTACCTCGATCAATTCTGCTCCCAAAGAGCGCATCACTTCCAGGCCAGACTCCATGATTGCCAGCACGCGCGCATCGCTGCCAAACAACCCTCTCGCCACACCCAAACGGGCATTTTTGAGCCCTTGCGCATCCAGACAGGACGTGTAGTCGTTCCATGCTCGTTCTTTTGCGGACCCGCTGGCTGGGTCTCGTTCATCTGGGCCGCTCATGGCCGTCAACAGAATGGCTGCGTCGGTCACTGTGCGCGTCATGGGGCCGGCGGTATCCTGACTGTGCGAAATGGGGATGATGCCGCTGCGGCTGACCAGCCCAACGGTCGGTTTGAGGCCAACGATGCCGTTGGTCTGCGCCGGGCAGATAATCGAGCCATCGGTTTCGGTGCCGACTGCCGCTGCGCACAGATTGGCCGCCACCGCTGCCGCCGAACCAGACGACGAACCGCAGGCCGAACGGTCGAGGGCGTATGGGTTGCGGGTCAGCCCGCCGCGGCTAGACCAGCCGCTGGTCGAACGTTTGCCGCGAAAGTTGGCCCATTCCGAGAGATTAGTCTTACCCAAGATCAAAGCCCCGGCGGCGCGCAAGCGTTCTACTAAGAAGGCGTCTTGCAGCGGCACGGAGCCTTCCAGCGCCAGCGAACCGGCGGTGGTGGTCATGCGGTCGCAGGTATCAATGTTGTCCTTGAGCAGGATAGGGATGCCGTGCAAGGGGCCGCGTACCCGTCCCTCGCGCCGTTCACGGTCGAGCGCTTCGGCAATCGCCAGCGCATCGGGGTTGAGTTCGATGACAGCGTTCAAGCGCGGCCCGCTTTGATCTACAGCCACGATGCGTCCCAGGTACATCTCGGCCAGTTTGCGAGCGGTCAACTCGCCAGAGGCCATTTTTTGTTGTAGTTCGAGGATGGTATATTCTTCCATGTCAATATCCAGATAGAACTTCTCCCCCCAAGTATACCCAGGAAATGAACACCCGAGAAAGTTTTAAGCAGTTGCTGAAGATCATTCTGCTCAAGTCTCATCGGTGTCCACGCAAAAGATGTCAGCAGCGAGGAGGGGAAGTCCGCAGATTTCACAGATGGCGTAGAAAAATACGCCAGTTCGGGATAACCGTACCGAAGGCTTTTTAGAGCAATTGTATGGGCAAAATCGAGCCTTCGGGACAGTTCAAAGGCTTCTGCGGTTTGACAGACAATGAAAATAGCGCCAGTCTTGTCTTGCTTCGCATGGCCGAGATCACCTTGATCGAAGCCATTGCCTCCAAACAAGTTTTGACAGAAGCAAAACGCAATTTACGCGAAAAAATACCCTCCGCCTTGCCCCCTTTCGAACTATTAGTAAGCCGATGCTTGAAGGAAATTCCAGACCCTTCCGTGCAAGAGATCAAGGCATTGACCGGTCTGGTAGACCCCGCCGACGCTCCCATCCTTGCATCTGCGCTTCGCGAGCAATGTTCTTACCTTACTACATTCAGTGCGGCATGACCAGCCAGGGGTAAGGACGGTTGTTGTGCTGACGCCGGGCGATCTGATCAAGCGAGTGCGCTATTTGCTTTCCGTTCTTTAGTGTACGGCATCCAACATCAAGGCCAGAAAAAGGAAGGCCAGGTACATGCTCGAATAGCGGTACATTTTCCAGGCAATCTTGTTGCCTTCTTTGCGCCACACTTGCCAGGCGGTATGAATCAACCAGGCGCCCAGCGCCAGCGCCGAGACCAGGTAGATGGCGCCCGTAAATTGGAAGACCGGCAGCAAGAGCGTGACCGCAACCAGTTCGAGCGTGTAAATCAGAATTTGCCAACGCGCCTCTTTCTCGCCGCGCACCACCGGCAGCATCGGCACCCCTGCGCGGGCATAATCCTTCTGGCGGACGATGGCCAGGGCCCAGAAGTGCGGCGGCGTCCACATGAAAACAATACCAAACAAAAACAAAGCCGGTACATTCAGGCTGCCGGTTGCGGCTGCCCAACCCACCAGCGGCGGGATGGCGCCCGCGCCGCCGCCGATGACGATGTTCTGCACAGTGGTCTTCTTGAGCAGGAGGCTATACAACACGACGTAATATACCAGGCCCGCCAGCGATAGGAAGGCAGCCAGCAGGTTGACGAAGGCCGCGTAGACGTAAAAACTGAGTACAGACAGTGCCAGGCCAAAGGCCAATCCCTCGGCGGGCGTCATGCGGCCGGCCGGCAGCGGACGTTTTTGCGTGCGCTGCATGTTCTTGTCCAAGTCGCGGTCAATATATTGATTCAAAGCCGAGGCTCCGCCTGCCGCCATGAAGCCGCCCAGCAGCGTCCAAAAAGTCAATGACAAAGACGGCCACTCTTTGCCGCCCACCACCATGCCGGCGTAGGTGGTCACCAACAGAAGCAAGACAACCACCGGCTTGGTCAACATCAAGAAGTCGCGCGCCCTTTGCCCAATGTCCAGCGGTGGGAAGACTACTGTCTCGCGCGCCAGGAAGCCGGCGGCAACCGTCAAACCCAGCAGGCCGAGCCACACAGCAACATTCGTCAGCGCGTGCAAAATCAGAAGATACAGCGGAGAGCCGCGCGTCACTTCCATAGCGCCCACAAAAGCCTGCGCAAAGTACAACGCCACGCTCAAGGTCGCCAGCGGCAAAAGGACGCGATGATCGCGCAAATCGCGCCAGGCCTGGCGCAGCAGCGCCAGCATCACCAGAGCGGCAAAACCCACCGAAGCGCGGTGGAACAACTGCATCCAGCCCAACATCCCCTGCGGCTGGCAAAGCGGCCAGCCAATGCAGGCCTGGGCTGCCCCGTTCACTGCTACCAGGCGACCGCCAACGGTCACCAGGAAAACCGCCAGCAGCGCGAGTAAAGCCAGGCGGGAAAAAGAAGAGGTAAGGGAAAATTTCATGAGCATCTCAACAAGCGTAGATCAGGTCAGCGTTACTGCGTCAACTGTTTGCGCAAAAAGAACGGATAGCCCAGGGCCAGGATGGCGGCAAAGGTGAACCACTGACCGGCATAACCCAAGTGCGGGCCTTCGGTCAGTTCGATTTCTGGCTGAAATGGGATAGGCGGCGTCGTATCGGTGGGGTCTGTGTCTGGCTGGATGAAGACCTCCAGCAAAGGATACGGCATCTGCTGGCGGATGCGCTCCAGGTTGACGATATTCCAGAAATCCAGGCGCGTTTGGCCGGGCGCAAGGGTCGGGTCGGGGACTCCGCCCAAATCTGGTTTGCTTTGCCCTAGCCGAATCTGCCCCCGTATCGTGATTCGCCCCGGCATGTCGTATTTACGCCAATCGGCGGGCGCAGCATTGCCGTCCGCCGGAATCCAGCCCCGCTCGACCAGCACCGCAGCCCCATCGTCCAAGAGGAGAGGCGTGAGCAGATGATAACCAGCCTGGTTTTGGTAGTAGCGGTTGCGCAAAGCCACCTGGTTTTCGAAATCGTACGTGCCGCTGGCGATTACAGCGCGGTACTCCATCGTCGTCAGGTCTTCGCTCGTCTGACCGGTCAGGGTCAACGGCGCAGCCTCCCACATGGCCTGGACGTGGGCATTGAAGGCGCGGCGCTGCTCCAGGCGTTCCAATTGCCAGATGCCCAGTCGAATGCACAAGGCGCTGCCTAACAGCACGAGCAGGGTGGTGAGCAGCCACCGGCGGGAAAACATGGCGCGCAAGATCATTGACTTTTTCTCTTGCCTTGCCCGATGACCAGGCTGTACACCGCAAAGAGCGCGCTCAACGGCAAGCCGGCAAAGAAAATGCCGGTCAGGCGGGTAGCAAGCGTGACCGGTTCGCGCACGTCTATCCCGAAGATGCGGGTTGGCTGGAAAGAACACTCCATGGCGTAATTTTGTTCGCTGTCCAGCTCCAGGCTGGCGCTCGTGCCGGCCGGAATCCAGAGAGGGCCGAGTTGATGGTCGGCGCTGTCTTGATTCACGACCACCAGCATATCGCCAACCACAAAGGTCATCTCTTTGGGGATGTCGGGCGGCGCCTTGCCCTGGGCAATTTCCTCCGCTGTGCCGGCCGGAATGACCAATTCGACGCGCTGCGGCGCGCGGTTTTCGCGCTTGAGCAACTGGTACGAGAGTTCGGTGGTAGCGGCTGCCAACGACAAACCCAGAAAAATAGAGAAGGCAATACGCTGGAGGATGAGCGATTTCATAACCTAGACAAACCTACCGATCTTCGACCGTAATCGTCAGTGTCTTTTCACCGGCCTTCTCGAACTGGAGGGTTGCTGCGAATGTATCGCCAGCCTTCAGGTCATTTTTCAAACCGATCAACATCACATGCAGGCCGCCAGGCTCGAAAACCGTCTCGCCGCTTGGTACCGGCACGTTCATTTGATGTGTCATCTGCATATTGCCGTCTTGCATCATGGTCATATGTAATTCAACCGTCTCGGCCACCTCGCTGGAAGCCGAGAGCAAAACGTCTGCGGGGCCGGGATTTTCGATGACGAAAAAAATGGCGCTGTTGCCGCCTGCCAGAGCGGGCCGCGCCCAGGCATCGCGCACCTGGAATTCGCCGCTCCCCGCTGCGCCACACGCGGCAAGAAAGACTGCCAAGACGAAAAAAGTGAACGAAAAGCGAATTTTAGTCATTGTTTTTCTCCTTGAACAATTGTTTCAAATCGTGCAAAATATCCTCCACCGGCGTGCCGTAACTGAACGACAGGCGCAAATTTCCGGCCGTGTCAATCACATACAAGCGCGCCGAATGATTCACCAAATATCCCGTTGCCGAATTGGGCATTTCGACCACCTCGCGGTAGACGCCATACGCTTGCCAGACCGTTTCCAGCTCCTCCATCGAACCGCTCAAGCCAATGAACGACGGATTGAACAACGAGACATATTCCTGTAACTTTTGCGGGGTGTCGCGCTGCGGGTCCACCGTCACGAACACGACTTGTACTTTTGCCGCGTCGGCCTCCAGGCCGTTCATCACTTGCCGTAGTTCGGACAACGTAGTTGGACAGACATCCGGACAGGAGGTATAGCCGAAAAACAACAAGGTGACGACCTCTCGTCTCTCGCTCAGCCGGAACTTGCTCCCGTTACCCTGAGTCAGTTCTATCTCGGGCGCGGGCAAGGGCGGGTCATACAGCGTGCCGCGAAACGAATCGTTTTTGGGAAAAACCACCACAGCCGCCATGACTGCCCCGATCAAGGCCAGCAACCCCACTCCCACCCACAACAACCTGGTATTCATTTTATGCCCTCGCGTGAGAAACCTTTCGGGTCAATCCTTTTTAGATAAGGCACATTGCCATGTCGTTGCGAGGGTCGGGCGCTCTCCCCGACCTGAAGCAACCCCCTGGATCACCTGGAGATTGCTTCACCGCCAGAAAAGCGCTGGCGGTTCGCAATGACATTCGTGGGTGAACTTATCTAAACAGTATTTCCTTTAGCGTATCCTTTTATTCATCCAACAATCACTGCGCCGATCAAATACAAGGCCGGGTAGAAGAAGATCCATACCACGTCTACGAAGTGCCAATAGACCGTAGCCGCTTCCACGCCCCAGTGCTTTTCGGCGCTGTACAAGCCGCGCGCGCCGTTGCGCAGGATGACCAGCAAAAAGATGACACCTGTCAAGACGTGGAATGCGTGCATCCCGGTCATCATGAAAAAGATGGCGCCCGCTGCGCTACCCGCAGGTGTAACGCCCTCGCGGATGGCGCCCCGCCATTCCACGCCTACTACGCCCGCCAGGAAGGCCAATCCCAGCGCAAGCGTGATCCCTGTGCTGACCAGGAAGCCCTTGCGGTCACCATGCTCCATCGAGACTTCGGCGCGATTCATGAAGAACGAGGAAATCAGCAACACCGCCGTCACCAGCAAGCCAAGTTCCTGGCTCAAATGCGGCCGGGTCAACCCCAGCAGATTGAAGCGCGCTACGGCCAGCCCCCCGAAGACAAAGGCGTCTGACAGCAAGAAGAGCCACAAGCCTAGACGGTTCGTGCCGGTTTTGTATCGGTACGATTCTGGATTTTCCTCATCGTCGCTGCTCAGGCGATAGATGTGCATGTAGTAATAAACCACCAGCCCAGCCTTGACCAGCGCAACCAGGATGAGCAAGGCAATCGCATCCATCGCAATCGCAATGAAGAACTCCAGGGCAGTCAACACCGCCAGGAAGATAAAGATGATCAGCCCCTGTTGGAGGGCGCTTTGTTTGTTGTGCGCCATGCTTTACCCCTTTCCTTCCTGACTTTTCATGAACTCGACATATTTGGAGCCCGGCAGACCATAATCATACGGCTCGCCAACCACCTGGAAAGCGTGTTGATAATTATGGACGGGCATGGGCGAAGGCACTTGCCACTCTGGCGAGCGCGATTCCCATACGTTGCCTTCGGCTTTCTCGCCATATTTCATGCTGTGGAAAAAATTGTACAGGAAAATCACCACGGAGGTGAAAATCAAGTAGGCTGCAACCGTCATAATCAAATGTGACAAGTCGAAACCAAGCGCGGGGTCGTAATCCGCAATGCGGCGGCGCATTCCCAGCAGACCGACGCGCATCATGGCAAAAGTCAATACCAAGAACGAGGGCGTCATCAACCAGAAATGCAGTTTGCCCAGTTTTTCGCTCATACGGCGGCCAGTCGCTTTGGGGAACCAATAATACAACGCCGCAAAGAAGGGGAAGATATAGCCGCCAAACATGGTGTCGTGGAAGTGGCCGACAATGAAATACGTGTCGTGCAGGTGCAGGTCGGTCGAAACGGTAGCATTTGGAGGCCCGGAAAGACCGCCCATCAAAAAGACGATGATCCCGCCCAGCACGAAGAGCATCGGCGTCGGGGTGCTGATTTTCCCTTGCCACAAGGTCGCTACCCACGAGAAGAACTTGACGCCGGTCGGCACTGCTACTAGCAGGGTGCTGTACATGAACGGCACGCGCAGGTACTCATTCATGCCAGAGGTGAACATGTGATGCGCCCATACCAGGAAGCCCACCAGCGCAATGCCCAGCGAAGACATCGCAATCCAGCGGTAGCCGAAAAGCGGCTTGCGGACGAAGACCGGCAGCAGTTCAGAGATGACGCCCAGGCCAGGCAATACGAAGACGTACACTGCCGGGTGCGAGTAGAACCAGAACAAGTGCTGGAACAGCACCGGGTTGCCGCCTTTGGCCGGGTCGAAGAAACCCATCCCCAGCAGGCGCTGGAACATCACCAATTGGAAAGACAAACCAATCAACTGCGTGGCCGTGAGCGCAATGATCGAAGTGGCGATGGCGGCCCAGGCAAAGATGGGCATGCGGAAGGCGGTCATCCCTCGTGCGCGCATTCGCACCACAGAAGCGATGAGGTTGAGTGCGCCTAGAATGGACGACCAGCCGGCCACGAACACACCCAAGAAGAACATTTGCACGCCCAGCGGCGAGCGGGTAGAAAGCGGCGGGTAGCCGGTCCAGCCGGTGTCGAAGCCGCCCAAGAAGAGCGCCGAGAGCAAAAGCACCGCCGCCGGAACTGCAATCCAGAAGGAGAAGGCGTTCAGGCGCGGAAAGGCCATATCCTGCGCGCCAATCAACAACGGGATGAGGTAATTCATCACCCCGGCGATGCCCAGCAAGATGGACACGATCATCAACATCCCATGCAGGCTCATCAAGGTATTGTAGAACTGCAAGCCGTTCTGGTCGAAGACCCGGAAGGTGGTGGTCAGGAATTGCAACTGCGAAGAAGCCAGTTCGGTGCGGAAGATGAGCGCAAAGATGCCGCCAAACCCCAAGACCGCAATGGAGGTGACGGTATACTGCACGCCGATGACTTTATGATCGAGCGAGAGTTGGAAGTATTTTTGCCAGCCTGGTTCGTCCTCGTGATGCTCAGGCGTGGATTCACCCAACGCCCATTTGAACCAGTCGGTCAGCGCCCCCACACCTGCCAGGAAAGACAACGTCCCCACCAGGCCGCCGAACACCCAAGCCGGTTCGGTGAAAAAGAAATTGCCAAAGGCTTCCAGCCCCATGAGCGCGCGAATGCCGGTCACAAAAAGACCGCCTATCAGCGTGCCAATCGTCTGGAAAACCAGGCCGCGTGTCACGCCGCGATATCCCACCAGCCCGAAGAAGAAGGCTGTCACTGCGCCCAGCAGAGAAAACAAGCCGGCTAACGGGGCTGTAAAGTTGACCTGTTTCGATACCAGAGTATCTAGCCCCAGGCCGATGAAATAACCGCTTATGCCGCCTGCCAACAGCAGCGCCAGGCCACGCCATACAGGGTTCATCGTTTTCATAGTATTCCTCTATTTCACTGTTTTGATAAAAGCGATAATGTCGGCAATTTGTTCGTCCGAGAACTTAAAAACGGGCATCATGATTGTCTCATAGCCGGCTACAAATTTTGCTTGCGGCTGCAAGATCGATTCCTTGATGAAAGCGTCGTCTGCTGTGACCGTACT
>DAOUCM010000092.1:0-9128 GCA_034431895.1 Anaerolineales bacterium
GCCATGCTAGAGATTTATCCTAAAGACGTGCAGGTAACGCCAACACACATCCTTCCGCCTAGCCCCACGCCCACCAAAACGCCCATCCCTACCCAGACGAAAGTCCCCACCCGCACGCCGCGCCCAACCGGAACGCCCACCCTTTCACCCACGCCCAGGCCGACGCACACCAACACGGTCGCTCCGCCGCCGCCTGCCACTGCAACGAACACCCTGCCGCCGCCACCGACCGCAACGTTTACACCGCTGCCTCCCAGCCCCACGCCGACGCCGGGCATCCTGGTTCCATTGATGCCATGAACGCTCGCCGCTGTATGCATGGACATGGCCCCGCCTGGTTGGCGCGCTGGCTGGCAGTTGCGGGTTTGGTATGGATCCTTTCTGCTTGCGCGGGGGGAAGCGGAAAGACTCCAACGCCGGTGGTCGCTTTCAATAACGGCGAGCAGGCTGGAGATTGGCCCGAAGCGGCCACGTCCACGCCGCCGCCCTTGCGCTTCGATCTGCCAACGCCGCGCGCCGAGGCAGTCACGGGCTGGCGTCCACCGTTATATCCGATTCCATGGGCGGTTTCCCCCTATGATCATTTCTATTTTGCGCGTCCTATCAGCGCAGAACATGTCAACTGGCCGCTGGCAGAATACCGCTATGGAGGCATCTTCTTCGCCAACGTGGTACATACCGGCGTAGATATTCCCGATGAGACTGGCACGCCCATCCTGGCAGCCGGGCCAGGGACGGTGGTGTGGGCCGGTTGGGGCTTGTTCACCGAAGCGCCGCTCAACAAAGACGATCCCTACGGACAGGCGGTTGCCATCCGTCACGATTTTGGCTATCGCGGTCAAGCGTTGTACACGGTGTATGCGCACCTGGAGGCCATCAACGCCTCGCTCGGTCAATGGGTCAACACGGGCGAGGTCATCGGCTACATGGGCAGTACCGGCCAAACGACCGGCCCACACTTGCACTTCGAGGTGCGATTGGGCGAAAACACCTTTCACCATACCTACAATCCGGAATTGTGGCTCTCGCCGCCGCAAGGCTGGGGCGTGCTGGTGGGACGATTGACGGACGAAAAAGGGAACCCCCTGCATTGGTATCTCGTGGAGGTGCGCCCAGAGCCAGAGGGCAAACCGCTGCGCACCGTGCGCACGTATGGAGGCGGG
The DNA here is from genome assembly GCA_034431895.1 of Anaerolineales bacterium. Classification (GTDB taxonomy): domain Bacteria; phylum Chloroflexota; class Anaerolineae; order Anaerolineales; family Villigracilaceae; genus JAABUE01. Next base: position 1,164 of record DAOUCM010000092.1, read on the forward strand.
GCAACTAACCCTGATCCTTATTACGACGAAAATCTGGTGCTAAGCGATCTGCCGGCAGGAATCTACAAACTTGCGTTGAAATATGATAAGAAAGAACAGCAATTTTGGGTGGAAATTTTCCCTGGTCAGGTAACGTATTTCACGTTTCGCGGCGCCGATGGCTTTGCCGCCGGCCCACCGCCAACGCCGCGGCTGGACTTCTTGCCGCCGTCGGCGTCTTCTACAGCGCAGCCATGAGGATCAAATCTCTCGATTTGTGCTTCGACAGCATTCACAGGAGATAAGGACCTCTCTCATAAGAAAACGGCCTCGTGTAGCGAGGCCGTTTTCGCCTTGGTACGAGTAAAACCGTCACTGCCAAACGAGCGTGCCGGAACGGCGATAATTGGCGGCCAGCAACTCCAAGTCGAGGACGTTGATGACGCCGTCGTTGTTCAAATCGGCGGCAGACGGCAGAGCGGTGTTATATCCCATGCCAATCGTCATGGCGTCGAACTGGTCAATGACGTTGTTACCGTCAATATCGCCAGCCGGCAGGGTAATCATGGGCAATTCAACCACAGCGCCGTCTGTCAGCGTAACATTCCCTTGCGCGCCCAGATAGCCTTCGGCGCTAGCCGTAATGGTGTAATTGCCTACCGGAGCAGTCAACCTGAAGTTGCCGTTAGCATCAGTCTCGACAGAATTTACCAGAGAAGCATCTGCCGCATACAAGCGGATGGCAACAGGTTTATAGGAAAGTACCCGTCCTTGAAGGACAGGCTGAGAAGGTGGCGTGGTAGCGGTAGGCGTAACAGGAACGCTTCCGCTAATCACTAAAGTAGCAGAAAGGAAGGGGATGGCGAGGAGTTGCTGGTCGCCTTGCGAGACGCGCACGGAGCAATTCACCACTGCCTGCCCCGCCTGCAAGCCTCGCAAGGTAAAGGTAAATGCCACACCGCTGGTGGTAGCGCGCTGTCTATGGCTGCCGGCGATGGCAAAGATGAAAGTCCCATTTTGAGGGCCGTTGAGTGCAGAGGCCGGGTCATTGCCAAAGAGATTTGCGGCTGCGATATTGCCAATCTCGGCCAGAGAAGGATCGACATTACAGGTAAATTCAGCGCTGGTCAAGCCGCTGGCAGGCACGTTGTTCAAGTAAATGGAAACGAGCGCTGTTTCACCGACAGCAATGCTGGGCGGCTCTATGGTTGCCGAGGCGGATAATTCGCTTGTGCCTTGCTGACGTAGGATGATGTTGTAATTGCCGCTCCCCGATTGGGGTTGTACCTGGACAAAGTAATTGCCGGCTGCTTGCGTGCTGGTCAAAGCGCCAGCAGCGCGCGCAATCTCACTCCCGCTTGAATCCAGCAAAATCAACAGGGGCGTCAAATCACCGCTTTCACGAGCGGCTGTCACAGTGAAAGTGCGCTGTTCGGGCAATTGCACCGACCAACGTTCGTAACGATAGGCATCTACATTGCCGGTGTAGAAAGTGTTCCATTCCAATAAGCCGCGCATGACCACTTGCGCATCGAAATCGTTGAGAATGGGCTGGTATGACCCCAGGCTCTGGCCATGCTTCTCGAATGTTGTTTGGTTCTTCGTGACATTGTAATTGACCTTCCAGCCAGCCAACGTAGCGCCTACAAGGTTTGGGCGGATAGTAAAATGGACATGCGGCCCAGGCCAGATATTTCCCAGGCATACTTGACCATTGGCATTGTTGTCAATGATTCCCAGATGCTGATTTTGCGCCACCACGCTCCCCACTTGCACCTGGACATTGGCAAGATGGTAATATTCCGAGGTCCAGCCATTGCCATGATTGATTTTGACATGGCAATAGGAAACGTCATACACCGTACCCGCGGCAGCAGCCGTCACCCAGGCGTTCGAGGTATCTTCCCCAATTTTCATGCCGACATGGGGAGCAAAATCCAAAGCACCGCCCATCGCATAGTTGTGCGGGCTGGTGGGCAAACGCTTGGTGCCGTTGTCAATGGTATCCATGGCAATCCAAGCCAATCCACGCTCCCACGGCAATTGAAACATATTTTCGGGAGGCAAAGCAAGCGCCTGAACTTGCATAGGAAACAGACCTGTAAACAACAGAAGCAGGGCTACCGCGCTGAAAAAGGATCTGAGTTTACTCGCCATAGTTCACCATTTCCTGTTCAAAATGGGGCGGAAGTGGAAGAACCTTTGGACGATTTACGTAGTACAAGAACGGTAATGATTACACCCATGCCACCGGCAGCAAGAGCCAGCAGAATAACCAGCCAAAGCGGAAATCCCGCGTCGGTCGAGGAGTCAGGCTGAATTCCAAGCGGAAGAGGCGTGCCACCCGATACCGGCGGCGCAACTTCAGAATTGCCGACTTCCTTGTCCACCGCCAAGGCTATATCGGTCTTTTGAACAGCAATGTTTGGTAAGGGCGCAGCAAATCCATCGGCATTCCGAATGGCAAGCGCTGCACTTTCCAGAACAAGATGGGTCTGGCAGCCGCCCAAAGTCAGGAAGCGCACTTCGGCAATCACGCCGGCAGCCATCACCGGTGTGGTACTGGCAAACGTCGCGTCTACCAGGCCGGGAGTCTGCGGAAGCGCCAAGCCGTTCATCCCTGGCAGCGGGCTGGTAGCGCCAATCGGCTGCAAGCACACCGGGTCATATCGAATTTGAAATGTAAAACCTTGAATCTGTGTACTCGAAAGGGCATTGACGTTGACAATGACCGTTTCATTGGTTTTGTAGGAGGTGGCGCTTGCCGATAACCAGATAGATTCTGGCGTTTGGGCCGCAGCAGCAGAAACAAGGGTGATGGCAAGCATCACCGCAAGGAAGAATGATGTAAGTGGCCTCATTCTAGACTCCATGAAGGGAGGGGCGCGCTTGAGGCGCGCCCCTTGTCTATTCACTTATTGCCAGACAAGAGCGCCAGAAAGGCGATAGTTGGCAGCCAAAAGTTCCAGGTCGAGAACGTTGATGATGCCGTCATTGTTCAAATCGGCAGCCGCCGGTGTAGAGCCATTGTAGTTCATGCCAATCGTCATGGCATCGAATTGATCAATGACATCGTTGCCGTCAATGTCGCCAGCCGGCAAGGTAATGGTGGGCATGGTCGTCGTGCTGCCGCTGGTCAATGTAGCCGCGCCTTGCGCATCCAGGTAACCCTGAACAGAGGCAACAGCCGTGTAAGCGCCAGCCGGCGCCTGCAGGCTGAAAGTGCCGTCCTGGTTGGCAGTGGCAGAGGCAACCAGGGTCGAACCGGCATCATACAAACTGACGGTTACAGGTTTGTAGGCATGAACCGTGCCTGCTAACGTTCCTTGCTGGGCAACGACCGAAAGCGTGTCAGAAGCAGGCGAGAGTTCGGTCAGGGTCTGGTCACCAATCGAGACCCGCGCCTGGCAAGTGATGGTGACTTCGCCAATTTGTAAGCCAAGCGCATTGAAGGTAAATACTGCACCGTTGGTGGTGGCTTTTCGTCCATTACTACCTGCAATGGCGAAGATAAACGCCCCATTGTCGGGGCCGTTGATGGCCACAGCCGCATCGGACCCAAATAACCCTGCGTCGGTAATGGCGCTGACTTCGATCAGGCTGGCATCGTAGGTGCAAGTAAATTCAGCGCTGGTCAGGCCGCCGCCAGGAACATTGTTCAGGCTGACCGTTACCAGGGCGCTTTCCCCTACGGTCACACTGGAGGGATTGACATCCACAGAGACAGATGTCCCACTAGGCGTTCCGGCTTCACGAATGGTCAGGCTGTAATTGCCGCTGCCCGACTGGGGCTGAACCAGAATGAAATAGTCTCCCGCCGGCTGGGTGCTGGTGAACGAGCCAACCTGGGAGACGAGAGGGGTCTCGCCTGCATCCAACAGAGTAACCAGCGGCACCAAATCTCCCCAAGTGGTTGTGGCGGTCACAGTGAACGTATGCTGCTCAGTGAACGAGAACGACCATTTTTCATAGCGCGCCTCATTGACCGAGCCGGAAAACGTACCGTTCCAATAGGTCAAATCGCGGACAACCACTTCAACATCCGCGGCTGGCTGGGCGAACACAGGCTGGCTGACGCCAAGCAAACTGAACGCCAATACCAACAACATGACCATGCGAAATACAGATTTCAAGTTCATGATAGGTCTCCTTCTAAATAGAGTAGGGGGAAAGGATGAATTCTTAGCAGTGTTTCTTCTCTGATACACCTCCATCTGCACAAGCCCTCTCTGCAGAGTGATTCTCTTTGCAGGATATAGGATTGAGAAAAAGGATACGAACGTTCTCATCCCTGTAAAAGTTTTCACGAACGCATTATAGGAGGGAAGCCCATCAAAGAACGTTACAGCAAAGTTACCAGAAGATTGCAAAAGTATTGCGAAAACCGTAAACATCTCCCTGCTTGGGCAACTGATTTTCTGACCTATACAATCTCAAAAAATCCCCGTCAGCGCCTTTTTTGCTTTAGAATTCGCTCATTCGACACCCCTCTCCTCTCGAAAGGCAATTCCGATGCAACCGCTGCATTTCAACCATTTGCAACTTGAAGCCACGGCCAGCCAGGCCGAAATGGTGCCTGAAGGATATATCTTACAAGGAACAACCGTCTTCTTGCAATTGCCAGAGCAACCACGTAAATACTATCGCCATGGCTGGCAGTCCTGGTCTTTGACCGCCTGGCTCGAACCAGACTTCCGCCTGCACACCCAAAAGCCGGCTCTGTTACACCCTATGCAAATTGACCCGCTGTATGCCCATCACCCAGCGCCAAATGGCTCCTGGCTGGAGGCGGTAGAACTCGAAAACGGCGATGTCCTGCTGCTCGGTGCGTTGGGACTGGAGGCCCATGTCGCCTTGCACGACCGACAGTTACACGGCTGGTATGAAACCGGCACAGGCAAATGGTTCGTTGCCTGCGGGTCAGAAAGACAGGTCTTTTCTGCCTACGCTCATCAACTGAAATTGCAATTCGGCGCTGCCGATGGGCGTCCGGCTCCGCGTGTGTGGTGTTCCTGGTACAGTCTCTATACCGCCATCGAAGAAACCCTGCTCCAGCGCATCTTCGACGGCCTGAGCGACCTGCCCTTCGACGTTCTACAAGTAGACGACGGCTGGCAGGTTTCCATTGGGGACTGGAGACCGAACGACAAATTCCCCTCCGGGATGGAAGCGTTAGCCTCGAAAATCCGCGCTTCAGGGCGGACCCCGGGCCTGTGGCTGGCGCCCCTCGTGGTTGTCCCCTCCTCGGCTTTGTTCCGCCAACACCCCGATTGGCTACTGCAAAACGAGGCAGGTCAACCGGTTTCAGCCGGCTTCAACTGGGGCGAACCGCTCTATGCCCTAGATACCACCCATCCAGCCGTCCTGGATTTTCTTGTCAGCCTGATGAAGCAAGTACGCGCTTGGGGCTTTGACTATCTCAAATTGGACTTCCTCTACGCGGGCGCCCTGCCTGGAGTACGTCGGCAAAACGTAGCGCGCGAAACCGCTTTGCGTCAAGGCTTGAAGGTCATGCGCGAGGCGATGGGCAGCGACGCTTACTTCCTGGCCTGCGGCGCACCTATCCTGCCCTGCCTTGGGCTGTGCGACGCGCTGCGCGTCGGCCCGGATGTGGCCGGGGAATGGGAAAACCATCGCGACGCAATCCTGTTGTACAACCCCACCACGCCAGCAGCCAAAAATGCCATTCGCACCACGCTGCATCGGCTGTGGCTGTCTCCGGTGCTTGCCACCGACCCAGATGTAGCCTATTTCTGCTCGGTGCAAAACAATCTTTCCCCAAAGCAGAAACAACTCTTGCAAGACTTGGCGCTGATTTGCAACTTCAAAGCCACCTCCGACTTGCCCCAATGGCTGGACGAAAGTGAACGTCAAGCCTTGCGAGCCTTCCTAGAAGCCCAACCCAGCATCGAACAGACTGGCCGCTATACCTTCCAAATAGGCAACCGCGCGGTAGACTTCAGTCCGGCCATATCCTTGCCGGCGCCTCCACACGGCCTGAGGGCCTTGAAGAGTGAATTGACTGGCTGGCTAGCCAACCAGGGCTGGGTCATGAATCTCTTTTACCGGCTGGGGAAAAGGAGGCTGCAAAAAATAGTCGCCCGCTTACAGTAGATGCGTAAGACGATAACAAAGATGCGGGCAATCACCAGCGACTCCTCCCTTGACAAGGTTTGGGCATATCAAACGAACCTTTTTGCTCCGCTCGAAATCGTTGCTATAATAGGGGTAAGTGGAGCCATTCAAGTCGGGAGGATGGATGAGCCAAACCAACATCTTGATTGTGTGTGATGAGCCTACTACAAGCAGAATCTGGGCTCACTGCATTACCGAACTTTGCTGCCAACCCCTGATAGCCTATTCTATCGAACAGGCTATCCAGTTCATCGAAGAAGCAGTGCCAGATTTGATAGTCGTAGACGTGACCTCGCGAAATGTCAACGGCATCCAGATATGCCGCGATCTTCGTGAACACTCCAGTACCCCCCTGTTGTTACTGACACCCATCAACAACGAATCTCATTCCCTGGAGGCATACCAAGCCGGCGCAGACGATTGCATCATCAAACCGATTAGCCCTGCCTTGTTTCTGGCTAAAGTCAAAGTGTGGCTGCATCGCTCATGGACAGTGCCAGTAGAAAGCCTCGATCAACTGACCATTGGAGACTATATACTGGAACCTGCAAAGCATCACTTACTGGGACACAATGGAAAGAAAATCCACCTCTCCACGCTCGAGTTCCGCGTACTTTACCTTTTGATGTCCCATCCAAATCAAATTTTCAGCAATGAAGAGATTATCGAGCGAGTTTGGGGATTTTACGGGCAAGGCAATTCGACGCTGGTCAAGAACGTCATTTACAGATTACGAAAAAAGATAGAACCCAATTCTCATGAAAGCCGTCACATTCTCACAGAAGCAGGGGGGTATCTTTTCAGGCAATAATATCGAGGGGTAGGCCAAGCACGTGTAGCGGCAATACGCCTACCCGCTCAACGAATTTCCAAAGCCCGCGGGAATTTCAGCGTACACGCCCCGCATATCTGCGGGCAGGGCAGCAGCCATCGAGAACATCAGACGGTCGGTAAGAGCCAGCGGCGTCTCGCCGGGCAACGGATGCAATAACGGAAGCAAGCGCACGCTCACCGGAGCGCGACGCGGGAAATTCGCAAAGAAGGCATCGCTGCCAATCACCACCATCGGCGCAATAGGTACGCCCATCTCGATGGCCAGGCGCGCGCTGCCGGTCTTGGCTACTCCCAAACCGCGCCCTTTGCTGCGCGTCCCCTCGGGAAACATCCCCAGCACAGCGCCATGTTCCAAGACTTTGCGGGCATGCGCCATGGCCCAGGCGTCTTTCTCGCCGCGATAGACCGGGAAGGCACCCAAATTGCGCAAAACCCAGCCAAAAGGCGGGAACGCAAACAACTCGGCCTTGCCCATGAAGAAGATGGGACGCGGCAAGGCAATTTGCATGGGGAAGACATCGAAGTTGGTGACGTGATTACACGCCAAGATGACGGCTCCATCCAACGGGAAATGCTCCAGACCGCGCACGTCCAGTTTCATGAACAAGCGGAAGAACTGCGTGAGCAAGTAAGTGACGACGGCGCGAAAAGGCGTCATGCGGAAGTAGAAGGTCTGACGGTCACGTGGGTCGCCAGGATGAGAGGCCGCCAAGACACTCTCTTGAACAGGATGAGGCGAGAGAGAATTCATCAAAAAATCTTAACCCTGATTCGACCAAAAAGACACTTGCAAAAGACCATCTCGCTCCGCTGTTTTGTTCGAGTTGCGCGCAGAGGGAGGCCCCTCACCCCGTCCCTCTCCCAGCGGGAGAGGGAGACTTCCTCACCCCATCCCTCTCCCAGCGGGAGAAGGAGACCCCCTCACCCCGACTCTCTCCCAGCGGGAGAGGGAGACCCCCTCACCCCGGCCCTCTCCCAGCGGGAGAGGGAGACCCCATCACCCCGGCCCTCTCCCAG
>DAOUCM010000093.1:0-12954 GCA_034431895.1 Anaerolineales bacterium
CTCTTGTATTCCGACCGCGCCAGTATGCTCTTCACCCAAGAAGGTCTGAATATCGTGCGGCCCCTCATGGTAGGCGGCGCCACCAGCATGTACTGTGGCTGTGCCGCGCCGCCGCCAGATTGGCTGAAGGACAAATATGGAGTGGACATCACGAAGGAGGTCTCTGAGACAATCGAAGAACTGGAAATCGAACCGCTGCCGGAACATCTGCGCGGGGGAGCCTCCACACGCATCGCCCAGGCCGCGCAGGCACTGGGGTATGCCTGGGAACCGCAGTTGAAGTTCATGAAACCGGCGCGCGCTCAAAAGTTCGACTGCGGCGCCAAGTGCATGTTGGGCTGTCGCTGCGGCGCAAAATGGAGCGCCGCCGAATACGTGGACGAGGCCGTCGCAGCCGGGTGCAACCTGCAAACCGGCGCGCGTGTGGAGCGCGTGTTGATCGAGGATGGACACGCAGCGGGAGTGGAGGGACGCCTGCGCGGGCGACCGTTCACCGCGCGGGCCGGAACGGTCGTCCTGGCGGCTGGCGGAATCGGCACCCCGCGCATCTTGCAAGCCTCCGGCTTCAAGCAGGCCGGTCAGGGCATGACCATGGACATTACCGTCATGGTCTACGGTGTCGTCGCAGAGCGCGGCATCGGGAATGAGCCGCCCATGACCTGGTCGTGGGAAAACCTGGACGAAGGCTACATGCTCAGCACCTTGATAGATCCCTGGCTGCTCTATCCGCTCATCAACGCCCTCAAAGGGCCTCGATACGCCCTCACCTGGCCGCGCTGGAACAACACGCTGGGCGTGATGATCAAACTCAAAGACGAAATCTCCGGCGGCGTCTTCCCGAACGGCAAGATCAGCAAACCATTGACCGAAAACGACCGCCCGCGTATGCGCGCCGCCGAGCAGGTCTGCCGCAAGATTTTGCTCGAAGCCGGGGCAAAGGCAGACAGCATCTTTACCACGCCCCTGCGCGGCACACATCCCAGCGGGACAGTGCGCATCGGTACGCTGGTGGATGAAAACCTGCAAACCGAAACGCCAGGATTGTACGCCTGTGACGCCAGCGTTTTCCCCGAAGCCCTGGCGCGCCCAACGGTGCTGACCATCATCGGGCTGGGGAAGCGCCTTGCCAAACTGTTGAAACGCTAACCCGCCTACACGCCATGTCATCCGTTCTTCAGGTACAGGAAAGCCTGGATCGTTATCCCCGCATCCCCCTGGCCGCATACCCGACGCCGCTGGAACACTTGCCGCGCCTGAGCGCCCGCCTGGGCAGGGAAATCTACATCAAGCGCGACGACGGCCTCGGCCCCGGCCTGGGCGGCAACAAGACCCGCAAACTGGAATACCTGCTGGCCGAAGCGCGCCAGCGTGGATTCCGCAAGGTGGTCACGTTCGGCGGCCTGCAATCCAACCACGCCCGCATCACGGCTGCGGCGGCCCGCAAACTGGGATTCGAGCCGCACCTGTTCTACTTCGAGCCGCGCCCGCGCAAGATGGCGGGCAACCTGCTGGTGAATCAGGTCTGCGGCGCGCACATGCGCTTCATCCCCTTCGGTGGAGGCGGCGGCATGAGCCTGGAAGCCTCCAACCGGCTGGCGCACCTGGTCGCTTTGCTTTTTGTCGGACGGCATTACTTCATCCCTGTCGGCGGGCATTCGTGGTTGGGCTGCCTGGGATACGCGCGCGCCGCGCTCGAAATCCACGCACAGGCAGAGGCGCTGGGGATGGGGAACGCGCACCTGGTGACAGCCGCCGGCACGGGCGGTACGCTGGCGGGACTTCTGGCCGGCCTCCGTTCAATCGGCTCGTCCCTGCGCCCGTTGGGCATCGACGTGGGCAAGTTGTGGAAGGGATTTCCCGTCTCACTGGCGCGCCTGGCTACCGAAATCTGCCGCCGCCTGGGAGAAGAACACACCTTCGAGGCAACCGACATCCCTCTCATCGAGGGCGTCTATGCCGCCCCGAAGTATGGACAACCCTCGCGCGCTTGTGTGGACGCCATCCACACCCTGGCGCGGACAGAGGGCATCCTGCTCGACCCGGTGTATACCGGCAAAGCCTTCGGCGGCCTGCTCGACCTGATGGAGCGAGGCAGCCTCGGGGGGCGAGATGAGCCGGTCATCTTCCTGCACACCGGCGGCCTGCCGGCTCTGTTCGCCTTCGAGGAGCGCATCCTGAACCATGATTGATTACCGCGAATTGATGGGCATCCTGTCTGTCCCGCGTCCCAATGGAAGTGCTGCCGAGCGTGCGACGGCGCGCGCCCTGAAAGAGTGGCTCGACCGGCGCGGCATCCCCTATCACATACACGCTTTCCGTCTGTATCCTTATTTCTTCGAATGCGTTGGCCTGTGGCTGATTCTCTCCCGCTCGCTGCTGGCGGCGGCGGTCTGGGCGCGTTGGGGCTGGCCGACGCTGCCCATCGCGCTCATCGGACTGCTGGGCGGCACGTTGGACGTGGCTCTGCACTGGCCGCTGGTGACCTGGCCGGGAGCGCGGCGCGGGGAGAATATTCTCATCGAGTTCGAGCCGCCGGGGGCCAGGCGAGAAATCATCCTGAGCGCCCATTACGACAGCAAGACCGAACTGCTCGACCACCGGCAACGAGCCTACTTGTTCCGGCACATGAATCTGGGCATCCTGCTGACCCTGCTGCTGGGGTGTTGGGGCCCGCTGGACGCCTGGCTGGTGAACAACGCTATTCATTGGATCGGCGTCCTCCTGACGATACCGCTGTTGCTGCTGGCCTGGGGGATGGGATTGCATCTTTCGCTGGGGCGCACCCTGAAACCCAGCCAGGGCGCGGTGGACAACGGCGCGGCCTGCGTCATTCTGCTGGGGCTGGCAGAAAAACTATCCCAGAGAGAGTCGCTGCCGCCGGAGACGAAAATCACCCTGGCCTTGTTCACGGGCGAGGAGGTCAATATGCAGGGATCGCGCGCCTACGTCGAAAGCCGCGCCTGGCCGCTGCCTGCAAGCGCGCTGAACCTGGAGATCATGGCGCAAAACGGGGGCTACATCTACTGGGAAAAAGATGGGGATGCCTTCCGCTCCCTTGCCACCGCCTCATCGTTGAATCAGACGTATTCGGCTGCGGTCGAGAAAGTGACCGGCGCTCCCGCCCAACCGGCTGGCCTGGTCAACAGCGATGGGGGCTCGTTCCTGTTTGCGGGCATCCCGGCTGCAAGCGCAGGCACGCTCGACACCCGCCTGGGCGAGACCGGCCTTCACCGCCCTACCGACAACCTGGAGCGGGTGGTGATGGAACGCCTGCCGCAGGGCGTCGAAATCCTGCAAGCCTTTTTGCAAATATCTGCCGACCCACCATCAAGAGGTTGTTATGAAAACTGAAATCCTCGAAGACAAATGGGCGCTGGTCACCGGCGCCTCCTCCGGCCTGGGCGCGGACTTTGCCCGCCTGCTGGCGGCTGCGGGCTGCCACCTCATCCTGGTCGCCCGGCGGCAGGAGCGCCTGCAGGCGCTCAAGCAGGAGATCAACGGCCAATCCGCCGTGAGGGTAAAAATCGTCCCGCTCGATCTGTCCCTGCCGGAGTCGCCTCGAATACTCTACGACCAACTCCAAGCCGAAGGCCTGCAAGTGGATGTTTTGGTCAACAACGCCGGCTTTGGCGTCTATGGCGAATTCCTGCATACGGATTGGGAACGCACCCGCCAGATGCTGCAACTGAACATGCTCACCCTGGCGCACCTGACCTGGCTGTTCGCCCAGGATATGGTCTCCAGGAACTTTGGGTACATCCTGCAAATCGCCTCCAACGGCGCTTACCAGCCTACCCCCTTCTACGCTGCCTATTCTGCCAGCAAAAGTTTCGTGCTTAGTCTGGGCGAAGCCCTCCACTACGAATTGCGCGGCACTGGCGTCAAATGCACCACCCTCTCCCCCGGCATCATCGTGACAGAATTTCACCAGGTTGCCGGACAAAAAGAAGGCAGCCTGTATTACCGTCTGACCAAAATGGACAGCATGAGCGTCGCCCGGAAAGGAATCGAAGCGCTTCTGGCCGGACGCCCCAGCCTGGTGCCCGGTTGGAAAGTTTCCCTCATGGCCTGGAGCAATCGCCTCGTCCCGCGACGGCTGTCCACCGCGATAGCCGCCTGGTTGATGCGCATGTAGTGTCGTTCACTTCTCCTCTGTAACATACAACCGCCAGACGGCCAGCCCGAAGAACAGCAGGGCGTATCCCGCCAGGGCGGCTGAGGGGAGCAGAACGGATTCGAATCCCAGCCCGCGCACGCAGATGTTCTTGAAGCCGTCCATGCCCCAAGCCACGGGGGAGAGGTGACCGATGGCCTGGAAAGTCTCGCCGGTGTATTCCAGCGGCATCCAAGCCCCACCCAGCCCGGCGAACACGAACATGGGGATGAGCGAGAAACTGATGGCCTGCTCTTCACTGCGCGCCAGCACGCCAATCGAAAGTCCCAGGCCGGCAATGCACAAAGCAGCAGTGAAGGCTACCAGAAGCGTGGCAGCCGGGACTCGCAGGTAGGCCACGTCGAAGACGAATTGTCCAAAGACAATCAGCAGCAGGAATTGGGTAAAGATGAGAACGAAAATCGCCAGGTAGTGGCCGAGCAGGACGTGAATGCGGCGCGTGGCGGTGGTCAGCAGGCGCTGGAGGGTGCGCGATTTACGCTCCGCCACGATGATCTGCGCGGCGGTCAACAGGCCGGCAATGGCAAATTGCAGCATCATGCCCGGCGAAGTATGCGACAGCGCCATGCGCTCATCGCTGGCTTTCTCGATGGCTGTGCTGGTTGTCTCCCTGACGGCGATAGGAGGCGATTGCCAGGCGGCCAGCGCCTGCCGAAAGATGTATCTGAAAGGCATACGCTCGGAATCAATTTCCTCCAAGATGGCGGCGACGCTGGCGGCGCTTTCCAGACGGCTGGCAGCAGTCAACACCTCGGCCCGGATGGTGGTCCAGGCCGAATGGTCAGAATCAGCCACGAGGTCGAGACGAGCCGTTTTGTCCTGCCTCACGGCCCGGCCATAGCCCGGCGGGACGATGATGGCGGCTGGCAGGTCGCCGTTCGCAACCATCCGTTCGAGGTCGGCTGCCGAGCGCAAGAAATTCTCGTCCAGCCGAATGACGCTCGAATCGTCCAGTAAATCGTGCAGAGCGCGGCTCACCCAGGTATTGTCCTGGTCCAGGTAGCCGACCGGGATGCGCGCGTCTGCCCCGCCGCTGAACCCGCCCGATGCGTAACCGAACAAGAAGGTGAAAAGGATGGGCATGAGCAGCAGGAACATGAAGACTTTGAAGTCGCGCGTCAACTGCCGGAGGTCTTTCAGGGCGATGTCGAAGATGCGGATCATGGCTGGCTCCTAGGCGTAACGCCGGTTGAAACGCCACACGCCGACGACGAAGAACAGCGCGCTCCAGCCCAGCAGGATGAGCGTGTTGATGAGCAGGCTGGAAAGCGGATCGCCGTTCATGGAAAACAGCAGACCGCGCAGGGCCCAGCCCTGCGGGACGAGCAAAGCAACCGTCTCGCCCATGCGCTCGGTGAGCGGTGAATCGGCGGAGAAAACGCTGATCAGGCCAAGCATACCGGTCACGGTCAACACGCCGCCGAAGATGATGCCGCCCTGTTTGGTGTTTTTGAGGAACGAGTTAACGAAGATGCCAAAGGAGGCGGCGCTCAGGATGATGCCTAGCGCCATCAGGCTCACAGCCAGGGGCGCGCCCCACTGCACGCCAAAGATGAGTTGCGCGGCGATGATCAGGACGATGACCTGCACGCTGACCGTCAGGAAGACCGACAGAAGTTTGCCGCCCAGGATGGTCGTTTGGGAGGTAGGCGTGGTGAACAGGCGCGGCAGAGTGCGTTCCTCGTCTTCTTTGAGGATGCTCTCGGCTGCCGACGTGCCGGTGAAGAAGGCGTAGAAAATCATCATCCCACCCATGATGCGGCTGATGAGGGAGAGTAGCAAATCCTGGTCTGCGCCGCTCTCTTCCTGCGAAGCCTGGAAGGGGGCGCGCACCGCCAGCAGGTCGCCTTCCAGGTCATCGCTCAGCGCCAGCGAAATCTCCAGATAACGATCCACCACTTGACCGGCCAGGGCATATTGCGCAGGGTCTGCCTCGTCTTCCAAGAGGTTCACGGCAATCTTGACGCCCGACATGCCGTCAGTAAAGCGGTTGAGGAAGGCGCGCATGATGGCTGGGCCGAGGGTCAAGGTTGGGTCCTGATAGAACTCGATGACCGCCTCCCCATCTTGGTCGGCGAACTGATGCGAAAAATCCGCCGGGATGATGATGGCCACCTGGGCGGTCTGGCTGTCTACGGCGGCGCGGGCGGAAGCGGCGTCTGGCGCAAAGGACAGTTCCACCAGGTCGGCCAGTTCGTCGCTTTCCAGGATTTGCACGATGAGGTCGCCCATCGTTTTGGCGTCGCGCGCGTTGGGCAGGTCTTTAGGCTTGAAGCGGAATTTCGGCCCGCCCTCGTCCAGATTAGCGACGATGACTTTGGTCTTGGGTAGGTCGAATCCACCATTCCGAACGGCGCTGCCAAACATCAAGTAGAACATGCCCGTCACCAGCAGCGGAATGACGAACATGAAGACGATAGCAAACCAACTGCGGAAGGAGCGGGTCAAATCCTTGAGGGCAATGTCGAGGACTTTCATAGGGAAGATAAAAAAAACTAATCGCGCAACGCGCGTCCAGTGAGATGCAAAAACACCGCTTCCAGATTCGGCTCGCGGATGTCCACCGAGGTGATACGCGACGAAAGGGCAGTAGCCGTCTCGAACAGGCGCGGCAAGACCAGGTTGCTGTCTTCTACGAGGACGCTGATGCGCTGCTCCTCTTCCTTGTTGGCCGAGACATGCACCACCCCATCCAGGTTGCGCCAGGCTGCCATTACCTTTTCGGGTTGGGCGCTCAAGGTCAGTTCGATGCGCGTTTGCTGACCGACCAGTTTGACCAGTTCATCATGTGTGCCGCAGACAATCATCTTGCCGTGATCCATGATGCCGATGTGGTCAGAAAGTTCTTGCGCCTCTTCCATGTAGTGCGTGGTATACAGCACGGTCATGCCTTGCTCCTTCAAGGCTACCACGCTGTCCAAAATACTGCGCCGCGACTGCGGGTCAATACCGACGGTTGGCTCATCCATGTAAATGACCTGCGGCTTGTGCAGCAGCGCCACCCCGATGTTGACGCGCCGCTTCATGCCGCCTGAATATTTGCTCACGCGCTGGCCGGCGCGGTCGCTCAGGCCAATGACCTCCAGCACCTCGTTCACGCGCGACCTCAGACTTGCGCCGCGTAACCCGTACATCTTGCCCCAGAAGGTCAGGTTCTCGCGCGCCGTCAGGTCTTCGTATAGAGCAATGTCTTGCGGCACCACTCCCAGCACCGCTTTGACCCCCATAGGGTCGGACAGGATGGAATGCCCCAGCACGCGCGCCTCGCCCCGGTCGGGCCGCAACAGACAGCAGAGCATGGAGAGGGTGGTCGTCTTACCGGCGCCGTTCGGCCCCAACAGGCTGAAAATCTCGCCCGGCTGGACATCGAAACGAACACCTTGAACGGCCTGCGTTTCACGGAAAGACTTGTGCAGGTCGAGGACTTCAATGGCGGGTGAAGAGGGCATGGAGCTCCTTTCGACGTGGCTCTGGTTACAAATTCTCTTCAAGAAAAACCCAACTCTTTATACGCTCCTCTGTGGGTCAGGTTGCAAAGCATGTCCTGGTCATGGATACTCTACCGTACAAATGTCATGGCAAGGGCCGAGTAGTGCGGGCGTTCTTCCCACTCGTACTGAGACCCGAAGCAATCTCCCAGTCTATTTCGACGGTGAATTTGCCAAGAACGGGATTTCGCCATTCGTTCCAAGTGTGTGTGGGTCATCATCCGCCCTCGCGGATAAGATGCAGAAAGAATTTATGAAAAGTATACTAAGACAATGCTGTCAAGCAATGTTTTCGGAATGCAGAATCTTATTTTCACTTTGGCAGGCGATGGCGCGAAACACTTTATTGAAGAATAGAAGGCGCAGCGGCCACGGTCCATACCAGTAGAGAAAGCCGGCCGGGCCGCGCGGGGCAAAGAACGCAGTTTGAGTCAAGCAGGCGAAGGTATTCTCTCGACTGACTTGCCATTCCAGCCACTCGTCTCCGCAGGTATGCGTTTTACGAATCAGGATTTTTCGATACGGTTCATGGGCTTCTATTTGCCAGCCTGTTGCGAGAGCAGTCTGCATGGCCGCAGAAAAGACCTTTTCTGGCGAAGCCTTTGCTTGCGCTTTGCGATGGATAATGAAGAAGCCCCCGTGTTTCAGGTGTTTCGTGTTATGCTGGCTATCGTTCCAGATGCGCTCGACGTGCAGGGGCGATAAAAAACTAAGAGCGTTGCGGATGGCTTCGTCTATGCCAATCAACTTGACTTCGGGGAAAATGCGTAAAACTTCGTTATGTTTTACAATACTTTCTTTGGATAAGCCGCCGACCAAAGCGTGCGCGATGGGATAGGGAACGGGGGTCATCAAGGATACGCCAAAGGCCATGAACCAGACGGGAATATAAGGCAGGAGGAACATGATGCGCTTGTGTTTGCGCGCCTGGGCATAGCCAAGGATGAGTTCTCGATATTGGACGACTTCAGGGCCGCCAATCTCGAAGACATGGCCGTATCCGTTCGGATTTTCTAAGGCGGCGGTGAGATAATCTATGACATTTTGTACAGCGATGGGCTGGGAATGATTATGGAACCACCTGGAACCTGGGACGATGGGAAAAAGTTCGGTCATGAAACGAATCATCTCGAACGAGATGCTGCCCGAGCCGAGAATCACGCCCGCACGGAATTCGGTGACAGGTACGCTGCCCTGCCTGAGCGTTTGGCCTGTTTCGATGCGCGAGCGCATGTGGGGCGCAAGATGTTGTTCAGGGTCGGCCAGCCCGCCCAAGTAGATGATGTGTTGTATGCCCGCCTCTTCTGCCGCTGCAGCGAAGTTGCGCGCTGCTGCCAGTTCGCGCTTGGTGTAGCCGCGTCCGCTCGACATGTTGTGGATCAGGTAATAGGCGGTGTGGACGCCTTCCAACGCCAGGGGCAGGGTTGACGGAATCAAGACATCGCCAGGCACCACGTCCACATAAGGGAACCAGGCGCGGGCTTGTAGACGATGCGGTTTGCGCACCAGGCAGCGCACGCGGTATCCCATGTCTAGCAGGCGAGGAATGAGGCGGCCGGCAATGTATCCGGTTGCACCAGTGACGAGGATGAGAGGCGTATTTGTCATGACTTTTGCGCCAGGGCGTAGGCGCGCGAGGCGATACCGCGCGTCAGACCGGCAAAGATGAATTTGTGGAACGGCCACATCGTATACCAATAGACGACGCCCCAAAACCCGCGCGGCGCAAAATACGCAGTAGCCGTCAAGAGCGTTTTGCCTTTTTGCTCATCTGGAGAGGGGAGAGATTGAAATTCGAGCCAGGCCTTGCCCGGCACTTTCATTTCTGCGCGTAAGCGAAGCATTTGGTTTTGTTCGACCACTTCTACGCGCCAGAAATCCAGTGCCTCGCCGGGGCGCAGTTCGTCAGGGTGGCGACGGCCGCGGCGCAGACCCACGCCGCCGATGGCTTTGTCCATCCAGCCGCGCAAAGCCCAGGCCCAGTCCCAATACAACCAGCCGCGCGCGCCGCCAATTCCCATGTAGGAACGAAAAACGAATTCAGGCTCGAGGTCGAGAAAGACCTGGTGCCGCTCGATGAACATGCCTTCTTCCACTTTGAATTCATACGGCTTGATATCTCCAACGGCGGTGACCAGCGCCCCTGCCCAGGAGGTTTCCACGTTGTCACTCTGGATGCGGCCCAGCGCAAGGTGGACGGCGGTCTGGAAATCAATGGGATGAATGTGAGGAAAGATGCGCCGCGCCGCATCGTCCCGAACGACGAGGTCGGTGCGCAGTCCTTCGATGAGCGGCAGGGCAACCCGCCAGTGAATGGGCGTAACCATATGCACCCAGTACGAGGACAACCGCGGCGCATAGACCGGCGTGCGAATCAGCCAGCGCTTCAGGTTACGCTCTTTGGCATAGCCCAGCAACATGTCGGCGTAGGTGAGGCAGGTTGGGCCGCCAATTTCAATGACGCGGCCAATGGATTTGGGCATCTCCAACGCGGCGATGAGGTAAGACAACACATCGCGGATGGCAATCGGCTGGGCGATCGAAAAAAACCAGGCCGGGCAGACCAACACCGGCTCGCGTTCGGTGAGGTAGCGAATCATCTCGAACAGGACCGAGCCAGAGCCAACGATCATACCGGCGCGAAACTCGGTAACAGGCACGCCGCCGTAGCGTAACTGGTACCCCGTTTCATGGCGAGCACGCAAGTAAGGCGACAAATTCGCAGTCGGGTCTACCAATTCGCCGAGGTAGATGATGCGTTCGAGGCCAGCCTGCTCTGCCGCTTGGGCAAAGTTGTGGGCTATCATCAGGTCACGCTTGGCGTTCACCTGTCCACCCTGCTGGCCATGGATCAGGTAGTAGGCGACCGAAATGTCGCGCATCAATTCTGCGGCGCGCGCAACGTCGCTCACATCACAAGTAACAATCTCAACCTGTTTGGCCCATGCAAAGCCAAGCAACCGTGACGGATCGCGTACCAGGCAGCGGACTCGGTAGCCGGCCTCGAGCAGGCGCGGCACGAGCCGTCCGCCTACATAACCGGTCGCGCCGGTGACCAGGATTCTTTTCGGTTCTTTGTTCACGTTTCCTTCGAATAAACAGTGCGGATAAGGAGTCGAATTTTGCTTTGTCAATCTTGGAGAGGGATGCAAGAGGATTGCCAGACGCTCTTTCTATTATAGCGGCTCTCCATGAAGCGCCGTGATGGTTGCGCCAGCAATCCCCAAAGGGAAATGCTGAACAGCGACCTGAAACGCTGCAACGGGATGGAAACAAAAATACTTTTTTGTAATTATAATTGACATAGCGCGGCCTCCAGCCGCAACCAAAGCGACCAGCGGATAGGAAACGGATCAGCGGATGAGGTGCTCTCATCCGTTCATCCGCTTCGGCATCCGTTGGTCACTCCCCACGCAGGAAAGACCGGCGCGTGTTCTGCCTCCAGCCGCAACCAAAATTCACCACGGAGACACGAGAGATACTGAGATTGAGAACAAGAAAAGACTCGGTGTCTCCGTCGTTAGGCTTTGTCAAGAATCTTCACGGTTGTGCAGTGGTGACGAACCCTTAATTTTTCGCACAAAAGATAGGTGTTCTTCATTTGTAGCGGAGACAGGTTATAGCAGGTCTCGGAACTTTTTTCGCGCTATTTCTGCTCCAGAATGGGTATGATTGGGGGGACACATCATTCAGGAGAAAATCAGCATGCAAACAAAACATCCATTACCCGCGCCAGATCACCAAGTTCAACAAACCGCCTTGTTAAAGGCATTTTTCGGTACGACCAGGCATTATTTTGGGAACTGGAACACGCTCTTTGCTGGGGTGCAGGATCCACGCAACCCGAAGATGATCACCTATCCACTGGATAGCCTGCTGTTCACGGGCGTCTTTCTGTTCGCCTGCCGCTTGGGATCACGACGAGGGGTTCAGGCGAAGTTGCGAGAAAACGGACCTTCGCAAGCCAAGTTTGGGGCTTTGTTTGGAGTGGAGAATGTTCCGCATGGCGACACGCTCAACTATGGCTACAGGCGTTTGAAAGTGGAGGAAGTGCAAGAGGTGATCTGTCGTTGTGTGGAGGGGTTGATCCGCAAGAAAGCGTTGCTCCGCTACCGTTTGCTGGGAGTGTACTATCTGGTGGCGATTGATGGGACAGGTGTGATCACTTTTCGGGAGCGTCACTGTGAGCATTGCTTGAAGAAGACAACGACAAATGGAGAAACCACCTTTTATCATCCGGTCTTGGAGGCCAAACTGGTCACCAGCAATGGTTTTGCGTTTTCGCTGATGACCGAGTTCATCGAAAACACCGACTTGAGCGCCGACAAGCAAGACTGTGAGTTGAAAGCTTTCTACCGCTTGTCCAAGCGTCTCAAGGCGCGTTTCCCGCGCTTGTCGATTTGTTTGCTGCTGGATGGACTGTATGCAGGGGGACCCACCTTCAAACTTTGTGAAGATAATGGCTGGAAATACATGATTGTACTGCGCGAAGACGATTTGCCGAATGTCAATCGCAGTTATGCTGCCGTTTTGCCGCATTCACCCAAAAATCACAAACAACTGCGCCTGGGCAAGCAAGGACAAACCGTTCAAGACTACGCCTGGGCTGAAAGCCTGGATTACACCGATACCCAGAACAACCAGCATTCCCTCAATGTGCTCGAATGTCTGGAAAGCAAACCGAATGCCGAGGGGCAGATCGAGACCACTCACTACAAGTGGCTGACCAACTTTACACTCACTTCGTACAATGTCGACCGTCTCGCCAATCAGGGTGGCCGTCTGCGCTGGAAGATCGAGAACGAAGGCTTTAATATCCAGAAAAACAGCGAACTCTACCTGGAACATTCTTACAGCAAAGACCCCACCGCTCATAAGATCTTCTACCTGCTTCTGCAACTGGGTCATCTCATATTTCAGTTGATGGAAAAGGGCAACTTACTTCAGAAAGATTTTCCCAACGGTTGGGGAGCCGCCAGGAATTTGGCCTTCCGCCTGCTCGAAGCCTGGCGTAATCTCGTCATCTCTGCCGCCGATCTGCTGCGACTGGGAGAGGGCAAGTACCAAATTCGCTTCAGCTCCTCCTGATAACCCTTAGGCGGCGTGATTGGTCGGGTGGAATGGCTCTGCTTGTGAGATTGCGGCCCAGCCAGCAAATCCACCCACCCAGACCGATACGTCGGCCCCCGTTCGTTTTTCTGCTTGGGTTCAGTCAATCGAGGAGGCCGCTCTCATTATGCCACGTTTTTGGTGGACGGGAGGATTGTGTCTCGACACCACCCAAAGCAAATC